>NZ_AUKV01000002.1:0-457941 GCF_000424945.1 Streptomyces sp. 142MFCol3.1
CAGGACTTTTTCAAAGGAACCTCGCCACCGGAAGTTTCCGATGGACGGGGTATCAACATATCTGGCGTTGATTTTTGGCACGCTGTTGAGTTCTCAAGGAACGGACACTTCCTTTGTACTCACCCGAGAGACTCTCTCAGGCTTTCCTCCGGGCGCTTCCCTTCGGTTTTGCGTTTCCGACTCTATCAGATCTTTCCGATCCGATTTCCTCGGTGCTTTCCAGGTTCTCGCTTTCGCGTTTCCCTTTCCGGCGGTTCCGACTCTATCAGACTCTTTCGCGTCCGATTCCCTGTCGGTGGGGCTTGTCTTCCCGGCTGTTGGGCCGTTCCGACGAGTGAGACTTTAGCGGAATCGCGGCCCCCGAGCTAATCGGGGTCGCGCTCTTTCGAACGCGGATTCCTCATTTCGCAAACACGCATGAAAACGCATCGACGACGAGGTCGTCGATCGTTGAGTGCTTGGTGCGGAATGGCTGTCCGGGGACCGACCGGAGTCGGCGCTCACGTCGGACAACTCGGAGAACAGTACGGACGGGGCCAGGGTGTGTCAACTCGGGTCCGGACGGTGTCCTGGAGGCGTACGCTCGTCTCCATGACAACGCGTACGTGCACCCAGCTGTGGTGGGCCGCCTGACGGCGGCCGTACTCACGTATGTACTCAACGGCCGCCGCCTCGGCGGCCGTTCTTGTATCTCCCTCCTGGAGAGCCGGCCGGCCGGCGTGGCGGCCTCGACCAGGAGGTGGAGAGATGACGCGGATCTTCAGCGGGGTCAAGCCGACCGGGCATCTGACGCTGGGGAACTACCTGGGGGCCGTACGGCGCTGGGCCGACGTCGATCAGCACCGGGCCGACGCCCTGTTCTGCGTCGTCGACCTGCACGCGCTGACCGTGGACCACGATCCGGCGCGGGTGCGCAGGCTCAGCAGGCAGGCGGCGACGCTGTTGCTCGCGTCCGGGCTCGATCCGGACCTGTGCACCGTGTTCGTGCAGAGCCATGTGGACGAACACGCCCGGCTGTCGTACGTGCTGGAGTGCGTCGCGACCGACGGGGAGATGCGTCGGATGATCCAGTACAAGGAGAAGGCGTCGCGGGAGCGGGAGCGCGGCGGGAGTGTGCGGCTGTCGTTGCTGACGTATCCCGCGCTGATGGCGGCGGACATCCTGGCGTACGGAACCGACGAGGTGCCGGTCGGAGAGGACCAGACCCAGCACGTCGAGCTGACCCGGGATCTGGCGGTCCGCTTCAACCAGCGGTACGGCCACACGTTCGTGGTACCCCGGGCCACCCGTCCGGAGGTCGCCGCACGGGTGATGAACCTCCAGGAGCCGACGTCCAAGATGGGCAAGAGCGACGACGTGGGACCGGGGGTGGTCTATCTGCTCGACGAGCCGGATGTCGTGCGGAAGAAGATCATGCGCGCGGTGACGGACAGCGGTCAGGACGTCGTGTACGACCGGGAGGCGCGGCCGGGGGTCTCGAATCTGCTGGAGATCCTCGCGGCCTGTGGGGGTGGGAACCCCGAGGCCTTGGCCGGTGTATATGAGTCGTACGGCGCTTTGAAGAAGGACACCGCCGAGGCCGTGGTCGAGCTCCTCAGGCCCGTACAGGAGAGGCACAAGGAGTTGTGCGCGGATCCTGCGTATGTGGAGGGGGTGCTCCGAAGTGGGGCGGAGAAGGCCAGAACCATGGCGAGGCCGAGAGTCGATGCCGTTTATCGGGCGATCGGGCTGCTGCCGGCGAACTGATGCGATCCGGTACGCGTCGGCAGGGCTCGGCAGGGGCCGGGTGCGAAGACGCGGGTGCCGGGTGGGCGGGGTCGGTGTGAGCTGAGGGACGGCGGGCCGGCGTAGGCAGGCCCACCGTCTTCCCGCTGTGACCCGGAGGCTGCCGAGCGTCCTGGGCTGTGGCCCGGGAGGCCCGGGCCAGTCGGGAGCTGCTCGGCTAGTTGTTGCCGGAGGCCAGTTCGCGGCTGCGGTCGCGGGCCGCTTCCAGGGCGGCGATGAGCGCGGCGCGCACGCCGTGGTTCTCCAGTTCGCGGATCGCGTTGATCGTGGTGCCCGCGGGGGACGTGACGTTCTCGCGCAGCTTCACGGGGTGCTCTCCGCTGTCGCGGAGCATCACGGCGGCGCCGATCGCGGACTGGACGATCAGGTCGTGGGCCTTGTCGCGGGGCAGGCCGAGCAGGATGCCCGCGTCCGTCATGGCCTCGACCAGATAGAAGAAGTACGCCGGGCCGGAGCCGGACAGGGCGGTGCAGGCGTCCTGCTGGCTCTCGGGGACGCGGAGCGTCTTGCCGACCGCTCCGAAGATCTCCTCGGCGGTGGCGAGGTGGTCGGCGGTGGCGTGGCTGCCGGCGGAGATGACGGACATGGCCTCGTCGACGAGGGCGGGCGTGTTCGTCATGACGCGGACAACCGGGGTGCCTGCGGCCAGGCGCTCCTCGAAGAAGGAGGTGGGGATGCCGGCCGCACCGCTGATGACCAGGCGGTCGGCGGGGATGTGCGGGGCGAGTTCGTCGAGGAGGGTGCCCATGTCCTGTGGCTTGACCGTGAGGATCAGGGTGTCGGCGGTCTTCGCCGCTTCCGGGTTGGTGACCGGGGTGACTCCGTGGCGCTCCTGGAGTTCCCTGGCCCGATCCGGGCGCCGGGCGGTGACCAGCAGGTCGGCGGGAGCCCAGCCCGCTCGGATCATTCCGCTGAGCAGGGCTTCGCCGATCTTGCCGGTGCCGAGGACTGCGACTTTCTGCGTCATGTGCGGGTGCCCTCCGGGGTGCGTCGTCCTGGGCTCATCCTCGCACTCAGGGAGGCGGACGGGTCGGTGTGTCCGGTGTGCGGACGGTGCGGGCCGTCAGACGGTGCGACGCCGGAGCGTTGCGGCTCCGAGGGTGAGGACGAGCAGGGCGCAGCCCGCGACGATCACGACGTCACGGACGAAGTCGGCCGTCATCTCCGTGTGTTTGAGGACTTCGTTCATGCCGTCGACCGCGTAGGACATGGGCAGCACGTCGGAGATGGCTTCGAGGACGGGGTGCATGTTGGGACGGGGTGTGAACAGGCCGCAGAGGAGGAGCTGGGGGAAGATCACGGCCGGCATGAACTGGACGGCCTGGAATTCGGAGGAGGCGAAGGCGGAGACGAAGAGACCCAGGGCGGTGCCGAGAAGCGCGTCGAGCAGGGCGACGAGCAGGAGGAGCCAGGGGGAGCCGGTCACGTCCAGACCGAGGAACCAGACGGCCAGGCCCGTGGCGAGGGCGGACTGGACGATGGCCAGGGCGCCGAAGGCCAGGGCGTAGCCGGCGATCAGGTCGCCCTTGCCCAGGGGCATGGCGAGGAGGCGTTCGAGGGTGCCCGAGGTGCGTTCGCGGAGTGTGGCGATCGAGGTCACCAGGAACATCGTGATCAACGGGAAGATCCCGAGGAGGGAGGCGCCGATGGAGTCGAAGGTGGCGGGGCTCCCGTCGAAGACGTAGCGCAGCAGGAAGAGCATCACGCACGGGATGAGGATCATCAGGGCGATGGTGCGCGGGTCGTGGTGGAGCTGGCGCAGCACACGGGTCGCCGTCGCGGTGGTGCGCGAGAGGTCGAAGGCGCTCGGGCGTGGTGCGGGGGCGGCCGACGCGCTGGTGCCTGGGCTCGCGGGTGACGTGCCGCTGGTGGTGCTGGCGGTGCTCATCGTGCGGTCTCCTTTCGGTCGGGGTCGCCGGTGTGTGAGTCGGTTCCCTGCGCGTCGCCCGACGCGGACGCCTCGCCCGTCGCGGTCCCGGCGTCGTTCGCCGACCCGGCGTCCTTCGCCGGCTGGTTGCCGGCCGCTGTCGCCTCGTCGACCAACCGGAGGAAGGCGGCTTCGACCGTGTCGGCGTCGAACCGTGCGCGCAGGGCGTCGGGGGTGTCGTCGGCGAGGATCCGGCCCTCGCGCATGAGCAGGAGGCGGTGGCAGCGCTCGGCTTCGTCCATGGCATGGGAGGAGACGAGCAGGGTCGCGTTCCGCTCCGCGGCGATGGTGTGGAAGAGGTTCCACAGGTCGCGGCGCAGGACGGGGTCGAGGCCCACGGTCGGTTCGTCGAGGACGAGGAGCTCGGGGGTGCCGAGGAGGGCGACCGCCAGGGAGACGCGGCTGCGCTGGCCGCCGGAGAGGTTGCCGGCGAGGGCGTCGGCGTGGGAGGTGAGGTCGACGTCGGCGATGGTCTGGGTGACATCGGCGCGGCGGCGTTCGGCGGCGGCGCGGCCGGGGTCGAGGATCGCGGCGAAGTAGTCGAGGTTCTGGCGGACGGTCAGGTCGTCGTAGACGGAGGGGGCCTGGGTGACGTAGCCGATGCGGGAGCGGAGTGCGGGGGCGCCGGCGGGGCGGCCGAGGACGTCGAGTGTGCCGGTGACCTTGGCCTGGGTGCCGACGATGGAGCGCATGAGGGTCGACTTGCCGCAGCCGGAGGGGCCGAGCAGTCCGGTGATCTGGCCGCGGGGCACGGCGAATTCGAGTCCGCGGAGGACGGTGCGCGTTCCTCGGACGACGGTGAGGTCCTGGGCGCGGACAGCGGGCTGGTCAAAGGGCGTGGAGGGGTCCGACGGGTCGGGCGGACGCGACCTAATAATCATCATTCGATGAATATTCCTCCCGCGCGGCGCGGCGGTCAACCCCGTCGCACGAGACGGCGCAAGCGCGCGTCGGCGTGATCGGAAGGAAGCGCTCCGGGCGTGCGCGGGACGGTGCGCTTCCGTGTTCACGTGGCTGTTGCACGGAAGGGGTGCGCGATCAACGCCCCTTCCTGACAATGGATTTCAGTGCGCGGACATATGCCGCTCGGCGCCCGGACGACGGGTGCCGTGTGACCGTGTGACGCGCCGGCAGGTCCGCCGTGCCCTCCCCCGGCCCGGCACCCACGCATCTCCCGCTCTTCGACCGGAGGTGCCGTTGTCATGCGTAAAGCCGATCTACTCGCGTCCCTCGTCGTGTTCCTCGTCGCGTTGCCCCTGTGCGTGGGGGTCGCCATGGCCTCCGGTGTGCCCGCCGAACTGGGGCTGGTCACCGGGATCGTCGGCGGGCTGGTGGCCGGGGCGCTGCCCGGGAGCAGCCTCCAGGTGAGCGGGCCCGCCGCCGGGTTGACCGTCCTGGTGTACGAGGCGGTGCGTGCGTACGGCGTGGAGGCGCTGGGCGTGCTGGTGCTCGCGGCCGGACTGGTGCAGCTCGCACTCGGAGTGCTGCGGCTCGGACGGTGGTTCCGGGCCGTGTCCGTGGCCGTGGTGCACGGCATGCTCGCCGGGATCGGGCTCGTCCTGATCGCCGGCCAGGTGTACACGATGGGTGACGCGACCGCGCCCGGCGGCGGGCTCGGGAAGATCGCCGGGCTGGTGTCGCTGGCCGGTGCCGCAGACCCGGTGGCGCTGGCGGTCGGCGGCGCCACCGTGGCCGTACTCCTGCTGTGGCCGCGGTGGCGGCGAGGGGCCCGCCTGGTGCCGGCGCCGCTCGTGGCGGTGGCGCTCGCCTCACTCGTGACCGGGCTGTTCGACCTGTCGGTGCGGCGCGTCGAGGTGCGCGGCCTGCTCGACGCCGTACGTCCGCCGACCGCCGACCATCTGGGGCGGCTCACGGAAGTGGGCGTGATAGGGACGGTGCTGGCGTTCGCGTTGATCGCCTCGGCGGAGTCCCTGTTCAGCGCGGCGGCCGTGGACCGGCTGCACCGCGGTCCGCGCACCGACTACGACCGTGAGTTGATCGCGCAGGGCGCGGGCAACACCGTGTGCGGCATGCTCGGGGCGCTGCCGATGACCGCGGTGATCGTGCGGAGCGCGGCGAACGTGCAGGCCGGGGCGCGGACCAAGGCCTCGCGGATGCTGCACGGGGTGTGGCTGCTGCTCTTCACGGCCGTGGTGCCGGGAGTGCTCGGCGTGGTCCCGGTGGCCGCGCTGGCCGGGCTGCTGGTGCACGCGGGCTGCAAGCTCGTGCCGGTGCGGGAGCTGCGGCCGCTGTGGCGGGCGCACCGGGGCGAACTGGTGGTGCTCACGGTGACGGCCGTGGCCATCGTGGTCGGGAACCTGTTCGAGGGCGTGCTGGCCGGGCTGGCGCTCGCGGTGGCGAAGACGGCGTGGGACATCAGCCATGTGCACGTGGAGACGGAGGACCTCGGGGCCGCGGGCATCGTCGTACGGGTCGTCGGCAACGCCACCTTCCTGCGGCTGCCGAAGCTGCTGGACGCGTTGGAGGCGCTGCCTCACGACCGCGACGTACGGCTGGAGTTGGGCGGGCTCCGGCATGTGGACCACGCGTGTGCGGCGGCCCTGGAGGGCTGGGCCGCCGGGCGGGATCACGAGCGGGTCGCCACCAGCAGGTCCACGACGTAGGTCTCCTCCACGATTCCGTCCGGGAAGAGGGGCAGGAGGTGATTGCGCTCCTCGGCGAGGAACGCCCGGGTGGCCTCCTCGCCGAGGACCAGGAACGCCGAGTGGCTGCCGAGGTTGGCGAGATGCGTGTCGAGGGGGACGCGGCGGCTCCAGCGGACCTGGCGGCGGTCGAAGTCCAGCCGTCGGCCCGGGTCGGCGGCGAGCATGGCGGCGGCCCGGGCACCGCTGCCACTCTTCTCCACGACCGGGTCGATGCCGAAGCGCCGCTGGACGCGCTCGGCCTCCTCGGCGATCCACTGGACGTCCAGGGCGTCGGTGTTCCACCACAGGGCGAGGGCGCCGCCCGGGCGCAGGACGCGCAGCGCCTCGGGCACCGAATGGGCCGGGTCGGTCCAGTGCCAGGCCTGGGCGTAGGTGAGGAGGTCGACGGAGGCGTCGGCCAGCGGGAGGGCGTCGCCGGTGCCCCGGACGATCGGGACGCCGGGCAGGGTGCGGCGGAACTGCGCGGTCATGCCCTCGCCCGGCTCCACGGCGAGCACGTCCGCGCCCCGTGCGTGCAGGAGTGCAGTCGCGATGCCGGTGCCCGCACCCACGTCGACGACCTTCGCACCCGCGAGCGGGCGGGACGCCAGGTCCTCGATCGCGTCGAAGAGGGCCGGCGGGTAGGAGGGGCGGTTCGCGGCGTACTGGGCCGCGGCTGCGTTGAAGGAGTGGGCTCGGGCGGCGTGCGAGGACACGGAGGCGGAAGCGGTCATGTGTCCATGGTGGCGCGGGGTACGTGCCGGGGGCAGGGGGCATCGGCGGGTGCCCCTGGCCGAGCGCCGCCGCCTGTCGTCCGGTACGTGTCCCGGTGGCGCTTTCGGGTTCCGGCTCGGCCCGCCGCGGCTGCGGACCGCGCCCCGACGGACCCGGCACCTCGGGCAGCCCGGCGCCTCGGCGGTGACTCGGCCCGGCCGCGGTCCGGCACCCGGTCCCGCGCCCCGGCGGACCCGGCACCTCGGGCGGCCCGGCACCTCGGCGGCCCGGCATCTCGGCGGTGACTCGGCCCGGCCGTCCCGCGCACAGGAGCCACGCGCAGGAACCACGAACGAGCCCCGGCTCCCAGGGTCCCGGCCCCGGTCCGGGGCCGGGAGTCAGGAGCGTCGGGCCCGCTTCTTCGACGGGTTGCCCGTACGGCGCTTGCTGCGCCGCTCGTACTGCCGCCGTGCCTCCTCGTACTCCTCGCGGTGCACGCGCTCGCCCGGGGCCTCGGTGAGGGAGCGGAAGAAGTAGGCGAAGAGGGAGCCGATGAAGCCGATGGCCAGCAGACCGCGGAGCGACGCCTGACGCTCGGCGTCGGGGCGCCTGGCGAACGAGTCCCAGGTGTGCCGGAACGCGAGGGCGCTGCACACCGCGAACATCACCACGACCAGCAGGGTCACCGGCCTGCCGACGTCCGCGACGGCAAGGCCCTGGTAGGCGAGGCGGAGCACGAAGCAGGATGCCACCGCGGCGGCCAGCGACCCCACGGCGACACCGACCCGGCGGCCCGTGTAGCCGCCCTCGTGCGCCACCCAGCTCGTCCCGAAGAAACGCAGGGGCTCGGGCTGGGGGCCTGCCGGGGTGCCGGTCTCTGTCTCGTCGCTCACGGGACGATTATCGCTCGCGCACTCCGTCGCGGGATTCCCGGCCGTCGTCGGACGACGGCCGGGACCGTCCTCGGTCAGGAGCAGCGCGGGGCGACGTATCCGTCGCTGCCGGTCTTCACATACGCGTCCGCGACGAACTGCGCGTTGGCGATGTTGTCCCAGATCTTCGACGTCCCGTACGGGCCGGTGACCGTCTCGCCCGGGCACTGGCAGCGGATCGGGATACTGGAGCCCGCCGGCAGGGTGCGGACGATGCTGTAGTGGGTGCCCGGGCCGCTGCGGACGTTGACGCTGTACCCCGGTGCGAGCGGGTACGTCCGTGCCGTCTCGGCGCTCAGTGTCCCGGCGCTCAGAGCCTCGGCGTCCGCCGTCTCCCCCGCGCCCGTGATCTCGATGTCCTCCGTGGCCATTCTGGCCTCCCCCCGTGAATGGTTCACGCCAAGTTCATGCTGAGCGCCGAGGCTAGCAAGCCGCCGGGGTTTCGCACGAAGCATCGACTAGGCTCTGCGCGTCGCGCGTGCGGACGAACACACGGGGGTGAGTGATGCCGCCACGGCGCAGCACCGGTACGGACGCGGAAGCGGAACATCCGCGGTACGCCGGGCAGTACCTGCTGGAGGCGGAACTCGGATCCGGTGGCATGGGCATCGTGCATCTCGCACGGTCCGCCTCCGGACTACGGCTCGCGGTCAAGGTCGTCCACGCCGAGTTCGCTCAAGACCCGGAATTCCGGGGGCGTTTCAGGCAGGAGGTCGCTGCGGCCCGACGGGTCAGCGGCGCCTTCACCGCGCCCGTGGTGGACGCCGACCCGGAGGCCGGACTCCCGTGGATGGCCACCCTGTTCATCCCCGGGCCGACCCTTGCCGAGCATGTGAAGCGGAACGGCGCGCTGCCGCCCGCCCGGCTGCGCCATCTGATGGCCGGGCTGGCCGAGGCGCTGCGCGACATCCACCGGGCCGGTGTCGTGCACCGCGACCTCAAGCCGAGCAACGTGCTGCTGGCGGGCGACGGTCCCAAGGTCATCGACTTCGGCATCTCCCGGCCCTCGGACAGCGAGTTGCGCACGGAGACCGGCAAGTTGATCGGCACGCCTCCGTTCATGGCTCCCGAGCAGTTCCGCAGGCCACGGCAGGTCGGGCCGGCCGCCGACGTCTTCGCGCTGGGCTCGGTGATAGTGCACGCGGCCACCGGGAGCGGGCCCTTCGACTCGGACAGTCCGTATCTCGTCGCGTATCAAGTCGTCCACGACGAGCCGGACTTGACAGGAGTGCCGGAGGACATCGCCGGTCTGGTCTCGCGGTGCCTCGCCAAGGAGCCCGAGGACCGGCCCACGCCGGACGAGCTGATGACCGCGCTGCGCTCGGTGTCGGCCTCGTACGACACCCAGGCGTTCATACCCGAACAGCGCACCCGGAACGGGGAATCGGCGAGGCACGGGCAGGAGGGACGGGCGGACGCACCGTCCCCCTCGGCCGCCTCGCCGTGGACCGACCCGGCGGCCGACGACGAGGGTCCCGCGTCCGAAAGCGGGCCTGTGTCCGGGACCCGGAGCGGTCCGGTGTCCGGAGCCGGGAACGGTCCGGTGTCGGGCGCCTGGAGCGGTCCGGCGGCCGACGACGAGACGCACGCGCGCGGGAGCGGTCCGGCGCACCCCGAGGCGCCCGCTCCCGAGAGCAGGCCCGCGCAGCCCGGCGCGTCGCGGGCTTCGGGGGCTTCGGGGACGTCGGGGACGGAGACCGGCCCGGCCGCGCCGCGGTCGGCCCGGCGGCGTCTGCCCCTCGCCGTGGCGGCGGCCGGGCTGGCGGTCGTGGTGGCCGTCGGCGCCACGGTCCTCCTCGCCGGATCGGACCACCCGGCACCACAGAAGAAGGACACCCGGCAGCGGTCGGCGAGCGCCTTCCGTCCGTGGGAGGTCGGGCTGACCGCGCGGGGCGCGGAGGCCACCGGCCAGCCGCACTGCACGTACACCCCCCACACCCTGTACTGCATCAGGCCCGGCGTGCTGGCCGCCGCCGTCGACGCGACGGACGGCCGGGTGCTGTGGTCCCGGGACGACACCGCCCGGCGGGGCACCGACGTCGCCCAGGAGCCGGTCCTCTCCGGCGGGCTCCTGCACGTCCTCAGCCGGGGCGGCAAGCAGCTGACTGCGCTCGACCCGGCCACGGGCAGGACCCGCTGGAGCCGCGACGTCACCCGCTACGAGGGTCGCGTCGCGCACGCCGGTGGCGTCGTCCTGCTCACCGGCCCCGACTCCCGGGTCACCGCACTCGACGCGGCGACCGGGAAGGAGAAGTGGCGGCACGCCCTCCCGGGGCAGACGATGCCGAGCTTCTCCTCGTACGGGGACGGAGTCGCCTACGCGGTGACGGCGGCCGGGACGGAGACCCGGGTGGCCGCGGTCGATCCGCAGACCGGCGCCATGAGCTGGCAACGGCACCTGGCCGGGACGTTGAGCATCGTGGGCGCGCACGACGGGGCGGTGTGGTTCACCTCGACGGCCACCGACAGCTACACCGACGCCGTCGTCCGCTACGACGTCGCCCGCCGTGCGGCCGAGCGGGTCGCGCTGCGCTTCCCGCTGCCCGGTGCACAGGCCGCCGTGGCGGGCGACACCGTCTATCTGCTGGCCGACGGCGGCGCGCTGGTGGCCGTCGACACCAGGACGTCGAAGCAGCTGTGGCGGGCGGAGACGTCCGTCAGCTGGGCGTCCGCGCCCGTCGTGGCCGGGCACCGGCTTTACCTGAGCGCCGTGGACGGCAGGCTCCTCGCGGTCGACACGGCGCGCGGCACCCTGCTCGGCCAGACGAAGGCACGCCTGGGCGACCGGCGGGGCTCCCTCGTCAATGTGCTTCCCGCTCCGGTCGCCGCCCCGGGCAGGGTCTACGGGACCGCCCCCGACGGCTCGCTGTTCGCGGTCGACGCCCGCGATCCGTCGGCGTGGTGAGGTACGAGTCCCGGGGTTCCGACTCGGCCGCCTCGTGACGCCCGGGACGCCCGGCACGCCCGGGCCAGGGGAAACGAAGGGGCCGCTCCTGAAGGAGCGGCCCCTCGCACGGCTGTCGGTCCGGGCGGCCGACGTGGCCGCCGGCCGGGCTCAGCCCAGCTTCGAGACGTCGCGCACCGCGCCCTTGTCCGCGCTGGTCGCCATCGCGGCGTAGGCGCGCAGGGCGGCGGAGACCTTGCGGTCGCGGTTCGCGGGGGCGTACACGCCGTTCAGGGCCTCGCGGCGGGCGTCCAGCTCCTCGTCCGCCACCAGCAGATCGATCGAGCGGTTCGGGATGTCGATGCGGATGCGGTCGCCGTCCCGCACCAGGGCGATGGTGCCGCCCGCGGCCGCCTCCGGGGAGGCGTGGCCGATGGACAGGCCCGAGGTGCCGCCGGAGAAGCGGCCGTCGGTGACCAGGGCGCATGCCTTGCCCAGGCCACGGCCCTTCAGGTACGAGGTCGGGTACAGCATCTCCTGCATGCCGGGGCCGCCCTTGGGGCCCTCGTAGCGGATGACGACGACGTCGCCCTCCTTGACCTGCTGGGTGAGGATCTTCTGGACGGCCTCCTCCTGCGACTCGCAGACGACCGCCGGGCCCTCGAAGGTCCAGATGGACTCGTCGACGCCGGCCGTCTTCACGACGCAGCCGTCGACGGCGAGGTTGCCCTTGAGGACCGCCAGGCCGCCGTCCTTGGAGTACGCGTACTCGGCGGAGCGGATGCAGCCGCCCTCGGCGTCCTCGTCGAGGGCCTCCCAGCGCTCGGACTGGGAGAAGGCCTCGGCGGAGCGGACGCAGCCGGGGGCCGCGTGCCACAGTTCGACCGCCTCGGCGGACGGGGAGCCGCCGCGCACGTCCCACGTCTTGAGCCAGTCGGCCAGGGACGGGCTGTGCACGGCGTGCACGTCCTCGTTCAGCAGGCCCGCGCGGTGCAGTTCGCCCAGCAGCGCGGGGATGCCGCCGGCGCGGTGCACGTCCTCCATGTAGTACGTGCGGTCCTTCGCCACGTTCGGGGCGACCTTGGCGAGGCAGGGCACACGGCGCGAGACCTCGTTGATCTCCTCCAGGCCGAAGGGGACGCCCGCCTCCTGCGCCGCCGCCAGCAGGTGCAGGATCGTGTTGGTCGAGCCGCCCATCGCGATGTCGAGGGCCATCGCGTTCTCGAAGGCAGCGAAGGTGGCGACGTTGCGGGGCAGGACGGTCTCGTCGTCCTGCTCGTAGTACCGGCGGGTGATGTCCATGACCGTGCGGGCGGCGTTCTCGTACAGCGCCTTGCGGGCGGTGTGCGTGGCCAGGACCGAGCCGTTACCCGGGAGGGAGAGGCCGATCGCCTCGGTCAGGCAGTTCATCGAGTTGGCGGTGAACATGCCGGAACACGAGCCGCAGGTCGGGCAGGCGTTCTCCTCGATGCGGAGGATGTCCTCGTCCGAGATCTTGTCGTTCACGGCGTCGGAGATCGCGTCGACCAGGTCGAGCGTGCGGACCGTGCCGTCGACGAGGGTCGCGCGGCCGGACTCCATCGGGCCGCCGGAGACGAAGACCGTCGGGATGTTCAGCCGCAGGGCGGCGTTCAGCATGCCCGGGGTGATCTTGTCGCAGTTGGAGATGCAGATCAGCGCGTCGGCGCAGTGGGCCTCGACCATGTACTCGACGCTGTCGGCGATCAGGTCGCGGGAGGGCAGGCTGTAGAGCATGCCGCCGTGGCCCATGGCGATGCCGTCGTCGACGGCGATCGTGTTGAACTCGCGCGGGATGCCGCCGGCCTCCCTGATCGCCTCGCTGACGATCCGGCCGACCGGCTGGAGGTGGGTGTGGCCCGGCACGAACTCCGTGAAGGAGTTGGCGACCGCGATGATCGGCTTCCGTCCGATGTCCGCGCCCGGTACACCGGAGGCGCGCATAAGGGCGCGGGCGCCCGCCATGTTGCGGCCGTGGGTGACTGTGCGGGACCTCAGCTCGGGCATCGTCGCTCGCTCCTTCGGAGAGTTATGACTGGGTCGAGCGTACGCCGGTGCTCCAGGATCCGGACGGGCGGTCCGGAATACGGGACGCACATCTCGGTCGCCGGCCGCACGCCGACGGACGGGTTCGGACATCGGCGTACGTCCAGTGAAACAGCGGTACGCCGCCCGGGGGACCGCTCGCTCAGGGGTTTGTCAAGTGTCCCTGGACCACCGGCGCCACCCGCGCCACGATCCGCTCCAGGTCGGCCGACGCCAGCGGCTCGATCTTGATCACGTAGCGCAGCATCGCGATGCCGACGAGCTGGGCGGCGGCGAGCTCGGCGCGCAGCTCTGCGTCCGGCAGGTCGAGCTGCTGGACGATGCGGCGCAGCAGCTGGGTGACCACGAGACGGCGGAAGACGGCGGCGGCCGCTTCGTTGTTCACGGCGGAGCGCACGATCGCGAGGAGCGGGGTGCGGGTGGCCGGGTTCTCCCAGACACCGAACACGAAGCGGGTGAGTCGTTCGCCGACCCCGTCGAGGGGGCCGTCCTCGATGGCGGCCGGAGCGGCCAGGGCGGGTGCGAAGGCGACCTCGATGGCCGCCTCGAAGACCTGTTCCTTGGTGCCGAAGTAGTGGTGCACGAGCGCGGAGTCCACCCCGGCGGCCTTCGCGATGCCCCGGACCGAGGCCTTCTCGTAGCCGCGCTCGGAGAACTCGGCGCGGGCCGCCTCCAGGATCTGGTCGCGGGTGGCGGGGGCCGCCTGGGTCTGCGTGCGGGAAGGGCGCCCCCGGCCGCGGCGGGGAGTGGCGTCCGTCACCGGCGGGGCACCTTCACGGCGGAGGCGAGGTGGAGCCGGGTGAAGGCCAGGGCCTCGGCCAGGTCGGCCTCGCGCTCGGCGCCGGACATCGCGCGGCGGGTGTTGACCTCGATGACGACATGGCCGTCGAACCCGGACAGCGCGAGGCGTTCGAGCAGCTCGGCGCAGGGCTGGGTGCCGCGGCCCGGGACCAGGTGCTCGTCCTTGTTGGATCCGTTGCCGTCGGCGAGGTGGACGTGGCCGAGGCGGTCTGCCATGCGGTCGATCATCTGCAGGGCGTCGGTACGGGCCGTCGCGGTGTGGCTGAGGTCGATCGTGAAGTGCCGGTAGTCGTCCTTCGTCACGTCCCACTCGGGGGCGTACGCGAGCATCTCGCGGTCGCGGTAGCGCCAGGGGTACATGTTCTCGACGGCGAACCGAACGTCCGTCTCGTGCGCCATCCGCCAGATCCCGCTGACGAAGTCGCGCGCGTACTGGCGCTGCCAGCGGAACGGGGGGTGCACGACGACGGTCGACGCGCCGAGCTTCTCCGCCGCCGCGCGGGCGCGCTGGAGCTTGACCCACGGGTCGGTGGACCACACCCGCTGGGTGATCAGCAGGCAGGGGGCGTGTACGGCGAGGATCGGGATCTGGTGGTAGTCGCTGAGCCTGCGCAGCGCCTCGATGTCCTGGCTGACCGGGTCGGTCCACACCATGACCTCGACTCCGTCGTAGCCGAGGCGTGCGGCGATCTCGAAGGCCGTCGCCGTCGACTCCGGGTACACGGAGGCCGTGGACAGCGCGACCTTCGCATCCGGGATGCGTACGACTGGTTCTGCCACGAGGGACAGAGTACGGGTTGGCTCCGGCGGGGGGCCGTGAGTGGTGGGCTTCCGGCCGGGGGCGTCAGGGGCTGTGGCCCGTGGTCTCCCGGCCTTTTCGCGCCGGGGGTGGGCTCCGTCACGTGGTGGGGACTCGGCGGCGCGGGGGTGTTTTGTCCTGTTCGCGGGGGTGGGGCTCCGGAGCGGTTCGTCCGGTTCCCGGGGTCGAGCGGGGCCGCGCGGATGAGCGCGGGTTGCGGCCACCCGGCCAGGGGCGCGGGGCACTGGGCGCCCTGCCTCTCACGGCGCCCTGCCTCCCACGGCGCCGTGGTCACCCCGCATCGCCACCCGCCCCGGCGACGCACCGCCCCGCCGGGGGCACTGCCTGCTCCCCGCGCACCGGGTGAGGCGGTTTCGGCGTGCGCCGGTCCGTGCGGGTTGCGCGTGGCTGGGCGCGCAGTTCCCCGCGCCCCTGGGTCCGCCCGACCCGACCACGCTCACCCGTGACCGCCGGGTGCCGCCGGGCGCGCGCAGTTCCCCGCGCCCCTACGTCCGCCCGACCCGACCACGCTCACCCGTGCGGGGCGGGTGGGGGTTGTTCCGAGGGCATGTGGTCCAAGCGGCGGAGGATGACGCCCTCGCGGAGGGCCCAGGGGCAGACCTCCAGGGTCTCGACGCCGAAGAGATCCATCGCGCCCTCGGCGACGAGCGCGCCCGCGAGGAGCTGGCCCGAGCGGCCGGGGGAGACGCCCGGGAGTTCCGCGCGCTCCTCCCCGGTCATCGAGGCGAGACGCGGCACCCAGTCCTCCAGCGCCCGCCGCTTCAGCTCGCGCTGGACGTAGAGGCCCTCCGTGGAGCGTGCGGCGCCGGCGATGCGGGCCAGTTGCTTGAACGTCTTGGAGGTGGCGACCACATGGTCGGGGGCGCCGAAGCGGCTGAACTCTCCGACCGTGCGGGCGATCTGCGCCCGCACATGGCGGCGCAGCGCCTTCACGTCGGCCGGATCGGCCGGGTCGGTGGGCAGCCAGCCGGCGGTGAGCCGCCCCGCGCCCAGCGGCAGCGACACGGCCGCGTCCGGCTCCTCGTCCATGCCGTACGCGATCTCCAGGGAGCCACCGCCGATGTCGAGGACGAGGAGCTTGCCCGCGGACCAGCCGAACCAGCGGCGGGCGGCGAGGAAGGTGAGTCTGGCCTCCTCCTCGCCGGTCAGGACCTGGAGCTCGACGCCGGTCTCGGCCTGCACCCGGGCCAGGACGTCGTCGGCGTTGCGCGCCTCACGGACCGCGGACGTGGCGAAGGGCAGCAGTGCCTCGACGCCCTTGTCCTCGGCGGCCTCCAGCGCGTCCTGGACCGTTTCGACCAGTTTGTCGACACCCGCGGGGTCGATCGCCCCGCTCCCGTCGAGCAGTTGGGCGAGCCGCAGGTCGGCCTTGTGCGAGTGCGCGGGCAGCGGACGGGCGCCGGGGTGGGCATCCACCACCAGCAGATGCACCGTGTTCGAACCCACGTCGAGGACACCGAGTCTCATGTACGGAACGCTACTGCCCCCTCGGTCGTCGACCGTCCCCGGAGCGGGCAGAAGCGACTTACCCTGGACGGGTGCCAAAGACGAAAAAGGCGAAGCCCGACAAATCAGCCAAGGGTCCTTCGCAGGCGAAGGCGCCCAAGCCCAAGAAGTCCCCGCCGAAGGCCGCCGTGTCCGACGAGAAGGGACTCGACTTCGCTCGCGCATGGGTGGAATTTCCTGATCCCGCCGACGACGAGCAGGTCTTCCGGTGCGATCTGACATGGCTGACCTCTCGCTGGAACTGCATCTTCGGAAGCGGCTGCCAGGGCATCCAGGCGGGCCGCGCCGACGACGGCTGCTGCACGCTGGGGGCCCACTTCTCGGACGAGGACGACGAGAAGCGGGTGGCCGAGCACGTGGCGCGCCTCACGCCGGACATCTGGCAGCACCATGACGTGGGCACGAAGACCGGCTGGGTCTCCGAGGACGAGGACGGCGACCGCCAGACGCGCCCGTACCAGGGCTCGTGCATCTTCCAGAACCGTCCGGGCTTCGCGGGCGGCGCGGGCTGCTCGCTGCACATCCTCGCCCTGAAGGAGGGCCGGGAGCCGCTGGAGACCAAGCCGGACGTCTGCTGGCAGCTGCCCGTCCGCCGGACGTACGAGTGGATCGACCGGCCCGACGACACCCGGGTGCTCCAGGTCTCCATCGGCGAGTACGACCGCCGCGGCTGGGGCCCGGGCGGCCACGACCTGCACTGGTGGTGCACCTCGGCGACCTCCGCGCACGGCGCGGGCGACCCGGTGTACGTGTCGTACCGCCCGGAGCTGATCGAGCTCATGGGCAAGGCGGGGTACGACCGCCTCGTCGAGCTCTGCGAGGAGCGGCTGGCGTCGCAGCTGCCGCTGCTGGCACCGCACCCGGCGGACCCGACGGACTGAGACGGGGCGCGGGGCGCGTCCACGCCCGCGGGCACGGCGGGCCGGGACGACAGGGCCGCAGAGCGTCCGCACCCGGTGCGTCGGGCCCGGACGACGGCCGCGGGGCCGTATCGGCACGTCGCCCTACGACGACGGGGTCGGCGCGCCGGTGTCGCTCGGCGGCGGCGTCGAGCCGCCCGGGTCCGACGGCGTCGAGTCGGTGGGCGCCGGGGAGGTCGTCGGGTCGGACGGCGTCGGCGACGGGCCGGGGTCGGACGGCGGCAGGGTCGAGCCGGGGTCGGTCGGGACCGGGGCGCTGGGCGTCGGGGCCGGGTCGTGACCCCCGGGACCGGAGGGCCCCGCGTTGCCGTAGCCGGCGATCGTGACCACGGCACGCGCGGGGGCGATCGCCACCTGCGCGCTCCAGTGGCCGACCGGCTCCCGGAGATGATCGACGTACACCTTGACCGTCACCGACTCGCCCGGGTCGAGGGTCCCCGCGGACTGGCTCAGGTAGAGCCACGAGGCTCCGGTGCGGGCGGACCAGTGGACCGGTGAACTCCCGGACGCGGTCAGTGTGATGAGGGTGGTGTCCCCGCTGTTGCCCGCCGTCACGGCGAGCTGCCCGGCGCCCTGCCCCGGGGTGCTTCCGGGGGCGCTGACGACCTCCACGGAGACGTCCGGCGAGCGGCTGCCCTTGGTGAAGCGCGCGTCGGGACGGGCGCTGGCGTTGCCCGCGTTCTCGTAGCCGCCCGACCCGTCGCCGTCCATGCCGTCGGGGCCGTGCGCCTCGCTCGCCGTGACCGGGCGGCCGTCGGTCCCCTCCCCGGTGAGGGGCGCGCCCCGGTAGGCGGCCCAAAGGGCGAGCACGGGTGCGGCGACGACGGTGGCGACGACCGTCGTCGTGACGGCACGCGCGCGGAGCCGGTCCCGGCGGGCCGCGTGGTCCTTGGGGTCCATCGGGAAGCCGCGCCGGTCGAAGCGCGGCGCGCCGCTCCGCGCGCGCGGGGCGTGGGCCATCGCGGTGTGCAGGGCCCGGCGCGGCGCCTCCAGGACGGGCAGGGCGGCGGGGGTGACGCTGGTGCCGGGCCAGGCGCCGGGGACCGCGCGCTCGGCGGTGCGGCGGCAGCGGGGGCAGTCGTCGACGTGTCTGACCAGCTCGCAGCGCAGGGCGGCGCTCAGGACCAGCTGGTTGTCACCGGTGAGGCGGGCGACGCCGGGGCAGGCACCGGTCTCGACGACGGCGAGCGCGGCGCGGGTGCGTTCGACCTCGCAGGCGGCGGAGGCGAGCAGCTCGCGGGCGGCGGCGAGGTCCATGCCGAGGACGGCGGCGACCTCGTGGGCGGCGAGCTGGTGACGCACGGCGAGTTCGAGCGCCTCGCGCTGCTCGGGAGTGGTGCCGGCGGCCTCCGGCCAGGCGAGCAGGGCGAGTTCGCGCTGGCGCCGCGCCCTGACCTCCTCGGACACGGTGCTGCCCAGCGCCTCGGCCGCTCGCCGGTCGGCGGTGTCCTGGTGCGACCGGTGGGCCGCGCGCCGCCCGGAGGCGTGCGCCGCCTGGCGTCTGCGCCGGGCTTCGGTGAGCTTGCGCAGACAGGACCAGCGGGCCAGCGCGTACAGCCAGGCGCGGCGGTCGGCCGCGGACTCGGGGCCGCGCGGGCTCCGGCGCTCGGCCAGCGCGAGAACGTCGCCGAGGGCGGCGGTGGCCGAGTCGTGGTCGCACAGCACGCTCAGGCAGTAGGTGAACAGGCCGTCCAGGTACGGTTCGTAGCGCGCGGGAGGACGCTGGGCAAGGGTGCGGGTGCTCGCGCCACGGGGCGCCGCCACCCGCTTGCGGGCGGGTCCGTGCGCCCGGTGTGCGCCGGTTGTGTGCGTGGTGGTCTCCGGACTGCTGCTCATCACCCGTGCGACCGTAGGCGCCCCGAGGTGGCCCCTTCTTCCACCTTGAGCACATTTAATCCGTACGGGTGAAACGATCCCTCAATCGGGTACACGAACCTCCGATCCCGTGGCCCAGGCCGGCACGGGCGGCGATGGCAGGCCATGGCAGATACCCCTGCCGGGTGCGCCGGCGGACCGGGGAGCACCGGCCCGGCGGAGGCGCCGGCCGAGCGCCCGGCCACCGCCCCGGCCCCGCTTCCCGGCCTTCCCCACCGCTCGAGGCCGGGGTGTCAGTGGGCTCGGTTACGGTTCCGTCATGGCTGCCCGTACGAAAACCGCGAAGGACCGGCCGTCCTACCGCTGCACCGAGTGCGGCTGGCAGACGGCCAAGTGGCTCGGCCGCTGCCCCGAGTGCCAGGCATGGGGGACGGTCGAGGAGTACGGCGCGCCCGCCGTGCGCACCACGGCGCCGGGCCGCGTCACCACCTCCGCGGTACCGATCGGGCAGGTCGACGGCCGTCAGGCCACCGCCCGCCCCACCGGCGTGCCCGAGCTGGACCGGGTCCTCGGCGGCGGCCTGGTGCCCGGCGCGGTCGTCCTGGTCGCGGGCGAGCCCGGCGTCGGCAAGTCCACCCTCCTGCTCGACGTCGCCGCAAAGTCGGCGAGCGACGAACACCGCACGCTGTATGTCACCGGCGAGGAGTCGGCGAGCCAGGTCCGGCTGCGCGCCGATCGCATCAAGGCGATCGACGACCACCTCTATCTCGCCGCGGAGACCGATCTGGCCGCCGTCCTCGGCCACTTGGACGCGGTGAAGCCGTCCCTGCTCATCATGGACTCGGTGCAGACCGTCGCCTCCCCGGAGATCGACGGCGCCCCCGGTGGCATGGCGCAGGTGCGCGAGGTCGCCGGAGCGCTCATCCGAGCCTCCAAGGAGCGGGGCATGTCCACCCTCCTCGTGGGCCATGTCACCAAGGACGGCGCCATCGCGGGCCCCCGCCTGCTCGAACACCTCGTGGACGTCGTGCTGCACTTCGAGGGCGACCGGCACGCCCGCCTCCGGCTCGTCCGAGGAGTGAAGAACCGGTACGGGACGACGGACGAGGTCGGCTGCTTCGAGCTGCACGACGAGGGCATCACGGGCCTCGCGGACCCCTCGGGCCTGTTCCTGACGCGCCGCGACGAGCCGGTGCCCGGGACCTGCCTGACTGTCACGCTCGAAGGCCGTCGCCCCCTGGTCGCCGAAGTGCAGGCGCTCACCGTGGACTCGCAGATCCCCTCCCCGCGCCGGACGACGTCCGGCCTGGAGACCTCACGGGTCTCGATGATGCTCGCCGTCCTGGAGCAGCGCGGACGGATCAGCGCTCTCGGCAAGCGGGACATCTACTCGGCGACGGTCGGCGGCGTGAAGCTCTCCGAGCCCGCCGCGGACCTCGCGATCGCGCTCGCGCTGGCCTCGGCCGCGAGTGACACCCCGCTGCCCAAGAACCTCGTGGCGATCGGCGAGGTGGGGCTTGCGGGCGAGGTCAGACGGGTCACGGGCGTCCAGCGCAGGCTCGCCGAAGCGCACCGCCTGGGCTTCACGCACGCCCTCGTACCGGCCGACCCGGGCAAGATCCCTCCCGGTATGAAGGTCCTGGAAGTCGCCGACATGGGCGACGCGCTGCGGGTCCTTCCTCGCTCCCGTCCTCGAGAGGCCCCACGGGCGGAGGAAGAGCGCCGGTAGACTTTGCCCTGGTCTCGCCCGTCCGTACGAACCGAGGGCGACCGGAAACCTGCGACCGGAGGAGTGCAGTGGCAGCCAACGACCGGGCAGCAGCTCCCGGAAAGTCCGGTGGGAGCTCCGGTGCCGATGGCCTGATGCGCGCCTCACTGAGCGCCGTGGCACCCGGCACGGCCCTGCGCGACGGGCTCGAGCGGATTCTCCGCGGCAACACAGGCGGACTCATCGTGCTGGGCTCCGACAAGACCGTCGAAGCGATGTGTACGGGCGGTTTTGTCCTGGATGTCGAGTTCACCGCCACGCGGCTGCGTGAACTGTGCAAGCTCGACGGCGGCATCGTCCTCGACAAGGACATCACCAAGATCCTCCGGGCGGGCGTGCAGCTGGTGCCCGATCCGACGATCCCCACGGAGGAGACCGGCACGCGGCACCGCACCGCGGACCGGGTGAGCAAGCAGGTCGGCTTCCCCGTCGTCTCGGTCTCCCAGTCGATGCGCCTGATCGCGCTGTACGTCGACGGTCAGCGCCGGGTCCTGGAGGACTCCGCCGCGATCCTCTCCCGCGCCAACCAGGCGCTCGCGACCCTGGAGCGCTACAAGCTCCGCCTCGACGAGGTCGCGGGCACGCTGTCCGCGCTGGAGATCGAGGACCTGGTCACCGTCCGGGACGTCTCGGCGGTCGCCCAGCGCCTGGAGATGGTCCGCCGCATCGCCACCGAGATCGCCGAGTACGTGGTCGAACTGGGCACCGACGGACGTCTTCTCGCGCTCCAGCTGGACGAGTTGATCGCGGGCGTGGAGCCCGAGCGTGAGCTCGTCGTGCGGGACTACGTGCCGGAGCCGACCGCCAAGCGCTCCCGCACGGTCGACGAAGCGCTGTTCGAACTGGACGCGCTGACCCACGCGGAGCTCCTCGAACTCTCCACCGTGGCGAGGGCGTTGGGCTACACCGGCTCCCCCGAGGCGCTGGACTCGGCGGTCTCGCCGCGCGGCTTCCGGCTGCTCGCGAAGGTGCCCCGGCTGCCCGGCGCGATCATCGACCGGCTCGTCGAGCACTTCGGCGGGCTGCAGAAGCTGCTCGCGGCCAGCGTGGACGACCTCCAGACGGTCGACGGCGTGGGCGAGGCGCGGGCGCGCAGTGTCCGCGAGGGCCTGTCCCGCCTGGCCGAGTCGTCGATCCTGGAGCGGTACGTCTAGCCGGTCCGGCGGATCGCCGGGCCCTCGGCGCTCCAGCTCCGCACTGCTCGGGCCGGGCCCCTTCTCTTCGGCCCGCGGGCCGGGTCCCGGGCCTGGGCGCCCGCCCGGGACCTGAGCGCTCGGAGTGGGAGCCGGCGCGACCCCGGCGCCGTTCCTGGGCCCGGTCCAGGCTCAGTCCTCGCTCAGTCCTTGGCCAGGACGAACGACGTCTGGGCCTTGGCCAGTCCGGGCGCCTTCGCCTCCACCAGGTACGTGCCCGCGGACGCCGAACCCGCCGGTGGCGTGGCGCACTCGGGGGCGCTGGCCTTGCGGTCCCACCTCACCTTGTAGATCACCTGGTCGTCGGCGGGCACGCGGTACAGCTGGCTGCCGCCGCCCTTCGGGCAGTCGTCCGAGGACCAGATGTCGTCGTCACTTCCGGCCTGAGTGATCGTCAGCACGGTTTTCTCGGGCCCGAGATCGAGCTTGCAGGCACTGCCCGAGGAGTTCTTGGCGATGAGGTCGATCGTGGGGGTCTCGTCGGGGGCGTAGCTGTTGTGCTCACTGTGCAGCGTCAACTTCACGTCGCCGGGAGTGCAGTTGGGGACGGTGGAGCCGGCCGGGAGCCGGTCGCCCGACCCGCCGCCGTTCTTGGACCCGTCGTCCGAGCCGCCTCCGGTCCCGCCACCGCTCTCCTCGGAGCCGCCGGAACCGGCACCGCCGGCGGAAGCGCCGCCGCTCGTGTCGCCGTCACCGTCGCCGCCCTCGTCGCCCTCGTCGCCGCCACCGCTACCACTGCCGCTCGACTCGTCGCGCCCGCCAGGGTGTTGGCTGATCGCGGGACCCGAACCGGAGGGGCCGGGAGTGATGGTGGGCGCGGGGTTCTTCCCGTTGGACCCGCCGTTGTCGTGCTTTCCGCCTCCGCCGCCGGAACCGACCACCCACACGACGAGCAGCGCCAACAGCGCTACCACAGACAGCAGAACGGCCCTCCGACGCCAGTAGATGGTGGAGGGCAGCGGCCCGACAGGATTGCGCAGAGATCCCACGGCGCAAACTGTACGAGAGATCGGCGCCGCGGCTTGCCGCACCCGCCGCCCTGTCGGCAACTTTTCCGGATCATCATCCCGGGGCACGGCGAGTTTTCACCCCCTCCGCCCCTACCCGTCCGGTACCTGCGGACTTCGTGCCCGGGCACCGTGACGGCCCTGACGGGCCCGCGCTCAATCGCCGGACGGGCTGCAAAGATCTGGCAGGATCGACAGAGCCATGACTGCACCCACCAAACCCACCCAGAACGCCTCCGGCGAGACGCTGCACGCACCCGTCATCGCCTGGTTCGACGAGCACGCCCGTGACCTCCCGTGGCGGCGCCCCGACGCCGGTCCCTGGGGAGTGATGGTCAGCGAGTTCATGCTCCAGCAGACCCCGGTCAACCGCGTACTCCCCGTGTACGAGCAGTGGCTGGCGCGCTGGCCCCGCCCCGCCGACCTGGCGAAGGAGGCCCCGGGAGAGGCCGTCCGCGCCTGGGGCCGGCTCGGCTACCCACGGCGCGCGCTGCGCCTGCACGGCGCCGCGGTGGCCATAACGGAGCGGCACGGCGGCGACGTACCGGCGGAGCACGCCCAGCTGCTGGCGCTGCCCGGCATCGGGGAGTACACGGCGGCGGCGGTCGCGTCCTTCGCCTACGGCCAGCGGCACGCCGTGCTGGACACGAATGTGCGCCGGGTGTTCGCGCGGGCCGTCACCGGCGTCCAGTACCCGCCGAACGCCACCACCGCGGCCGAGCGCAAGCTCGCGCGGGCGCTGCTGCCCGAGAACGAGCACACCGCGTCCCGCTGGGCCGCCGCCTCCATGGAGCTCGGCGCGCTCGTCTGCACGGCGAAGAACGAGACCTGTCACCGCTGCCCCATCGCCTCGCAGTGCGCGTGGCAGTTGGCGGGCAAGCCGGAGCACCAGGGCCCACCGCGGCGAGGTCAGACCTACGCCGGCACGGACCGGCAGGTGCGCGGAAAGCTGCTCGCCGTGCTGCGGGAAGCGGTCGCGCCCGTGCCGCAGGCGGCACTTGACCGTGTGTGGGGCGAACCGGTGCAGCGGGCGCGCGCGCTCGACGGGCTCGTCGCCGACGGACTGGTGGAGCCGCTCCCCGGAGCTCTGTATCGGCTCCCCCTGACCTGACAAAAGC
Organism: Streptomyces sp. 142MFCol3.1; assembly: GCF_000424945.1. NCBI lineage: Bacteria > Bacillati > Actinomycetota > Actinomycetes > Kitasatosporales > Streptomycetaceae > Streptomyces > Streptomyces sp. 142MFCol3.1. The sequence continues at coordinate 23,900 of NZ_AUKV01000002.1, forward strand.
ACCCGCAACGGGACCAGTAAGGACAGAAAGCAGCCTCTCTCTTACCCCGCGCCTACATCCGTTACACAACCGACGGACAGCCGATTGCTTGCCGCAGGCTGTCTCGGACAACCCCGTGACAACGCCTCCGTAGCTTCATTGCCGTACCGCAGGAGCGGCCGCACAGACCGCGGCACGCAGGCGGTGCGACAGCAGACGGACAACCGGCAGCAGGCAGGTCGGAAACGGGGATGGAGGCGGTTGATCATGGCGCAGGGCGAGGTGCTCGAATTCGAGGAGTACGTCCGTACCCGGCAGGACGCGCTGCTGCGCAGTGCCCGCCGCCTGGTCCCCGACCCGGTCGACGCGCAGGACCTGCTGCAGACCGCGCTCGTGCGGACGTACGGCCGCTGGGACGGCATCGCGGACAAGCGGCTGGCCGACGCCTACCTGCGCCGCGTCATGATCAACACCCGGACCGAGTGGTGGCGGGCCCGCAAGCTCGAAGAGGTGCCCACCGAGCAGCTTCCGGACGCCAGCGTCGACGACTCCACCGAGCAGCACGCGGACCGCGCGCTGCTGATGGACATCATGAAGGTTCTCGCTCCCAAGCAACGCAGTGTCGTGGTGCTGCGACACTGGGAGCAGATGTCCACGGAGGAGACGGCCGCCGCCCTCGGCATGTCGGCCGGAACGGTCAAGAGCACGCTGCACCGGGCGCTGGCCCGGCTCCGCGAGGAGCTGGAGAGCCGCGACCTCGCGGAGCGCGGCGCCCGCGCGCTCGAGCCGGGTGAGGAGCGGGAGCGTTGCGCGGCCTAGAAAGTCGGGCCTATCAGGTCCTGAAGGCGGGGAGTACGGCCACTGCCGTGCTCACCGCCCTCGGCCTTTTCGTGAGCGCCTGTGCCACCGGTGGCACAGGCGCCCGCGACGAGGGCCCGGCGGGCGGCGACGCCGTCGCGAAGGGCGCCGCCACGCCCACGGCCGCCGTCTCTCCGAGCAAGGCGGCGCGGCGCGTCGACGCCGTCCGGCTGGTCAAGAACGACCCGGGCGTCAGCGCGGCGGTAAAACGCGACCTGAAGCCGTGCGTCGGCGACGAGTACCCCGTCGACGTGTCGTACGGCAACCTCACCGAAAGCTCCTCGAACGACGTCGTGGTCAACGTGATGACCTGCGGCGACGCCGTCGGCATCGGCTCGTACGTGTACCGCGAGGCCAACGGCAGGTACCAGAATGTGTTCAAGGCCGAGGAGCCGCCGGTCTACGCGGAGATAGACCGCGGCGATCTGGTGGTCACCCAGCAGCTGTACGAGAAGGGCGACCCGGTGTCGTACCCCTCCAGCGAAGAAGTGATCACCTACGGCTGGTCCGCGACCCACTTCACCGAGGAGTCCCGGATCCACAACGACTACAGCGACGCGGTGGGCGGCGCCGACTCGCCCTCGCCCGAGGCGAACTGAGAGCAGGCGGAGCAGACGGATGGCAGAGCAGACCCACGTCCTGTTCGTCGAGGACGACGACGTCATCCGGGAGGCCACGCAACTCGCCCTGGAGCGCGACGGCTTCGCGGTGACCGCCATGCCCGACGGGCTGTCGGGCCTGGAGGCGTTCCGTGCCGACCGCCCGGACATCGCCCTGCTGGACGTGATGGTCCCCGGGCTCGACGGCGTCTCGCTGTGCCGGCGAATCCGGGACGAGTCGACCGTCCCCGTGATCATGCTGTCCGCGCGCGCCGACTCGATCGACGTCGTGCTCGGCCTGGAGGCCGGCGCCGACGACTATGTGACCAAGCCCTTCGACGGGGCCGTTCTGGTCGCCCGCATCCGCGCGGTGCTGCGCCGCTTCGGGCACGCCAACGGCGGACGGAGCGCGGCGGCCGACGAGCCGGCCCCGGTGGACGGCGGGGTCCTCGCCTTCGGTGATCTGGAGATCGACACCGAGGGCATGGAGGTGCGCAGGAGCGGTGCGCACGTGGCGCTGACGCCCACCGAGATGCGGCTCCTGCTGGAGTTCTCCGCCGCGCCGGGTACGGTGCTGAGCCGCGACAAGCTGCTCGAACGCGTGTGGGACTACGGCTGGGGCGGTGACACCCGCGTCGTCGACGTGCACGTGCAGCGGCTGCGCACGAAGATCGGCCAGGACCGGATCGAGACGGTCCGTGGCTTCGGCTACAAGTTGAAAGCCTGAGCAGGGGTATGCGGGGGATGTTTCGGCCTCAGGGGTCCGGTGAACCGGCAGGGCGCCCGGTCCCGGGCGGAGGGACGGGTACGGGCCCGGTCCCGGGCGGACGGACGGGTACGGGCGCCGTCCCGGGCGGACGGACGGGCACGGGCCCGGTCCCGGGCGGACGGACGGGTACGGGCGCGCGTCCCGGCGGTGCCGCGGCCGACGGCCCCGACTCGGGCACGAACATCCGCACCGGCATCCGCTGGAAGCTGAGCACGGCGATCGCCCTGGTCGGCGCGCTCGTCGCGATCGCGCTGAGCCTGGTCGTGCACAACGCGGCCCGGGTGTCGATGCTCGACAACTCGCGGGACCTCGCGGACGAGCGCATCCAGCTCGCCCAGCGCATGTACGGACCCGGCCGGCCGCCGCCCTTCGGGGCCAAGATCGACGACCCGTCCATCCCCGGTGACCTGCTGGAGAGCGTCTCGCACGGCCGGCGGGCCACCTATATCTCCGAGGGCACGCACGGGGTGCCCGACATCTGGGCCGCCGTACCGCTCAGGGACGGCCGGGTGCTGTCCTGGCACGAGCGGTTCACCGACCGCAACGCGGACGTCATGAAGGACCTCGACCAGGCCCTGATCATCGGGTCCATCGCGGTCGTGTTCGGCGGCAGCGCGCTCGGCGTGCTCATAGGCGGCCAGCTGTCACGCCGGCTGCGCAAGGCCGCGGCCGCCGCGAACCAGGTCGCCAAGGGCGACACCGACGTGCGGGTGCGGGACGCGATCGGCGGTGTGGTGCGCGACGAGACCGACGACCTGGCACGGGCCGTCGACGCGATGGCGGACGCGCTCCAGCAGCGCATCGAGGCGGAGCGCCGGGTGACCGCCGACATCGCCCACGAGCTGCGCACGCCGGTGACCGGGCTGCTGACGGCGGCGGAGCTGCTGCCGCCCGGCCGTCCCACCGAACTCGTCAGGGACCGGGCGCAGGCCATGCGCACGCTCGTCGAGGACGTCCTGGAGGTCGCCCGCCTCGACGGCGCCTCCGAGCGGGCCGAGCTGCAGGACATCATGCTCGGCGAGTTCGTCACGCGGCGCGTGGCCGCGAAGGACGCGGGCGTCGAGGTGCGCGTGGTCCACGAGTCGGAGGTCACGACCGACCCGCGGCGCCTGGAACGCGTCCTGTTCAACCTCCTCGCGAACGCCTCCCGGCACGGCAGGCCGCCGGTGGAGGTCACGGTCGAGGGCCGTGTCATCCGTGTCCGCGACCACGGCCCCGGCTTCCCCGAGAAGCTCCTCGCCGAGGGCCCGAGCCGCTTCCGTACGGGCAGCACCGACCGCGCCGGTCACGGGCACGGGCTGGGCCTCACCATCGCCGCGGGGCAGGCGCGGGTGCTCGGGGCCCGGCTGACGTTCCGCAACGTACGGCCCGCCGGGGCTCCGGACGACGTGCCCGCGGAGGGCGCGGTCGCGGTGCTGTGGCTGCCGGAGCACGCCCCGACGAACACCGGGAGCTATCCGATGCTGCCGTCGGCCTCCGGCAAGTGAGGGTCCGGCGGCCCCGGTCCCCTCACCGGCCGGGGGCGGCCGCGGCGCGCGGCGGCACGCTCGGCAGCCGAAGTCCTTGGAGAAGTCGAGCGCCTCGCTGCGCTCGGTGAGCGAGCGGCGGTGCGTCAGATACCGGCCGGGTGTCTCGCCGTACGCCGCCTTGAAGGCGCGGATGACGTGAAAGCGCGAGTACCCGGCGTGCGCGGCCGGCGCGTCGAGATCGAGGCCGGGCTCGGCCCAGTCCCGGACCATCGCGTCCTCGGCCGGCCGCAGTTGCCGCATACTGTCCACGTTCCCGATGGTGGCACGCGGCACCGACACCGCCGCGGCCGTCGCCCGACGGCGCCGGAACACCCGGCCCGTCGCGGGCCGGAGCCGAAGACGGGAGAAGGCCCCCGGGGCGGACAACGCCGGGGGCCTTCGGTCCGAGTACGCGCGGATCTCGGGTGGAGTTCGCCGAACTCCGGAGCTCGCCGAACTCGTGGGGTCGTGGAGGGGGTCAGACCGCCTCGGCGATGCTCGCCGCGGGGGCCGCGTCCTGCGCCGCGCCGTCGTCCGGCTTGGGCGCGCCCGCCGCCCCCTTCAGCGGGACCTCCTTGACGAACACGGCGGCGACCAGCGCCACCACTGCCACCACGGAGCCGAGCAGGAACGCGGAGTGCGTACCGGAGGACACCGCGTACTGGTAGGCCTCGCGCGCCGCGGTGGGCAGCTTCGCCAGGCTGGCCGCGTCGAGCTGCGCGGACTGCTCCGTCACCTTGGAGCCGAGCGCTCCGGCCCGCTCGGCCATCACGTCCTGCACCCGGTGGTTGAACAGGGCGCCCATGATGGCGACGCCGAAGGAGGAACCGAGGGTCCGGAACAGGGTGGTCGAGGAGGACGCGACTCCCATGTCCTTCATCTCCACGCTGTTCTGTGCGACCAGCATGGTGATCTGCATCAGGCAGCCCATGCCCGCGCCCAGCACCGCCATGTACAGACCCGAGGTCAGGCGGGTCGTCCCGGTGTCCATCTGGGCGAGCAGGAACAGCCCGACGATCATCAGGACGCTGCCGACGAGCGGGAAGACCTTGTAGCGGCCGCTGTTGGTGGTGACCCGGCCCGCGACCATGGACACGGCGAGCATCGCGCCGAGCATCGGCAGGAGCAGCAGACCGGAGTTGGTCGCGGACGCGCCCTGCACGGACTGCTGGTACAGCGGGAGGAAGAGCACCGCACCGAACATCACGAAGCCGGTGATGAAGCCGATGACGGACATCAGGGTGAAGTTGCGGCTGCGGAAGATGTGCAGCGGCATGATCGGCGCGGCGGCCCTGGTCTGCCAGAAGACGAAGCCGACGAGCGCGGCTACGCCGATGCCGATCAGCTCCATGATCCGCGCGGAGCCCCAGGAGTACTCGGTGCCGCCCCAGGTGGTGACCAGCACGATCGACGAGATGCCGAGCGCCAGCAGGCCGGCGCCGAGGTAGTCGATCTTCGCCTGGACCCGCTTCCTGGGCAGGTGCAGCACGGCGCTGACCGCGAGGAGCGCGACGACGCCGAGCGGAAGGTCGATGTAGAAGGACCAGCGCCAGCCCCAGTGGTCGGTGATGGAGCCGCCGACCAGCGGGCCGAGGATCATGGCGAAGGCCATGACGCCGGCCATCATGCCCTGGTACTTGCCGCGCTCCCGCGGCGGGATCAGGTCGCCGATGATCGCCATGACACCGACCATGAGACCGCCGGCACCGAGACCCTGGACGGCGCGGAAGCCGATGAGCTGCCCCATGTCCTGGGACATGCCGCTGAGCGCGGAGCCGATCAGGAAGATCACGATCGAGGTCATGAAGGCGCCCTTGCGCCCGTACATGTCGCCGAGCTTGCCCCAGATCGGGGTCGAGGCGGCGGTCGCGAGCGTGTACGCGGTGACGACCCAGGACAGGTGCGCCAGCCCGCCCAGTTCACCGACGATCGTGGGCATCGCCGTACCGACGATCATGTTGTCGAGCATCGCGAGCAGCATCGCGATCATGAGCGCGAGCAGTACGACCCGCACGCTGCGAGGCGCTTTCCCGCCGTCCTCGGCGACCGGTGCGGCCGCCGCCGTGTTGTCCGCCATCGTTTTCCCACTCCCCTGAGTACCGCCGCCGGCCTCTGGTGCGGCCGCCGCCCCTCGACTACTTACTTGCCGACCGGCAAGTTGACTACACTCAGGGAAACTAGACCCCGAACTAGCCGGGCGTCAAGTAAGTTTAAGTAGTTTTACCAGCCGGTCGACAGGTAAGTTTTCAGGGAGCGCGAGGAGTAAGAGGATGGGCGGCACCATGGACGGCACCAAGCGACAGCGCCGCGGCGACACCCGCCAGCGCATCCAGGACGTGGCCCTCGAACTCTTCTCCGAGCAGGGCTACGAGAAGACCTCGCTCCGCGAGATCGCCGAGCACCTCGACGTGACGAAGGCGGCGCTCTACTACCACTTCAAGACCAAGGAAGACATCCTCATCAGCCTCTTCCAGGACCTGTCCCGGCCCATGGACGAGCTGATCGAATGGGGGGCGCGGCAGCCGCGCACACTGGCGACGAAGCAGGAGATCCTGCACCGCTACAGCGACGCCCTCGCCGAGGCGGCCCCGCTCTTCCGCTTCATGCAGGAGAACCAGGCGACGGTGCGCGAGCTGCGCACGGGCGAGGACTTCAAGGACCGCATGATCCGGATGGTCGACCTGCTCAAGGAGCCGGACGCCGACCTGAAGGACCAGGTCCGGTGCATCAGCGCGCTCTTCTCCATGCACGCCGGGATGTTCGTCCTCAGGGACGTCGAAGGCGACCCCGAGGACAAGCGCAAGGCGGTCCTGGAGGTCGCGATCGACCTGGTGACGCAGGCCAACGGCGGCGCCGGCGCATGAAGCCGGGCGCCCCTTTCGGGACGCCCGGCCTCACCTACGGGGTGATCACCCTGTGGGGGTCAGGTGATCAGACGACGACACCCTGAGCGCGCAGGAAGGCGACGGGGTCGATCGCGGACCCGTAGTTCTGGGTGGTACGGATCTCGAAGTGCAGGTGCGGGCCGCTGGAGTTGCCGGTGTTGCCGGACAGCGCGATGTGCTGACCGGTGCCGACGACCTGGCCTATCCGCACGTCGATGCGCGACAGGTGGGCGTACTGCGAGTACGTGCCGTTGCCGTGCTTGATGACGATGGCGTTGCCGTACGCGGGGCCGTCACCGGCGCCGTTGGGGCCGGCCTTGACGACGGTACCGCCGTGCGCGGCGACGACCTGGGTGCCCTGCGGCACGGCGAAGTCCTGGCCGGAGTGCTTGTGGGCCCACATGCCGCCGGCCTGGTTGAAGCTGGCGGACAGGGCGTACCGCTTCACCGGGTCGACCCAGGAGGCGCCCTTCTTGGCGGCGGCGGACTTGGCCTGGACAGTGTTCGCGGCCTTGACGGTGCCGGCACTGTTCAGGCCGGTCTCGGCGGCGCTCGCGACCCCGGCGCCCAGTACGGCCGTGGCTCCGAGGCCGACGGCCAGGACGGCGGCCCGGGTGCGAATCAGGGACGTACGGGACTGACGGGACGTGACGCGCTTCGACATGAGGACCTCTCGAGAACGGGGACTGGGACTCGGGAAACCGCCCGGTGGACATGTCGTCCGTCGAGCGGCCTATCCCTTGGTAACCCACCACCCCAGAGACCCCCAAACAGTGTGACCTACGACGTTAGGTCGTACTTCACCCGAAAACTTAGTGAACCTTGACAGTTCGGACATCCCGTACCAGATCCGCCGCTTTCCCTGCCCGAAACACGGTTTAACCGCACTTCGGAGGGCTGCACCCGCTGGAAAAAGCCCCTCACGACCCTTCAGCCCCATGGCGGGCGGATCGTCCCGAGAGCTCCGGGTCAAAGGTCCTGAATGTCCGTTTCGCTCTTTCCACTAGGCGGGTTAGTACCGGACAAAACGCCTGTGCGCCATGTCACCAGGCGGCAAGATCAAGCCCCCAGGGAATGTGACCGGGGCTACGCTGCTTGCCTGGTTCAGGGCTCTTGGGGGAGGCCGTATGGATCCGTCGGTACTGGGCACAAAACTGGCGTCGAGCCTCATCGCGCCTCTGGTCAGGAAACTCTTCCGGCGCGACGGCCCGGGAGCCGGCCTCGTGGACGAACCGGTACGCCTTGGCGCCCTGGTCTCCTTCCGCGGAGAGAAACGCACGCTCACCGAGCAGGACGTCCACCGCCTCGCCGCCCAGCTGGTCCGGGCGGCGCTCGACTCGCCGGGCGAGCGCCCCTTCCCGCCCGACGAGGAGACAGCGGTCACGGACGCGCTGTCCCGCAAGCTGCTCGCCCTCGGCGACCTCGACATGGACGACGTCCAGGCCGTCCGGCTCGGCCACCGCGAACTGGCCCGCAAGCTCCACCACAGGGCCCCCACCCGAGGCCTCTCCGCCGACGCCTCCTTCTTCCTCGACTCCCTGACCGAGTGGGCCTGCGTCCATGTCATGCACTTCTTCACCCAGCGCTCCACGTTCGTGGCGCGCACGCTGGTGGAACAGACCCGCCTGCTGGCCGAACTCGTCACGAAACTCGACGAGCTGATCACCCGCGTCCCACGGCCCGACGCGCGCGACACCTCGTTCGAGCGCCGCTACCTCGCCTATGTCGCCAAGAAGCAGGGGCAGCTCACGATCTACGGGATCGACCTGACCAACTCCCCCGGCAAGTGGCCGCTGGACGCCGCGTACCTGAGCCTGGAGGCGACCGCCCCGCGCAAGAGACTCCTCGGCTATGTGCGGCCCGGCACGTTCACCGCCTCCCGCCCGGGCCTCGGACGGAACGACGGCACGGCACCCGGGGAGACCGCCGACCCGGCATCCGAGGAGACCGCCGGCACCGCGTCCGCGCAAGAGGCGCCCGGCACGCCGCCCACGGCCGCCCCCGACCGGCAGCCCGCCGGCACGGGCACCCGCGGCGCGCGTGCGGTCCCGGCCCCGGCGAAGACCGAGGCGGGCCGGCGCCACCTCGAACGCTTCGACTCGCGCCCCGCCGACCAGGCCCTCGCCGCCCACGAACGCGTCCTGCTGCGCGGGGTCGCCGGCTCCGGCAAGACCACCCTCGTCCAGTGGCTGGCCGTCTCCGCCGCCCGCTCGGCACCGGAGGGCCCGATGTCGTACCTGCACGAGAGGGTCCCCTTCGTGCTCCCCCTGCGCACCCTCACCCGGCACGGGGAGCGGCTCCCCGTGCCCGACCGCTTCCTGGAGGCCACCGGCTGCCCGCTCGCCGCCGGCCAGCCGGAGGGCTGGGCGGACCGGGTCCTCGGCTCGCGGCGCGGACTGGTCCTCGTCGACGGCATCGACGAGGTGCCCGACGCCGAACGGGCGCGGACCCGTGTCTGGCTCAGCGACCTCATCAGCGCGTATCCCGGCAACCGCTGGCTGGTCACCTCACGGCCCTCGGCGGTGCGCGAGAACTGGCTCACGGACGACGACTTCGCCGAGCTCACCCTCTCCGCGATGAGCCCGGCGGACGTCGCCGCGTTCATCGAGCGCTGGCACACCGCCGCACGGATCGGCAGCCCGGACGAGGACGAGGCCCTCACCACGTACAAGAGCCAGTTGCTGACCGCCGTACGCAGCAAGGGAGATCTTGGCCGGCTCGCCACCAACCCGCTCATGTGCGGGCTCATCTGCGCGCTCCACCGCGACCGGCGCGGCTATCTCCCGCAAGGACGCAAGGAGTTGTACGAGGCCGCGCTCACCATGCTGCTGACGCGCCGGGACCGGGAGCGCGACATCCTGACGCTCGAACTGCGGCAGGAGCCACAGACCCAACTGCTCCAGCGGCTCGCGTACTGGCTGATCCGCAACGGCCGTACCGAACTCGACCGCGAACGCGCCGAGCAGATCATCCAGGAGGCCCTCCCCTCGGTGCCCGCCGCGGCAGCCCTGGGCGACGCGGCGGCCGTCTTCCGCCATCTCCTTCTGCGCAGCGGCCTGTTGCGCGAACCGGCCCCCGGCGCCGTCGACTTCATCCACCGCACCTTCCAGGACTATCTGGGAGCACGAGCGGCCGTGGAGGTGTGGGACATCGGCCTGCTGATCGAGCACGCGGCCGACGACCAGTGGGAGGACGTCATCCGGATGGCCGTGGCCCACAGCAGGCCGCGCGAACGGGCCGACCTCCTCACCGAGTTGCTCGCCGTGGGCGACCGGACCACGGACGTTCCGGTGCGCAACCGGGTGTTCCTGCTGGCCGCCGCCTGTCTGGAGCACGCCGCCGAGCTCGACCCCGCAGTCCGGCTCGCGGTCAAGGAACGCACCAGCACACTCATCCCGCCGTCCACCTCGCAGGAGGCCGTCGAACTCGCCACCGTCGGCCCCCTCGTCCTGGACCTGCTCCCGGGGCCCGAGGAACTCAGCGTCGAGGAGGCCGGCGCCGTCGTCGCGACCGCGCTGCACCTGGCGTCGGACGCGGCGATCCCGTACCTCACCCGATTCGCCTGCCACGACTCCCCGCGGGTCCGCGACCGGATCGTCAGGAGCTGGTCCCGGTTCGACACCGAGCGCTTCGCCCGCGAGGTCATCGCCCAGGTCGACCCGCACGAGGTCTACTTCCTGGTCACCGAAGCCGCACAACTGCGGTCACTGCGGGCACTGGGCGGGCGCCCCATGGTGGACGTCCAGGGCGACCTGCCCGCCGACCAGTTACGCGCGTACGTCTCGGAGGTCCCGCCCACCCATCTGTGCATCCGGAGCAACAGCACCCTCACCGACGTCTCCTTCCTCGGCGGGGCGACGACGCTGACCCGCCTGGAGATCGACGCCTGCCCGCACCTGACCGACCTGTCGGCCCTGACCGGACAGACCATCGAGGCACTGATCCTCGGCGGCCTGGGCCCCGAGCCGGACCTGCGCCCGCTGGCGACGCTGCGCCATCTGAAGGAGCTGACCTTCGCTTTCCTCGCGAGCGGCTGGCCCGCGGACACCCGGTTCCTCCACGGCTGGTCGGCCGTCGCCACACTGCCCGAACTCGTCCATCTCCAGATGAGCGTGAGCCTGTTCGCGCTGTGCCCGGACTCCCTGGAACTACCCGGCGTCACCGACCTCTTCCTCCTCGACGACATGGCGGGGACCCTCGACCTGGAGAGAGTCCCGGCGGCTTTCCCGCACCTGACGAAGCTGCACATCATCGGTGACGTCACCACCCGCACCCGACTGGACGTCTCCCCCCTGAAGGCCGCCCACGGCCTGCGGGAGCTGCTCGTCGTCCCGGGCGGGGAGGGCGAGTTGTGCGGCGTCGACCAGCTCCCGGAGCAGACTGTCGTCCATCAGCCCCAGCGCCACCTCAGCGGAACGACCTGGACCCAGCAGACGTGACCGCCCGGTGTGCGGCGCGGCCCGGAGAACGAGGAGCCGGACGTCACCGGCGTCCTGCCCGAACCAGCAAGAGGGAGACCATGAGCAACCCCGACGAGACGCGCATCGGACTGTCCGACGCCGTGCGGAGCATCCGCGACGAGCTGCTGCTCGCGTCGCGCAACGCGGCCGGACAGGACATCGTCTTCGAACTGGGCGACATCCAGATGGAGTTCACCGTCGAGCTGCGCAAGGAGTTGAAGGCCGGCGCCAAGGTACGCGCCTGGGTGGTGGACGCGAACATCGACGGCACCCGCGCCGGCAGCCGTACGCACAAGGTGTCCTTCACCCTGCGGGCCCAGGACGCCCGGACCGGCGCGCCGCTGAAGGTGAGCAACGAGACCGAGGGAAGTGTCGCCGCCTTCGGCCGCGGCTCCTCCACGGCCCCGTGATGCTGCGCTCGGCGGCCGAACGGACCGTGGTGGTCCTGGCGGGCTCGCAGGGCAGCGGCGTGATGCTGTCCCCGCGCCTCGTGCTGACCAGCGCACACGTCCTGCGCGACAAGGAATGGATCCGCACGGTCCATCCGGACAGTGAGCGGCCGATCCCGGGCCGGACGATCTGGCGGGACGAGGAGAGCGACGTCGCGCTGCTGCTCACCGGGGAGGAACTGGTCGCCCCGGAGAAGTGGGCGCTCGCCCGGCTGCGCTGGGGTGTCCTCGACACCACGGACCCGCTGCCCGGCTGCCAGACCGTCGGCTTCCCCGCCGTGGGACGGTACGGGCCCGAACAGCACCTGGAGTCCGACCAGCTGACCGGGACCGTGCTCCCCATGGCGGGGCGGATCAGGTCGACGCTGGTGTGCGAGTTCGACAGGCCACCGGTCGCGCCGCCCCGGCGCGGGGAGTCACCGCTTGCCGGACTGTCCGGGGCGCCCGTGTTCGCCGGGGCCGTCCTCATCGGCGTGGTGACGGAGGTCCCGGACGGCCGGGACCACCGTCGCGTCGAGGCCGTACCCGTGTCACGCATCCTGGAGGCGCCGGACTTCCCGCGCCATGTGATGGGCGCCGAACCCGGCCATGTGCCGCCCGTCCTGGAGCCGGTCTCGGGATTCCACCTCCGGGACGAGGAGTTCGAGCGGCACTACGCACGCGCGCTGCGGACCCGCTACCGAAAGATCGAGATCTTCGGGATCGACGAACTCGGCACCACCGAGACCACCTGGGACCTCGACACCGCGTATCTGAGCCTGGAGGCCGTCCCCACCGCACGCCCTTCCGGTCCCGCACTCGCACAGGACTCCGTCGCCGTGCCGCGCCGGGTGAACGACCTGCTCGCCGACCGCCCGAAGACCCTGCTGCGCGGCGAGGCCGGAGCCGGCAAGACCACCCTGGTGTGGTGGCTCGCCTCCCACGCGGCCTGCGGGGCACTCGGCCACGAACTCGCCGAACTGAACGACCTGGTGCCCTTCGTCGTCCCCATGCGCAGCCTGCCCACCCTCGGCATGGCCTTCCCCTCGCCCCAGCAGCTTCCCTCGGTCGCCGAACTCCCCCTCGACGGCGTCCCCGAGGGATGGGCGCGCCGCGTGCTGGAGGCCGGCCGGGCCCTCATCCTGGTCGACGGCATCGACGAGGTGCCGCCGGCCGAGCGGGACGCGGCACGGCGCCGTCTCACCGACCTGCTGGGCATGTACCCGCACAACCGCTGCCTGGTCACCGTGCGGCCCCTCGCCGTCGCCAGCGACTGGCTGGCCTCGGAGCACTTCGAGGAACTCCGCCTGCTGCCCATGCGGGACGACGACATCCTGGCCTTCTCCAAGGCCTGGCACAACGCGGCCCGCCTCGAATGCGCGGGCTTCCGCGACGCCCACCGGGCCGCCGCCGAGGACGAGAACCTGCGCGCCCTGGAACAGGCCCTGGAACGGGAGTTGCGGCACAACACGACGCTGCGCTCACTGGCCCGTACCCCGCTGCTGGCCGGCGTCGTCTGCGCGCTGCACCGCCGCCGCAGGGGGTTCCTGCCCGAATCCCGCTGGTCCCTCTACAACGCCGCCCTGACCATGCTCCTCGGCGGCCGGGACACCCTGCGCAGGGTCGGTGCGCCGGAGGGCATCAGCCTGGGCGTCGAGGAGCACCAGCAGCTCCTCCAGACCATCGCGGCGTGGCTCGCGCGCAGCGGGCACGTCGAGTTCACCCACGGCCAGGCGGCATGGCAGATCGAACTCGCGATGCGCGGCATGCCCCAGGTCCGCGACCAGGGCACCCCGCAGGACGTACTCGTCCACCTGCTCAACCGCAGCGGCCTCCTTCAGGAACGCAACGAGAAGGTCGTCCAGTTCATCCACCGCACCTTCCAGGACTACCTCGCTGCGAAGGAGCTCCAGGAGAGCGACGGCCTGGGCGAGCTGCTGCAGCACGCGGCCGACGAACAGTGGCAGGACATCGTCCTGCTGGCCGTCGGCCACTGTCGTCGCGGTGAAGTCCGACGCTTGGTCGAGGGGTTGGTGGAACGGGGCGACCAGGCCGAGGAGGGCAGGGCCCGCGGCGACATCCACGTCCTGGCGGCCCGGTGCGCGATCAGCGCGGTGGTGCTGGACGAGGAGGTACGCGAACAGATCGCCGACCGCATCCGGGCGCTGATCCCGCCGGCCGACGCCACCCTGGCCGCCAAGCTGACGTCCCTCGGCGCGTACGTACTGCCGCTCGTCCCCGGCCCCGAGGAACTGAGCGCCGAAGAGGCCGAAACGGTGGTGCAGTTGGTCCGCGACATCGGGGGTCCCGCGTCGCTGCCCCTGCTGCGGCGGTTCGCCCCACACCCCTCCCCGCAGGTCCGCGGCGTCCTCACCACGGCGTGGCCGCGCTATCCGGCGGACGACTACGCCCGTGAGGTCCTCGCCCACATGGACCTGGCGGACGACCGGGTCATCGTCGTCGACGACGGCATGACGGCGGCGCTGCGTCACTGCGGGCCCATCGGCCGGCTGGTCGTGGACACACCGCTCGACGACGGAGAACTCCGCGCGTTCCTGCCGCACGAGGGCATCCGTGAAATCGAAGTGGTCGACAATCCACGCCTGGTCTCCCTCTCCTTCGCGCGGCAGTTGTCCGGGCTCACTTCCCTGCGGCTCACCGGCTGCCCGCGGGTACGGGACCTGTCCGCGCTCGAAGGACTGGCACTCACCTCGCTGGGGCTGGAACTCCACGAAGTGCGGAAGGCGGATCTGGCTTCCCTTCAGCGCCTCGACCGGCTCACGTCCCTGTCTTTGGTGGGAAGTCTTCTCGACAGCGATATCCCTCTGCCCGCCGGGCATCCGAACGTACGGAATCTGCGCGTCGCCAGTCAGATACCGATAGTGATCAACGAACTCGGTCAGTGGCCTTTGCTGGAGGAACTCGTCGTGCAGGGCGACTGCGACGCGCACTCACTGCTCCTCGCGGTTTCGAGGGCTCCTTCACTGCACAGCCTGGACTTCTCGCTGCCTTCTCTGTACCTGCCGCGGCAGATCGAGCCGCCCAGTATCGAAGGTCTTGAGTTGCTTCCCCGCAAACCGCGCGAACTCGACCCCTTGCCCGGAATTCGAAGTCTGACGCTGAGATCGGTGGGCCGCGGCGGTTCCGCGGCGGATCTCGCCCGGGTATTTCCCTCGCTCGTCCGCCTCACCCTCCACTACCCGCGGAACGCCCCGCTCGACCTGTCCCCGCTGGGCCACCACCCCGGGCTGGTGATCGAGGCCAATGGGCGTGTGCTGAGGCCCGGAGAGTTCTAGGGCCCTTGCCGCACGAAAAGGTGGCCCCCCGGAACCGTGGTTCCGGGGGGCCACCTCGTGACGCCCGGTCGGGCGCCCCTGTCATGCTTTGCGCGGGCGCGGTGTCACGCGTCCTTGCTCAGGTTCGGTCCGGCGCCGCCGGCCGCCTGCTCGATCGGCGGGACGTCGGGGAGCGCGGACTTCTCCTCGCCCCGGAAGGTGAAGGCCTTGGCGTCGCCCTCGCCCTCCGTGTCGACGACCACGATGTGGCCGGGACGCAGCTCCCCGAAGAGGATCTTCTCGGAGAGGATGTCCTCGATCTCGCGCTGGATGGTCCGGCGCAGCGGCCGGGCGCCCAGGACGGGGTCGTACCCCTTCTTCGCGAGGAGCGACTTGGCGGTCGGGCTGAGCTCGATGCCCATGTCCCGGTCCTTCAGCCGCTCGTCCACCTTGGCGATCATGAGGTCGACGATCTGGATGATGTCTTCCTCGGTGAGCTGGTGGAAGACCACCGTGTCGTCGACACGGTTCAGGAACTCCGGGCGGAAGTGCTGCTTCAGCTCGTCGTTGACCTTGGCCTTCATGCGCTCGTAGCCGGTCTTGACGTCACCCGCGGCCGCGAAGCCGAGGTTGAAGCCCTTGGAGATGTCCCGGGTGCCGAGGTTGGTCGTCATGATGATGACCGTGTTCTTGAAGTCCACGACCCGGCCCTGGGAGTCGGTCAGCCGACCGTCCTCCAGGATCTGCAGCAGCGAGTTGAAGATGTCCGGGTGGGCCTTCTCCACCTCGTCGAACAGGACGACGGAGAACGGCTTGCGACGGACCTTCTCGGTCAGCTGGCCGCCCTCTTCGTAGCCCACGTATCCGGGGGGCGAACCGAAGAGACGCGACACCGTGTGCTTCTCGCTGAACTCCGACATGTCGAGGGAGATCAGCGCGTCCTCGTCACCGAAGAGGAACTCGGCGAGGGTCTTCGACAGCTCGGTCTTACCGACACCCGACGGGCCCGCGAAGATGAACGAACCGCCGGGACGCTTCGGGTCCTTCAGACCCGCTCGCGTACGACGGATCGCCTGCGAGAGCGCCTTGATGGCGTCCTTCTGCCCGATGACCCGCTTGTGGAGCTCGTCCTCCATGCGGAGCAGACGCGAGGACTCCTCCTCGGTCAGCTTGAAGACCGGGATGCCGGTGGCGGTCGCGAGGACCTCGGCGATCAGCTCGCCGTCGACCTCGGCGACGACGTCCATGTCGCCGGCCTTCCACTCCTTCTCCCGCTTGGCCTTGGCGGCCAGGAGCTGCTTCTCCTTGTCGCGCAGGGACGCGGCCTTCTCGAAGTCCTGCGAGTCGATCGCGGACTCCTTGTCGCGGCGGACGCCGGCGATCTTCTCGTCGAACTCGCGGAGGTCCGGCGGCGCGGTCATCCGGCGGATGCGCATCCGGGAACCGGCCTCGTCGATCAGGTCGATCGCCTTGTCCGGCAGGAAGCGGTCCGAGATGTACCGGTCGGCCAGGGTGGCGGCCTGCACCAGTGCCTCGTCGGTGATGGAGACGCGGTGGTGCGCCTCGTACCGGTCGCGCAGACCCTTGAGGATCTCGATGGTGTGCGGCAGGGACGGCTCCGCGACCTGGATGGGCTGGAAGCGGCGCTCAAGGGCCGCGTCCTTCTCCAGGTGCTTGCGGTACTCGTCGAGCGTGGTCGCACCGATGGTCTGGAGTTCACCGCGCGCCAGCATCGGCTTCAGGATCGAAGCGGCGTCGATGGCGCCCTCGGCGGCACCCGCACCGACCAGCGTGTGGAGCTCGTCGATGAACAGGATGATGTCGCCGCGGGTGCGGATCTCCTTGAGCACCTTCTTCAGGCGCTCCTCGAAGTCACCGCGGTAGCGGGAGCCGGCGACCAGCGCACCGAGGTCCAGGGTGTAGAGGTGCTTGTCCTTGAGGGTCTCGGGCACCTCGCCCTTGACGATGGCCTGGGCGAGGCCCTCGACGACGGCGGTCTTGCCGACGCCGGGCTCACCGATGAGGACCGGGTTGTTCTTGGTGCGGCGGGACAGCACCTGCATGACCCGCTCGATCTCCTTCTCGCGCCCGATGACGGGGTCGAGCTTGGACTCACGAGCGGCCTGGGTGAGGTTCCGGCCGAACTGGTCGAGGACCAGGGACGTGGAGGGGGTGCCCTCGGCAGGACCGCCGGCCGCGGCGGTCTCCTTGCCCTGGTATCCGGAGAGCAGCTGGATGACCTGCTGCCGCACCCGGTTGAGGTCTGCGCCCAGCTTGACCAGGACCTGGGCGGCGACGCCCTCGCCCTCACGGATCAGGCCGAGCAGGATGTGCTCCGTGCCGATGTAGTTGTGGCCCAGCTGAAGAGCCTCGCGGAGCGACAGCTCCAGGACCTTCTTGGCACGGGGGGTGAAGGGGATGTGCCCGGACGGAGCCTGCTGGCCCTGGCCGATGATCTCCTCCACCTGCTGGCGGACCGCCTCAAGCGAAATGCCGAGGCTCTCCAGGGCCTTTGCGGCGACACCTTCACCCTCGTGGATCAGGCCCAGGAGGATGTGCTCGGTGCCGATGTAGTTGTGGTTGAGCATCCGGGCTTCTTCCTGAGCCAGGACGACAACCCGCCGCGCGCGGTCGGTGAACCTCTCGAACATCGTTAATCGCTCCTCAGAGCGGTCAGGCAGTAAGGGGACGCTCCCCTCCCTGTCCTTCCGCAGCTTAGTCCCGCAAGCGGGGACCGCTCATTCCAACTGCCGACACCGGACCGAGAACCAGCACTGCCTCCTGACCCCGAACGCCGACATATGCTCCAACCCGATGGTGCGAGACGATGTTCCCGCAGGCCAGGCAGATACCCTCTCCAGCTGTACGCCGATGGCGAACGTGAGGTGCCCGAGCCATACGTGTCGCCCCTCCCACTAGGGATGTCTTACCCGCACGCACCGACACTCCATGCCGCGCGCACCGGTTCCCTCCGCTATGGGCGAACATCCTTGCGCCGCCGACCGGCCTCGCGCGCCCCCTGAACCGGCACTCTGCGCATTCACGGGAATACACAGCGTAACCTCAGGCGGCTTCCGGCGGTTGCTCCTGGCATGGACCCCACCGCCCCTCTCCCTCGCCGGCCGCTCGGCCCGGACGATCCGGTGCGGCACTGGTACGAGAACGAACTGGGGTGGACGGCAGTGCCCGGCCCACCGCTGCGGCTCGTCACCGGGCTGCGGTTCGACGTCCTGGAGGTCCCGGCGGAGGCGGGGTACGCGGCGCTGCGGCATCTGGGTCCCGCGTCTCCGGTGGCCCTGCGCGGCGGCCGGATGCTGCTCCTGGTGGCCGCGGGCAGCGCGGACGAGCTGCCCGGCCTGCTCGACTGGCTGGAGTGGGGGGATCTACCGCTGGACCTGACGGCCATCGGTGTGGGCGGGAGCATCGAGGCCCCGACGCCTCCATGGGGCGCCGACGGGCCGCCCGCCGGCCGCACGGCCGGGCCGCCGCCGGGGCACGGCACCGGAGTGCCCGCGGCGCCGGAGGAGGAGCGGACGGCCGGGGCCGCCGCACGGCCCGCGCCGGGGGCGAGAACACGCCTGGGCCCACGAAGGGCCGCCGTCTGGCTGCGGCCCCCGGAGCCCGGCTGCGAGGTCGAGCCGACCCTGCCGACGCTGTCGGCCCTGGGCGGCCGAGCGGTCGGAGGGGGCGGTGGGGGCGCCCCCGATCTCGTACGACTCGTGGACACGATGGCGACACACTGCCATCGCGTGAGGCTGCGGCGCGCGTGCGCTCAGCCGTTGGCCTTCTCGTAGGCCTCGCGAATGGACGCGGGAACTCGGCCACGGTCGTTGACCTCGTAGCCGTTCTCCTTCGCCCAAGCGCGGATCTGCGCGGTGTCCTGGCTGCCACCACCGGAAGCGACGCGGGCCTTTCCGCGGCCTCCAGAAGCGCGGCCTCCGGTGCGACGGCCACCCTTCACGTAGGGGTCGAGAAGGCCACGGAGCTTGTCCGCATTGGCGGTCGTGAGATCGATTTCGTACGTCTTGCCGTCCAGCGCGAACGTCACGGTCTCGTCCGCCTCGCCACCGTCGAGGTCGTCGACAAGAAGGACCTGAACCTTCTGTGCCACCGGATTTCCTTTCATCGAAAACTTCAGGGCCGGGGGTCTGCGGCGTCCACCCGTTTCGCCGTCCCCTGTTATATGCAGTACTGCAGTACGTCGGAAAGCAAACCGCTTTTGCTGGAAAAACACAAACCCCTGGAGGAGACCCACTGCGGTCCGACGGCCCGGAAAGGTGCGCGTTTCGGACATAGGGAACCTGGGCAGTGCACTCCGCCGGAATACCGGCGGGCGATCACAGATGCAGAAGCATCCGGCTGTTGCCCAAGGTGTTCGGTTTCACTCGTTCGAGACCGAGGAACTCGGCGACGCCCTCGTCATAGGAGCGAAGGAGCTCCGCGTACACATCGGTGTCGACGGGTGTCTCCCCGATCTCCACGAAGCCGTGCTTCGCGAAGAAGTCGACTTCGAAGGTCAGACAGAAAACGCGTCGAACGCCGAGCCAGCGCGCGGTCTGCAGCAACTTCTCCAGCAAGTGATGTCCGACCCCGAGACCCTTGACCGCCGGGTTCACCGCGAGAGTGCGGACTTCCGCGAGGTCTTCCCACATGACGTGCAGCGCACCGCAGCCGACCACCTCGGCGTTGTCGTCGCGTTCCGCGACCCAGAACTCCTGGATGTCCTCGTAAAGCGTCACGGTCGCTTTGTCGAGCAGGATGCGGCGCCGGACGTTCTGGTCCAGGAGGCGTCGTACGGCCGTGACATCGCTGGTCCTGGCCCGTCGGACGGTGACGGCTTTTGCCGCGGCTTCCGGACGCTGTGCCGAAACCCCTGCCTGATGCTCTGCGGGATGCTCTGCTGGCATGAACGGACGCTATCGCCCGTCCTCGCCCTCGGGGGCGGCAGGGCGCTCGCCCGCACGACCCTCCGGCGGGTTCTGCCCCGCGCGGGTTTCCGGCCCCTGGACCATACGCACGGCGTCCCGCAGGGCTTCGCGCTGTTCCGCCGACATCATGCCGAAGAAGGCGACGAGAGCGGCCGCCGGGTTGTCGCTCTGCGACCACGCGTCGTTCATCAGTGCGGCCGCGTAGGCGGCTCGGGTGGAGACCGCCTCATATCGATAGGCCCGGCCCTCCGCCTCGCGGCGCACCCAGCCCTTCTGATGGAGATTGTCCAAAACGGTCATCACCGTCGTGTACGCGATGGACCGTTCCTGTTGAAGGTCTTCCAGGACTTCCCGAACGGTCACCGGGCGGTTCCACTTCCACACCCGCGTCATGACCGCGTCTTCGAGTTCTCCCAATGGGCGAGGCACGCTCAGCACAATAGTGGGAGATGGGCGACAAAAAGGGCGTACGACTCGAAAAACGTATGAGTCGTACGCCCTGGCGTCCCGTCGAAGGGTCGGGAACGGGCCGCAGGATGCCGGGAGGGGCAGGTGGGACGTGCTGCGGGCGGGTACGGGCCCGCCCGGAACCGCGCCGGGCGGGTCAGGCCCCGGCGTCCTTCGCGGGCCGGGGGACGCCCTCCGCGCGGGCGAGGGCGGCGTCGACGACGGCGTCCTCCTTGGCCTTGTTGGCCCCGCCCTGGGTCTTCACGATCGTCACGATCAGCCCGATGAAGAACACGGCCATCACTACCGGGGGCACGAGCGCGGAGACGTAGTCCATGCCTCCAGAGTAGCTAGCCCGCCGCGAGCTGCTGCGGCGGGTTCGCCGGTGGCGGCGTGGGCTTGCGCCTCGGGGGGAAGACCTCGCCCGGGGTGGGGATGGGCCTGTCCGGTCGCGGCGACCTGTCCGGGGGCGGGGACTGCGGCTTCGGCGCGGCGGCGGGCCGCTCCGCCGGCTTCTTCGCGGGCTCGTCGGCCGCCCGGCCGCCGGGTAGCGCCAGCAGACGGGTGCGTGAGTGCGGGACCACCGGGGCGGCGCGGCCCGCCAGGCGGGTGCGCACGTCCTGTTCGGCGAGAGCCCGGCAGCGGTCCAGGAGGGCGGCCGCCGCGGGGTTGCCGCGCAGCGCCCGCAGCGCCGCGAGGTCGTCGGGGACGGGCCGGTAGCCGGCCACGAGCACCTCCTCCAGGAGGGCGAGGTACCCGGCGACCGAGCCCGGCAGTGCGGCCCGGTAGCGGCCTAGGTCGGCCAGCAGGAAGGCCCGGAGCCTGGCCCCTTCGCGGGCGGCCTCGTCGACGGACTCGGCTAGGCGGAGACAGTCCTGGACGTCCTCGGCCGAGGCGGGGCTGGGCTGCAGGGCGAGGGCGAGAGCGCGGCGGAGCACACGCAGCTCCTCCGCACCGAACGCCATGCCGCCGTGGGATCCGTATGGCGTGGGCATGCGCCGACGATACGCGCTAATCAGACAAAATCTGCATAGCGGGCATATCGCGGCGCGTCCGCCCCGTCCGGCGCCGAACGGCCGTGGGCGGCAGCCCACGGACACGGGGCTGCCGCCCACGGATCGGGACGGTGCGGGGCGCTGCCGGAGCCGCGAGGCCCCTCAGGTGCGCGACACGTTCCGCTCGTACACCAGGCGCAGCCCGATGAGCGTCAGCCACGGCTCGTGCTCGTCGATGACCGAGGACTCGCCGAGCACCATGGGGGCCAGCCCGCCCGTGGCGATGACGGTGACGTCGTCGGGGTCGTCGGCCAGCTCGCGGGCCATCCGGTTGACGACCCCGTCGACCTGCCCGGCGAAGCCGTAGATGATCCCGGACTGCATGGCCTCGACGGTGTTCTTGCCGATCACCGCCCGCGGCCGGGCCACCTCGATCTTCCGCAGCTGCGCGCCCTTGACCCCGAGCGCGTCGACGGAGATCTCGATGCCGGGCGCGATGACACCGCCGACGTACTCGCCGCGGGCGCTGACCGCGTCGAACGTCGTCGCCGTGCCGAAGTCGACGACGATCGCGGGCCCGCCGTACAGCTCGACGGCCGCGACGGCGTTGATGATGCGGTCGGCGCCGACCTCCTTGGGGTTGTCCGTGAGGATCGGCACGCCGGTCTTCACGCCCGGCTCGACCAGGACGGCCGGCACGTCGCCGTAGTAGCGGCGGGTCACCTCGCGCAGTTCGTGCAGCACGGACGGGACCGTGGCGCAGATCGCGATGCCGTCGATCCCGTCGCCGAGCTCCTCGCCGAGCAGCGGGTGCATGCCCATGAGGCCCTGGAGGAGCACGGCGAGCTCGTCCGCGGTGCGGCGCGAGTCGGTGGAGATTCGCCAGTGCTCGACGATCTCCTCGCCGTCGAAGAGGCCGAGGACGGTGTGGGTGTTGCCCACGTCGATGGTCAGCAGCATGGTCCCGGTTACTCCGCCGCTCGCAGGTCGAGGCCGATGTCCAGGATCGGGGAGGAGTGGGTCAGCGCGCCCACCGCGAGGAAGTCGACGCCCGTCTTCGCGTACGTCGCGGCGTTGTCGAGGGTGAGCCGCCCGGAGGCCTCCAGCAGCGCCCGGCCGTCGACGATGGCCACCGCCTCCTCGCACTCGACCGGCGTGAAGTTGTCCAGAAGGATGAGGTCGGCACCCGCGTCCACGACCTCGCGCAGCTGGTGCAGCGTGTCGACCTCGACCTCGATCGGGACCTCGGGGAAGGCCTCCCGCACGGCCTCGAAGGCCTGTGCCACACCGCCCGCGGCGACCACGTGGTTGTCCTTGACCAGCGCGGCGTCCGAGAGGGACATGCGGTGGTTGACGCCGCCGCCGCAGCGCACGGCGAACTTCTCCAGGGAACGCAGACCCGGCGTCGTCTTGCGGGTGTCGCGGACCCGGGTGCCCGTGCCCTCCAGGGCGTCCGCCCACGCGCGCGTGGCCGTCGCGATGCCGGAGAGGCGGCACAGGAGGTTCAGCGCGCTGCGCTCGGCCGTGAGCAGGTCACGGGTGCGGGTGGTGACGCTCAGCAGCTTCTGGCCGGCCTCGACGCGCTCGCCGTCCTCCACGTGCCGCTCGACCTCGAACTCGTCGGTGCAGACCACGGAGATGACCGCCTCGGCCACCCGCAGGCCGGCGACGACGCCCGCGTCCCGGGCGGTGAAGTCGGCGGTGGAGACGGCGTCCTCGGGGATGGTCGCGACGGTCGTCACGTCCACGCCGTGGTCGAGGTCCTCCTGGATGGCGACGTTCGCGACGTCCTCGACCTCCAGGGGGTCGAGTCCGGCGTCGGCGAGGAGCTGGGCGAGCGCGGGGTCGAGCCCGCACTCCAGGTACGCGTCGTCCGATTCGGCGCCGCAGCCGCAGCCGTCGCCGCAGCCGCCGCTCTGGGCGAGGGGAAGGTCGGGGGTGCTCACTGCTGTCACTGCTCCTGAGAACGATGCCGAAGCGCCGGCTGGGGCTCGGGGGTCCCCCCTGGGAGGGTCGGGGGGAAGTCTGCTGTGTCGGTGGTGTGCGCCGCGAGCGTCCGGTCGGGATTCAGCCGTACGACGATGTGACGGCGCCACCGTGCGTCGTCCCGGTCGGCGTGGTCCTCCCGCCAGTGGCAGCCGCGGGTCTCCTCGCGCAGCCGGGCGGCGGCGACCAGGACCTGTGCCACGCACAGGAGGTTGGTGGCCTCCCAGGTGTCGACGCCGGGCTCGGAGGTCTTGCCGTTCTCGTCGAGGGCGTCGCGCGCGTCGGTGTGCATCCGCTGGAGCTGGTCGGCGGCGGTGGCGAGGGACCCTGCGGAGCGCAGTACGCCCGCTCCCTCCGCCATGATCCGCTGGATCGCGAAGCGGGCCTCGGGAGCCAGCAGCGGCTGCGCCGGCTTCTCCGGGTGCGGGACCGGCTGGGGCACGCGCGCGTGCAGGCCGTTCTCCGCGTGGCTGCCCGTGATGTCGGCGGCGATCCGCTCGGCGTAGACCAGGCCTTCCAGGAGCGAGTTGGAGGCGAGCCGGTTGGCGCCGTGGACGCCGGTGCAGGCGACCTCTCCGCACGCGTACAGACCCGGGACCGTGGTGCGGCCCCGCGAGTCGGTGCGGACTCCGCCGGAGGCGTAGTGGGCGGCCGGGGCGATCGGGATCGGCTCGTGGACGGGGTCGATGCCGTGGGCCCGGCAGGCGGCGAGGATCGTCGGGAAGCGGTGCTCCCACATCTCGGCGCCGAAGTGCCGGGCGTCGAGGAACATGTGCTCGGCGTCCCGCTCCTGCATGCGGCGCATGATGCCCTTGGCGACGATGTCCCGGGGCGCCAGCTCGGCGAGCTCGTGCTGCCCGACCATGAAGCGCACGCCGTCGGCGTCGACCAGGTGGGCCCCCTCGCCGCGCACCGCTTCGGAGACCAGCGGCTGCTGGCCCTCCGCGTCCGGGCCGAGGAAGAGCACCGTCGGGTGGAACTGCACGAACTCGAGGTCGCTGACCTCGGCCCCGGCGCGCAGGGCGAGCGCGACGCCGTCCCCCGTGGACACGGACGGGTTGGTGGTCGCCGAGAAGACCTGCCCCATGCCGCCGGTGGCGAGGACCACTGCGGGGGCGTGCACGGCTCCCACGCCGTCGTGCTGGCCCTCTCCCATCACGTGCAGGGTCACACCCGCGGTGCGGCCGTCGGCGTCCGTGAGGAGGTCCAGGACGAGCGCGTTCTCGACGGTGCGCAGACCACGCGCGCGGACCGCCTCGACCAGGGCGCGGGAGATCTCCGCGCCCGTGGCGTCGCCGCCCGCGTGCGCGATGCGGCGCCGGTGGTGGCCGCCCTCGCGGGTGAGGGCCAGATCGCCCTCGGAGGACTCGTCGAAGTGGGCGCCGGTCGCGATGAGACGGCGTACGGCGTCGGGGCCCTCGGTGACGAGGATGCGGACGGCCTCCTCGTCGCACAGGCCCGCGCCCGCCACCAGCGTGTCGTCGAGGTGCTGCTCGGGGGTGTCGCCCTCGCCGAGGGCCGCGGCGATGCCGCCCTGCGCCCAGCGGGTCGACCCGTCGTCCAGACGGGCCTTGGTGACCACGACGGTCCGCAGCCCCGCCGCCTCGCAGCGCAGGGCCGCGGTGAGGCCCGCCACTCCGGAGCCGACGACCACGACGTCGGCGGTGAGGGCCCAGCCGGGGGCGGGCGCGTGCAGTCGTATACCAGTACCTGTGCCTGTGCCGGTCACGAGGCGGCTCCGAAGGTGAGGGGGATGTTGTCGATCAGCCGGGTCGTCCCGACCCGCGCGGCGACGGCGAGGACCGCCTCGCCGGTGAAATCGTCCCCGACCTCGGTGAAGTCGGCGGGGTCGACCAGGGCCAGGTAGTCGAGAAGCAGCGGCGGCTTCGAACGGGCCGCCTCGTCGAGGACGAGCCGGGCCGCCGCGCGGACGCCCGCGGGACCGCCGGGGACGGCCTTCGCCACGGCGTGGGCGTCGGCGGCGGCGCGGGACTCGCCTATGGCGCTCAGGGCCTCGGCACGCGCGCGCGTGGCGGGCACTTCGCGGGCACGCGCGCGCAGCGCCTCCTGGGCGGCGTGCCGGTCACGGCCCGCGAACAGGGCGCCCGACAGGGCGAGCGCGGTCCGCCGCTCCTCGGCCGACAGGTAGCGGTTGCGGCTGGAGAGAGCGAGCCCGTCCTCCTCCCGCACCGTGGGCACACCGACGATCTCCACGCCGAAGTTCAGGTCCCGGACCATGCGGCGGATGAGGGCCAGCTGCTGCGCGTCCTTCTGCCCGTACAGCGCCACGTCGGGCCGGGTGAGGTGCAGCAGCTTGGCGACGACGGTGAGCATGCCGTCGAAGTGCCCGGGCCGAGAGGAGCCCTCCAGGCGCTCGCCCATGGGGCCCGCGCTGATACGGACCTGGGGTTCGCCGCCCGGGTAGACCTCGTCGGCGGAGGGGGCGAAGACCACGTCGGCGCCCGCCAGTTCGGCGATCTTCAGATCGGCGTCCAGGGTGCGCGGGTAACGGTCGAGGTCCTCTCCCGCGCCGAACTGGAGCGGGTTGACGAAGACGGTGACGACCACTTCGCCCCGGTCCCCGGCGATCTCGCGGGCGGCGCGGACCAGCGTGGCGTGCCCCTCGTGGAGGGCGCCCATGGTCATCACGACGGCTCGGCGGCCCGCACGCGGGCGTGCGTGCAGTTCGTCGGCGGTGCGCAGCAGGACGGTGGTCATCGGGCGTCTCCGTTCTCCGGCACGCGCGGGGTCGGGCGGCCTTCGTCTGCGGTCCCGGACGCGGCCGGGTCCGCCGGGCGGGCGTGGGCCGCGGCCCCGCTCCGGGCCCGGACGGGCGCAGCGTCGCGCACCCCGCTCATCGGGCGTCTCCCTCGGCGCTGCCGGGCCCGGCAGTTCCGGCGGTCCCGTCGGCGAGCACCCCGAGAAGGTCCTCGGCGAGCTCCGGCTTGAGCAGTCCGTGGGCGAGCGCGCGGTCGGCGGTGGCGCGGGCCATCGCCAGATAGCCCGCGACGGTCTGCGGGGCGTGCCTGCGCAGCTCGAAGACGTGCGCCGCGACGGTGCCGGCGTCACCGCGGGCGACGGGGCCGGTGAGGGCGGCGTCGCCCGAGCGGAGCGCGTTGTCCAGGGCGGCGCCGAGCAGCGGGCCGAGCATCCGGTCGGGGGCCTCCACGCCGGCGGCGCGCAGCAGGTCCATGGACTCGGCCACCAGCGTCACCAGGTGGTTGGCGCCGAGCGCGAGGGCCGCGTGGTACAGCGGCCGGGACTCCTCGGCGATCCACTCGGGCTCGCCGCCCATCTCGATCACCAGGGCCTCGGCGGCCAGCCGCAGTTCCTCGGGCGCGGTGACCCCGAACGAGCATCCGGCGAGCCGCTGGACGTCCACGGGGGTGCCGGTGAACGTCATCGCGGGGTGCAGCGCGAGCGGCAGCGCGCCGGCCCGGAGCGCGGGGTCCAGCACGCGCGCGCCGTACCGCCCGGAGGTGTGGACGAGCAGCTGGCCGGGCCGCACGGCTCCGGTCTCGGCGAGCCCCTCCGCGAGACCGGGCAGGGCGTCGTCGGGGACGGTCAGCAGCACCAGGTCGGCACGCTCCAGGACCTGGGCCGGGGACACCAGCGGCACGTCGGGCAGCATCTCGGCGGCCCGCCGCCTGGAGGCGTCGGAGACCCCGGAGACGGCGACCGGCCGGTGCCCGGCGAGCTGCAGCGCCGCGGCGAGCGCGGGGCCGACCCGGCCGGCCCCGACGACACCGACGGTCAGCCTGGCGGGGCGGTCCTTGGGATCTTGCTGTGGGGATGTACTCACTCGACGGCGGCCTTCCGTTCCAGTCCGCTCGGGGTACCGGACGATTTCTCGTCATGTTAACGCGATTGGTCCGAGCGGCTGTTTCCTCGTCCACAGCCTGTGGGTTTCCGCAGGTCACGCGGGTGCCGAAATCGGGGTGCTTCGTCAGGTCGGCCCGCGGGATGATCCGGTCATGAGTGACAGGACGCAAGAGGCGGCGGGACGGCACGGGGACGGGACGGCCAGGGACCCGCAGGCGGGAGCGACGGCCGGCGCGGAGCCGGCGGACGGGGGGAAGGAGCGGCGGGCGGCCGCGTGGCGGGCGGCGCGTCGGGTGCTGTGGCGGCCCAGCTTCCGCGACACGGTCCGCGAGCGTCTGGCATGGCTGGCGGAGAACGCCGAGGGCGTGTACGACCTCGACCGGCCGGTCGACATGTACGGCGACGGCATCGTCGAGACCCTGGAGGAACGGGTCGCGGACCTGCTCGGCCAGGAAGCCGCGGTCTTCTTCCCCACCGGCACGATGGCCCAGCAGGTCGCGCTGCGCTGCTGGGCGGGCCGCACCGGGAACACCACGGTGGGGGTGCACGCGCTCAGCCATCCGGAAGTCCACGAGCGGCATGCGTTCAGCCAGGTCAGCGGTTTGCGTCCGGTCCGGGTGACGGACGGGCAGCGGCTGCCGACCGCGGCGGAGATACGGGACTTCGACGAGCCCTTCGGGGCGCTGATGCTGGAGCTGCCTCTCAGGGACGCCGGTTTCGTGCTGCCGTCCTGGGAGGAGCTGTCCGAGGTGGTGGAGGCCGCCCGGGAGCGCGACGCGGTTGTCCACTTCGACGGCGCCCGGCTGTGGGAGTGCACCACGCACTTCGGCCGCCCCCTGGAGGAGATCGCGGGCCTCGCGGACAGCGTGTACGTGTCGTTCTACAAGTCCCTCGGCGGCCTGGGCGGGGCGGCGGTCGCGGGGCCCCGCACGCTCGTCGACGAGGCGAAGGCCTGGCGGCACCGGTACGGCGGCATGGTCCTCCAGCAGTTCCCGACGGCCCTGGCCGCGCTCGTCGGCCTGGAGCGGGAGCTGCCCCGGCTGCCCGAGTACGTGGCGCACGCGCGCGTGGTCGCCGCCGCGCTGCGCGAGGGGTTCACGGAGGCCGGGGTGGCGTGGGCCCGCGTGCACCCCGAGCAGCCCCACACCCACCAGTTCCAGGTCTGGCTGCCGTACGACGCCGACGTCCTCACGGAGGCGGGCACGGCACAGGTCGAGGAGACGGGGGCCGGCCTCTTCGGGCAGCGGTGGGGGCATGCCGGCCCCGGCCTCGCGTCCACCGAGGTCACGGTGGACGCGGCAGGGCTGGAGTGGACCGCCGAGGACGTCAGGTCGGTCGTGAAGGACCTCGTGGAGCGGCTGCCGCGCTGACGTGTACGGCGGGCGCGGCCGAGCCGGCGCGCCCGCCCTCCCGGCGCCGCAGCCGCGCCCCCGCACGGGGTCAGCAGCCGGCCTGGCGGCGGCGCCCGTGCAGCAGACGGACCATGGCCTCCCGCATCCGGCCGTGGGCCGGGTGTCCCGCCAGTACGGCCCGGAACTGCCGCTGGACGCGCAACTCGCGCACGAGCCGCCGGTCGTGCCGGCCGGGCGCCGGGGGCACGGGCTCGCCGTGCTGCCGGGACCGGTAGGTGTCGAGAAGGTACTGCTGGGTGATGCTCACGGCCGGTCGCCTCTCGGGACGGGAGATGGGATCCGAAGGCCCGCGGTTGCCCCGGTGTCCTCCCAGGCTGCGCCCGCTCCCGGCACATGTCGCCCCGATTGACGGGCGGCGTCAATCGACGGCGGCGTTGTCGGTGGCGGGGTGCACCATGGGGGCATGAGCGTGCACATCGACATCTCCGGGCTGCGCCGGGAGCGGATCGCCGTCGTGCCTTCCCCGCTGGCCGAGCTCGGGATGGCGCTGCACGCCCTCGCCGAGCCGGGGCACCATCCGGGCCTCCAGGCCTGGGCGACCGGGGTCACGACCCGGCTCGACCCGCATCTCGCCGACCGGATGTGCGAGGCGGACTTCCTGTGGCGGACGACGTTCTCGGACCTGTTCCTGCCCTTCGCCGGCATCCCCGGCGGGAGCACCCTGCCGGGCGCGACCCTCGCCGACGACCTGGACCTGCTGGACAAGCTGACGGACGAGCAGTTCGTGGACGCGGCGCTGGAGTTCACCTGCGCGCTGGCGTACGGCTCGCAGGAGCCCGGCTATCTCTCCGATCCCGAGGTGCGGCGCCGCGCCGTGGACCTGGCCGCCTCACGCGGACCGCAGCAGACCCGCTTCACGCAGCGCCTCCTGGAGGATCCGCCGCGCGTGCGGGCCTGGCTGAGGCAGTTCCTTCAGGACTGCGACGAGGCGTTCTTCGCGGAGACCTGGTCCCGGCTGCGCCACCAGCTCGCCGCGGAGGCCCGCCACAAGACGGATCTGCTGCGGCACAAGGGCCCCGCCGAGGCGCTGACGTCCGTCTCCCCCGCGGTGTCGCTGGACGAGGCGGCCGGGCGGCTCACCGTCGACAAGCTGACGGAGGGGCACACGGTCACCGCGGACGGCGGTCTGCTCCTCGTCCCCACCAGTCTCGGACGGCCGCACCTGATGGTGCTGCACCGGCCCGGCTGGCAGCCCGTGCTGCACTACCCCGTCGGCTCGCCCGAGCTCGCCGCGCCGCCTTCCGTCGAGGAGCTGTCCCGGCGGATGACCGCGCTGTCCCACCCGGTCCGGATGCGGATCTGCCGTCATCTGGCCCGCAGCGCGTACACCACCGGCGAGCTGGCGCAGGTGCACGGGATGACGGCACCCGAGATATCCCGCCACCTGGGCGTGCTCAAGAAGGCGGGCCTGATCTCCACGCGCCGCCGCGGCCGATACGTGCTGCACCAGCTGGACGTCACCGTGGTGGCCCGTCTGGGCAGCGACTTCCTGGAGAGCGTGCTGCGCTGACGCCCGCACGGCACGCGCCGCAGGCCCGGTCGGCCGTCCGGGGCCCGTGAGTCCCGCGCCGACGTCGTGTCCCCTGCCGACGTCGTGTCCCGCGCCGGCCTCCGCGCGGCACACGGCACCCGCCCGCAGGCCGGCCTGCCCGGGCCGACGTCGGGCAGGAGAAGCCGTTCCGCCCGGGTCGAAAGCCGTTCTACCCGGGTCAGAAGCCGTTCCACCCGGGTCGAAAGCCGTTCCACCCGGGTCAGTCGAACCGGATGTGCCGCACGCCCGTCCACGCCCTGCGCAGCCGCCCCCGCAGCGCCCCGTCGCGGTTCGGCGTGAGCGTCAGCCCCGCCAGTACGGCGATCCGGTCCGCGGTCTTGGCCACCGTCGTGTGGTCGGTCCACAGGTGTTCGGCGAACTCGGGCTCGCGCAGCCGCTCCAGGCAGTGGTCGAGCTGCTGCACTGCCCAGCTCTCGCGGCGCAGCGGGGCGTCCTTGCCCGCGACGTACCGCAGGAGGTGCCCGAAGCCGCGCTCCCGCAGCCGCTCGAGCACGGTCTCGCGCTCGGCGAGCAGCGCGAAGTGCCGTACGTCGTGGCCCCGTTCGCGCAGCCGGCCGACCGTCTCCTCGAAATAGCGGGAGTTCGTGACCGTCATGGGGGCGATGACCACGCCGTCGTGCTTGGCGAGGGCGAGGTCCAGCACCTCGACCACGCCCTCGCGCCAGGACGCCAAGTCCTGGAAATCACCGCGCAGTTCAGGAGGCAGCATCCGCCGCAGGCCGAAACCGGCGTGTTCCGGATCGCAGATGACGCTGCCGGGCAGCCGTCGCCGGATCTCGTGTGCGGTCTGTGTCTTGCCGCCCCCGAAGGGGCCGTTGATCCACAGGAGCATGCGCAGACCCTAGTGGCCGCCGGTCACGCCGGGGTCACGCCCCGGTCGGCCCCGGGTCAGCCGTGTCCGCCCGCGCGCACGAGCCCCGTCTCGTAGGCGAGCACGACCACCTGCACCCGGTCGCGCAGCCCCAGCTTGGTCAGGATGCGCCCGACGTGCGTCTTCACGGTCGCCTCGGACAGCACGAGGCGGGCCGCGATCTCGCCGTTGGACAGACCCTGCGCGACGAGGACCATGACCTCGCGCTCACGGTCGGTGAGCCGCTCCAACTCCTTGTGCTGCGGCTGCTTGCCCGCGCTGGGCAGCATCGGAGCGAAGCGGTCGAGCAGGCGCCTGGTGGTGGAGGGGGCGACCACGGCGTCGCCGCTGTGCACGGACCGGATGGCGGTGAGCAGCTCTCCCGGGGGCACGTCCTTGAGCATGAAGCCGGAGGCGCCGGCCTTCAGCCCGGAGAAGGCGTACTCGTCGAGGTCGAAGGTGGTCAGGATGAGCACCTTCGGCGGGTTGGGATCGGAACAGATCCGCCGGGTCGTCTCGACGCCGTCCAGCTTCGGCATGCGAACGTCCATCAGGACCACGTCGACCGCGGTGGTGCGCAGCACCTGGAGGGCCTCGACCCCGTCGCCCGCCTCGGCCACGACCTCCATGTCCGGCTGGGCGGCGAGCACCATCCGGAAACCGGTGCGCAGCAGCACCTGGTCGTCGACGAGCATGACTCGGATCGCCATCGGGGTCCTCTTCCCTCTCCACCAAAGGCCGAAAAGCTTTGGGAACAGCCAGAAATATTCAGAAACGGTCGAAAACGGTCGTTACAGGTGTCAGTGGGCCGTGGTCAGTGGGCCGGTTTCAGCGGCAGGAGCGCGCTGATGCGGAAGCCTCCACCAGGCCGTGGTCCCGCGTCCAGGGTGCCGCCGACCATACCGACGCGTTCCCGCATGCCGATCAGGCCGTGGCCCTGGCCGTCGGCGCCGCCCTCCTCGTACAGCTCGTGGGGCGCGCCCTTGCCGTCGTCCTCGACGAGCAGGCCGAGGCCGTCGTCGAAGTAGACGAGGCGCACGCTCGCGCCGGTGTTCGGGCCGCCGTGCTTGCGCGTGTTGGTGAGCGCCTCCTGCACGATCCGGTACGCCGTGAGCTCCACACCGCTGGGCAGCGGGCGCGGGGTTCCCTCGACCTTGAAGTCGACGGGGAGGCCCGCGGTGCGGCACTGCTCGATGAGGTCGTCGAGCTGTTCGACGTCGGGCTGCGGCACGTACTCGCCGCCCTCCTGGTGCTCGCCGGTGCGCAGCACGCCGAGCAGCCGGCGCATCTCGGCGAGGGCCTGGCGGCCGGTCCCGGAGATGGTCTCCAGCGCCTTCTTGGCCTGGTCCGGCGCGGTGTCCATGACGTAGGCGGCACCGTCCGCCTGGACGACCATCACCGAGACGTTGTGCGCGACGACGTCGTGCAGCTCGCGGGCGATCCGGGCGCGCTCGGCAGCGACGGCGACCTTGGACTGCGCCTCGCGCTCCTTCTCCAGGCGCGCGGCCCGCTCCTCCAGCTGGGCGAGGTAGGCACGGCGGGTGCGCAGGGAGTCACCGAGCACCCAGGCGAGGGCGAAGGGGACGGTCTGGAAGACGGCTATGAGGACGACGTTCAGACCGCCCGCCTCCTGGGCGGGCCAGCGCAGCTGCGAGAGGAACCCCGCGCAGAGACCGCCCGTCAGCGCGAACCGGGAGGCCCAGCGGGCGCCGTCCGCCGCGACGGTGAAGATGATCACCATCATGGCGAAGTCGGCGGGCATCACCTCGACGTCGGTGATCAGCTGGAGAAGGCCCAGCACAGCGGCCAGCACGAGCATCTTCTCCGGCATGCGGCGGCGCAGCGCGACGACGACGCACAGGAGCACGGCGATCGGGAACGCCACGGCGGGCGCCCCGTGCTGCTCCGGGGCCCCGTTGACGCTCACGAGGTTCACGCAGGTGATCCCGAACAGGACGACGGCCCAGAAGCTGTCGACCCATGTCGGGTGCCTGCGGAGGAAGTCATAGAGGCGCTGCACGTAACCCAGAGTAGGGAAGCGTGCAGTGTGCAGGGGTCAACCGGAGGGTCGATCCGCAACCGGTGCTCGTACTCCCCAAGGTGGAGGCTCACCCCTTCCTGGCGGCTGAAGCCCCCTGGCGGCCCGGTCCCGGACCCGGTCGGCCGGGACGGGTGTCCGTACCGTCGCGGCGCCGTTCGCCGGGACTCCCGCCGGGCCGGGCCCCCTGTCCGGGCCTGCCCGGCGGCCGGGCAGGCCTAGCCTGGCCCCGTGAGACGTGAGGCGGCGGGCGAGTGGCGGGGTTGGCGCGAGGCGACGGAGGAGGCGCTGTACGGGCCCTCCGGCTTCTACCGCAGGTCCGAGGGCCCCGCCGGACACTTCCGCACCTCGGTGCACGCCTCCCCGCTCTTCGCCGGTGCCGTGGCCCGGCTGCTGTGCCGGGTCGACGAGGCGCTCGGCCGCCCCGCCCGGCTCGACTTCGTGGACATGGCTGCGGGCCGCGGCGAGCTGGTGACCGGCGTGCTCGCCGCGCTCCCCGCGGAGGTGGCCTCCCGCGCGCGCGGGTACGCGGTCGAGCGCGCCGACCGCCCCGCGGGCCTCGATCACGGGATCGAGTGGTCGGCCGGGCCCCCGCAGGGGATCACCGGGCTGCTGTTCGCCAACGAGTGGCTGGACAACGTGCCCGTGGACGTCGCCGAGGTGGACGCCGAGGGAGTACGGCGCCTGGTCCTCGTACGGGAGGACGGCACGGAACGTCTCGGGGAACCGGTGACGGGGACGGACGAACGGTGGCTGCGGCGCTGGTGGCCGCTGCCCGCGCGGGCGGCGTCCCCCGTGGGTGCCCGGGCCGAGATCGGGCTCCCCAGGGACATCGCCTGGGCCGCCGCGGTGGCGAGCCTGGGCCGCGGGCTCGCCGTCGCCGCCGACTACGCGCACTTCTCCGCCGGCCGACCGCCCTTCGGAACGCTCACCGGCTTCCGGGAGGGCCGGGAGACGGCTCCGGTGCCGGACGGGTCGTGCGACATCACCGCGCACGTGGCGCTCGACGCGTGCGCGCTGCCCGGAGCCCGTGTGACGACGCAGCGCACGGCGCTGCGCGCGCTGGGCGTGAGCGGTGCGCGCCCCCCGCTCGCGCTCGCCTCCACGGACCCGGCAACGTACGTGCGCGCGCTGGCGGGCGCGGGGGCCGCCGCCGAGCTCACCGCGTCCGGGGGTCTCGGCGACTTCGGGTGGCTTCTCCAGCCGGTCGGGATCCCGACGGCCCGGTTCGAGGACCTGCTCGATCCCGGCGACCTGCTCGCTCCCACAGACCCCTACACGCCCTGAGCGCGCGCCTCCCGCACGACGGGAGGCACCGGACCTGATGGGAGGGGGCCGGTCCCGCGGGCCGGCCCGGCGGGACCCTCCGGAGGCACTACTTGTCGATGTCCCCGACCACGAAGAACAGCGAGCCCAGGATCGCCACCATGTCGGCCACCAGCGTGCCCGGCAGCAGCTCGGTCAGCGCCTGGATGTTGTTGAACGAGGCGGAGCGCAGCTTCAGCCGGTACGGGGTCTTCTCGCCCTTGCTGACCAGGTAGTAGCCGTTGATGCCGAGGGGGTTCTCGGTCCATGCGTAGGTGTGGCCCTCGGGCGCCTTCAGGACCTTGGGCAGCCGCTGGTTGACGGGCCCCGACGGCAGCTCGGCGAGCCGGTCGAGGCAGGCGTCCGCGAGGTCGAGCGCGTTGTGGGTCTGCTCCAGGAGGCACTCGAAGCGGGCCAGGCAGTCGCCCTCCTGGCGGGCGACGACCTTCAGGGTGTCCTGGAGGTCCCCGTACGCGAGGTACGGCTCGTCCCGGCGCAGGTCGAAGTCCACCCCGGAGGCGCGCGCGATCGGCCCGCTCACCCCGTACGCGTGCACGGTCTCCGGCGCGAGCACCCCGACACCGCGCGTACGCCCCCGGAAGATCTCGTTGCCGAGCACCAGGTCGTCGTAGATGTCCATGCGCGAGCGCAGGGCCGCGACGCAGGCACGCGCGCGTGAGGTCCATCCGGCGGGCAGGTCCTCCTTGAGGCCCCCGACCCGGTTGAACATGTAGTGCATGCGCCCGCCGGAGATCTCCTCCATGACGTGCTGGAGTTCCTCGCGCTCGCGGAAGGCGTGGAAGATCGGCGTGATCCCGCCCAGTTCCAGCGGGTAGGAGCCGAGGAACATCAGGTGGTTCAGGACGCGGTTGAGCTCGGCGAGCAGCGTGCGCATCCACACCGCCCGCTCGGGGACCTCCATGCCGAGCATCCGCTCCACGGCGAGGACCACGCCCAGCTCGTTCGAGAACGCGGACAGCCAGTCGTGCCGGTTGGCGAGCATGATGATCTGGCGGTAGTCGCGCGCCTCGAAGAGCTTCTCCGCCCCGCGGTGCATGTAGCCGATGACCGGCTCCGCGTGCTGGATCCGCTCGCCGTCGAGCACGAGCCGCAGCCTCAGCACGCCGTGGGTCGAGGGGTGCTGGGGGCCGATGTTGAGCACCATGTCGGTGCTCTCCGCGGCGCCGCCGATACCGACCATGGTCTCCGTCGTAGGAGTCATGGTGACAGTCTCTCGTACGTACGCTTGCCGTATGGAGACGGGGACCACGGAAATCGCCGGGGCGGAGCCGGTCTGGACCGGACTGCCTCCCGGGCTGCTGCGGATGCGGCGGCTGCTGCTTGTGGTGTGGCTGGGGCTGCTGACGATCGCGGTGGGCCTGCTGACCGGGCTGCTCGTCGCCCCCGTCTGGGCGGCCTTCGCCCTCCTCCCGCTCGCCCTGATGGCGTGGGGCTGGCACATGCTGGGGCGCAACTGGCGTTCCTGGCGGTACGCGGAGCGCGCCGACGAGCTGCTGATCAGCCGAGGTGTGCTGTGGCGCGAGGAGACCGTCGTGCCGTACGGGCGGATGCAGCTGGTCGAGGTGACCTCCGGGCCCGTCGAGCGGCACTTCGGGCTGGCGAGCGTGCAGCTGCACACCGCGGCCGCGGCGACCGACGCGTGCATCCCGGGCCTCGACCCGGCCGAGGCCGAGCGGCTGCGCGACCGGCTGACCGAACTCGGCGAGGCACGATCGGCGGGGCTGTGACGACGCCGCTGCCGGGTGCGGAGGGCGCCGTGCCGACGGACGGGGCGGAGGGCGCCGTGACACGGGACGGGGCGGAGGGCGCAAAGGGCGCCGCACCACGGGACGGCTCGAAGGGCGCGGGGGGCGCCGCGCCGGGGGGCGGGCCTCCCTCGGAGCGACGGCTGCACCCCTTCACCCCCTTCCGGCGGGCCTGGGCGCCCGTCGCCGTGATCGCCGGATGGGCCGTGCACGACCCCAACCAGGCTCAGGAGCAGCTGACCAGGCTCACCACGACCGCGCTGCTCGTCGGGCTCGCCGTGTTCGTCCCGGGCGCCGCCCTCTACGGCTTCCTCAGCTGGTGGTTCACGCACTTCGCGGTGACCGGCACCGAACTGCGCATCCGCACGGGCCTGTTGTTCCGCCGCACCGCGCACATCCGGCTCGACCGGCTCCAGGCCGTCGACGTGACCCAGCCGCTGCTGGCCCGCGTCGCGGGCGTCGCCAAGCTCAGACTCGACGTCATCGGCACGGACAAGAAGGACGAACTGGCCTATCTCGGTGAGGGCGAGGCCCGAGCGCTGCGCGCCGAACTCCTCGCCCGTGCGGCGGGGTTCGCGCCGGAGACCGCCCACGAGATCGGCGAGGCGCCGGTGCGGCGGCTGCTGCACGTACCGCCCGGCGTCCTCGCCGTCTCCCTGATCCTCACCGGCGCGACCTGGGGCTCGCTGGCCGCCGCGGTCGTCGTACCGCCGCTGCTGTGGTTCGCCACCCACAGCGTGTGGACGGTCCTCGCGACCGGGTTGCCGTTGCTCGGCGCGGCGGGCGCGAGCAGCGTGGGCCGGTTCGTGGGCGAGTACGACTGGACGGTGGGCGAGTCGCCGGACGGCCTCCGCATCGACCACGGGCTCCTCGACCGTACGCACGAGACGGTGCCGCCGGGCCGTGTGCAGACGGTACGGATCGTCGAGCCGCTGCTGTGGCGACGGCTCGGCTGGGTACGCGTGGAGCTGGACGTCGCCGGGTCGTCGAACTCCGTGCTCGTGCCCGTCGCCCCGCGCGAGATCGCCGAGTCGGTGATCGCCGAGGTGCTGCCCGGGGTGACGGTGCCGTCGTCCCTGTCCCGGCCGCCGCGCCGGGCCGGCTGGTGCCTGCCGGTCTGGTGGCGGGGGTACGGGCTCGCCGTGACCGACACCGTCTTCGCCGCCCGGCACGGGCTGCTGCGTCGCAGTCTCTCGCTCGTGCCGCACGCGAAGGTGCAGAGCGTACGGCTGACGCAGGGGCCCTGGAAGCGCCTCAGGAAGGTCGCCGACGTCCATGTGGACACCGGGGCCGACAAGACCGTGACGGCTCGGCTACGGGACGCCGAGGAGGCGGCGCGGCTGCTCCAGTCCCAGGCCGACCGGTCGCGGACGGGGCGGCGGGAGGCTCTGCCGGACCGGTGGATGGCGTGAGGGCGGTGGCGCCCGGCCACCGCCCTCGTCCTGGTACCGCCCGACCTGTCTGCCGGGCCCCGCGCGCACCACGTCGCGTGGTCCGTCCGCGCGGATGGCGGACGGCGGTGTTCCGTCCTCGGGAGACCGCGCTGTGCGGGCCTCTGACGGCCGCACCGCGCCGGACTCCCGGAAGATCGGGTCACGCGGGACTTCTCGGAAGACCGCGCCGCGCGGGACTCGTCAGGAGACCGCGCTGCGCAGCACGCCCACGTCGATCTGCTCGGTCTCGTCGTGCGCGGTCAGGTCGATGACCTGTCCGACGCCGCGGGCCGCTTCGTCCGCCGGCTTGAACCCGGCCTCCGCCTCGGCCTTGTGCAGGGCGAGCGCCTCCTGGCCTACCACGTCGGCGAGGTCCTCGTTCTGCACGGCCTCCAGCGCGTCCGCGGACGACTCCTTCTGCGTACCGAAGAAGTCGAAGCCACCCTCGACCGAGGGGCGCCGCACGGGGGCGGCCGGTGCCACGGCCACCGCCGTCGGAACGGTGAAGTGCCCACCCGAGGAGGGCTTGGCAGGCAGCGCGGCCCGGGGCTGCTGCGCCGACGGGGACGACGGGGCGGGCACGGGCTGCTGCGCGTCGGCGGTCGCGTGCTGGTGCTCGCCGACCGCCTCGGACTTCCCCCGCGCCTCGCCCTCCTCCGCCACGGCGTCCGCGGACGGACCCGCCTCCCTGCGGGCCGGGCCCGCCTTCGGGGGCTCCGCGCTCGCGGCGTGCGACGCGGATCCGCCCGCGGCCGGCTCACCCTTCGCGGACCCGACGGCCTTCGCGGACCCGACGGCCTTCAGGGACGCGCCCCGGGGGGCGTCGCTCTTCGCGGCGGCGGCACCGGACCCCTCCGAGCCGGACCCCTCCTTCTCGGAGGACGTCACGTCGCCCGGCGCGGACGCGGTCGTGGTCTTCGCCTCCGAAGCGCCGCTCGCGATGCGGCTCAGGGCCGCGTTGGCCCGCAGGAAGAGCGAGGAGCCCGCCGGGGAGAAGACCTGCGGCACCTCCGGCGCGTCGGCGTCGTCGGCGTCATCCGCGTCGTCGGCGTCGTCCGCCGCGGACTCGGGGGCCTCGGCCGGCTCGGCGGTCTCGGTCCAGGGGACCTCGGCCGCCAGGCTCCCGGTCGCCTCGGGCGTGCCCTCCTCGGGCACCGCCTCCAGGGCCGCATCGGGACCCGCCGACTCCGGCGCCGACCGTGCGGCGGGCAGCGCGCGGGCCGGGACGGTCGCCTCTATGGCGAGCTGCCGACGGCCCTCCAGGGCAGTCGCCCGTTCGGTCTCCGCCGTGGCGTACCGCCGCAGCAGCGCCGCGTGCTCGTTGCGCAGGCCCGCCAGCTCCGAACGCTTCGCGCGCAGCCTGTGCTCCAGCTTGCTGCGCAGCGCGCGGGACTCGTCGAGGTCGGCCTCCAGTTCGGCGACGCGTTCCTCGTGACGCCACTCGTCACTCGCACGCGCGCGCGTGAGGTCGGCGACGCTCCTGCCCGCCTCGGCGTCCCATCGGCGCATGACGACCGCGCCGACCACCGCCGTCAGCGCGGCACCGGCGGCCAGCGCACGGAGCACCACCGGCTCCGTGAACAGCCATGGCCCCACGGCACAGACGAGCGAGACACCGGCGATCGCCGAAGGAGGCAGCAGCCTGTGCAAGGGCGGGGAATGGCGGTGACGTCCACGTGGCATGGCCAGAAACTTACCGCGCGTAGGCGAATCTTGGAGCCCCGCCCGGTAAAAACACGGCTACTGCGAAGCGCATGTCCGCGAACGCGCGGAATGAGAGCGTCCCGCATTCGCCCCGGGGAACGTGTTCGATCTTGATCTCGACTTCCGGAGTTCGAAAAGGCTCCCCTGCCGGGCCCTCGCGCGAAGGGGAATTCGGGCCCGCCTCAGCGGTCGCTGAGCCGTCCGCTGATCCATTGCAGGGTCGCCGGGATCTCCCGCCGCCAGGTGTTGAAGTTGTGGCCGCCGCTGTCGAGGATGATCGACGAGATCCGGGTGCGCCGATTGGCCTTCACGAGGTCGATGAAGTGCAGCGTGTCCGGGTAGTTGGACTCGCCCGACCTGCTGCTGCTGACGAGCAGTGAGGTGTCCGGAGCGGGCCTGTTCTTCAGGTACCAGCGCAGGTCGGCGCTGTCCCGCAATACCTTGTCGCCGCGGAAGAGGTCGCCGGTCGTGGGGTCGATCGGCGCCTTGTAGTACGCCGAGAGACCCGCTCCGGCCGCGTACGCCCCGGGATGGTGGACAGCCAGTTTCAGTGCACAGTAACCGCCCGTGGAATCGCCGACGACGCCCCAGCTCCCGGGTTTCCTGCCCACCCGGTAGTGCGCGGACACGGCGTCCGGAAGGTCCTTGGCGAAGAACGTCTCCGTCTGCGGGCCGCCGGGGACGTCCACGCACTCGGTGTCCCGCGGAGGCGCGACGGTCGGCCGCAGCATGACGAGGATCATCGGCTGCATCCTGCCGTTCTTCGCCAGCCTGTTCGCGGTCTGCGGGTAGTGCAGTCCCTTGATGAGCGCCTCGGCGGTGCCCGGGTATCCGGTGAGGACGGTGACAGCGGGAAAAGTGCGGGCCCGGTACTGCGGCTGGAAGTACTCCGGGGGCAGATAGACGTACGCCGGCGTGGCGATGTGCGTCGTCCGGCCGACGACCGTGACCTTCTGGATCTGGCCCCCGACCCGGGGACGGGAACCGCCCGACACGTTCACCTGCTGGGTGTCGACCACTTGGAGGGGGCCGCCGCCCGCACCCGCGGAGCCGTTGTGGTCGACGACCACGCCCTGGCCGCTCTCCCGGCCGAAGAGGTCCGCCCAGCTGGCGTAGAACCCGAACGCCTGGTTCACGCAGAGGCCGACCGAGGCGAAGACCGCCACCTGGGTGGCCAGCAGCAGGCCGATCCGTCCGCTGACGGCCCGCCAGTTCCCGCGGGCCAGCCGCGGCCACCACCACACCGTGCCGACGAACAGCAGAACGGCGAACAGCACCGCCACCACCAGCACCTTGTTGCTCGTCAGACCCATGGGCTGTTCCGCCTGCGCTTTCCGTCCCGGATCCGCATCGCTCCTTCGCGCGTGCTTGCCCCGGACTTTCCTTGCCTTTTGAAGCGGCTTTCCGAAGGGGAGTGAACCTGTCTCCCCAAGACACCGTCCTAGAGGGCGCAATGTCGCCGGATGCCTGATTTGGCACCGGATCCAAGGTCTTTCGCGGAACTACGGGATGCGATGTCTGTCAGGATAGATGGGGAAATGTCGATCGAGGTTCCGAGTCGAACAGGCGGGACGCGAGGCATACTCCGGGGTCCGCGTCCCGAAGCCGTCCCCGCCCTGGTCGCCCGGGCCTGCATGCTCGTCGGACTCCTGGACGTCGCCGCCGGCGTCTTCCCGCGCTTCCGGCGCAGCCGCATGCACGCCATCGCCGAGGTACTGCCCGGCGCCCTCGGCCCGTTCGCCGCCGCGCTCTCGCTCAGCGCGGGCGTGCTCCTACTGCTGCTGGCCCACGGGCTGCGCCGCCGCAAGCGCCGGGCGTGGCGCGCCGCGGTGGTCCTGCTGCCCGCGGGCGCCGTCGCACAGTTCGCGTACCGCCACTCGGTCATCGGCGTCGTCATCTCCGCGGCCCTGCTCGCGCCCCTGCTGCGGCACCGGGGTGAGTTCGCGGCCCTGCCCGACCCGCGCAGCCGGTGGCGGGCGCTCGCCAACTTCGTACTCATGGGCGCCGGTTCCCTCGCCCTCGGACTCGTCATCGTCAGCGTCCACGGGAACCGCATGGTCGGCGACCCGAGCCTGGCCGACCGCATCCAGCACGTCCTGTACGGCCTGGTCGGCTTCGAGGGGCCCGTCGACTACAGCGGGCCCACCTCCTGGACGGTCGCCTTCTCGCTCGGCGCCCTCGGCCTGCTGACCGCCGTCACCACCATCTACCTGGCCTTCCGTCCCGAACACCCCGCCGCCCGCCTCACCGAGGACGACGAGGCCAGGCTGCGCGCCCTCCTGGAGAAGCACGGCGGCCGCGACTCCCTCGGCCACTTCGCGCTCCGCCGCGACAAGGCCGTCGTCTTCTCGCCCAGCGGCAAGGCCGCCGTCACCTACCGCGTGGTCTCCGGGGTGATGCTCGCCAGCGGCGACCCCATCGGCGACGTCGAGGCCTGGCCCGGCGCCATCGAACGCTTCATGGACGAGGCGAGGGCACACTCCTGGACACCCGCCGTCATGGGCTGTTCGGAGACGGGCGGCGAGGTGTGGACCCGCGAGACCGGGCTCGGCGCCCTCGAACTGGGGGACGAGGCGGTGGTGGACGTCGTGGATTTCTCCCTGGCCGGGCGCGCGATGCGGAACGTGCGCCAGATGGTGAAGCGCATCGAGCGGGCTGGTTACGAGACACGGGTACGGCGCATCCGTGACCTCGGCGAGGGCGAACTGGACCGCATACGACGCGCCGCGGAGGACTGGCGCGGCACGGACACCGAGCGCGGCTTCTCCATGGCGCTCGGCCGCATCGGCGACCCGGCCGACGGGGACTGCCTGATCGCCACCGCCCACAAGGCCGACGCCGAACCCGGCCCCTACGGCGACCTGAAGGCCGTCCTCCACTTCGTGCCGTGGGGCACGGACGGCGTGTCCCTCGACCTCATGCGCCGCGACCGATCGGCCGACCCGGGCATGAACGAACTCCTCATCGTGGCCGCGCTCCAGGCGTCCCCCCGGCTGGGCATCGAGCGGATCTCCCTCAACTTCGCGATGTTCCGTTCGGCACTGGCCCGCGGCGAGAAGATCGGCGCGGGGCCGGTGCTGCGCGCCTGGCGGGGGCTGCTGGTCTTCCTTTCGCGCTGGTTCCAGATCGAGTCCCTCTACAAGTTCAACGCCAAGTTCCGCCCGCGCTGGGAGCCCCGCTTCGTCGTCTACGCGTCCTCCCGCGACCTCCCCCGCATCGGGTTCGCGGCGATGCAGGCGGAGGGCTTCGTGAGTCTGGCCCTCCCCCGCCCGCTGAGCCGCCGTTCCCCCGTGCCCCGGCCGTGCGCCCACGCACCGGCCGAGCACGGCATCAGGGCGGCCTGAGGGGTGTCACGGCCCGGCCCACACGTGCGCCGTCCCACCCGGCCGGCCCCGCTCGGGGCACCGGCCCGCACGTGCCACACGTCCGCCGGTCCTCGCGGACGTGTGGCACGGACCTCTCAAAACACCTGAATGCATTCGACAGGAACCATCCGGGGAAACCCCCGGCCGACGGGACGGAAGCACCCCTGCCCGCCGCGGGCGAAGCGGCCCCCGTCAGGGGCCTAGGCTGGACGTATGAGCAATGAGCGCGGGCGCGGCCGAGTCGTGGGGCTACCGACGTGGGACCGCTGCGCGGTCATGGGCGTCGTCAACGTCACCCCCGATTCCTTCTCCGACGGAGGCCGCTGGTTCGACACGACGGCAGCGGTCAAGCACGGCCTCGGCCTGGTCAGCGAGGGCGCGGACCTCGTCGACGTGGGCGGTGAGTCCACCCGCCCCGGCGCCACCCGCGTCGACGAGGCGGAGGAGCTCAAGCGGGTCATCCCCGTCGTCCGCGGCCTCGCCTCCGAGGGCGTCACCGTATCCGTCGACACCATGCGCGCCTCCGTCGCCGAGCAGGCCCTCGCCGCCGGCGCGGCCCTCGTCAACGACGTCAGCGGCGGTCTCGCCGACCCCGCGATGATCCCCGCCGTCGCGGCCGCCGGGGCCCCCTTCGTCGTCATGCACTGGCGCGGCTTCCTGGAGGGCGGGAACGTGCGGGGGGCGTACGGGGACGTCGTCGCCGAAGTCGTCGACGAGCTCCACGCGCGTGTGGAGGCCGTACTGGCCGGCGGCGTCGCCCCCGACCGGATCGTCGTGGACCCGGGGCTGGGCTTCTCCAAGGACCCCGAGCACGACCTGGCCCTCCTCGCCCACCTCGACAGACTGCGCGACCTCGGTCACCCCCTGCTCGTCGCCGCCTCCCGCAAGCGTTTCCTGGGCCGCGTCCTGGCGGGCCCCGAGGGCTCTCCGCCCCCCGCCCGCGAGCGGGACGCCGCCACCGCCGCCGTCTCCGCGCTCGCCGCCCAGCAGGGCGCCTGGGCGGTCCGTGTCCACGAGGTCAGGGCCACCGCCGACGCCGTACGGGTCGCCCGCGCCGTCGAGGGAGCCCGGTGAGCACCCCGCGGACCGACGTCGAGCAGGTCGAGCTCGCCAACACCGCCTTCTACGAGGCGATGGAACGGGGCGACTTCGAGGAGCTGTCCTCGCTGTGGCTGGACACGGAGCCCGGCGGCATCGACGGCGAAGGCGCGGTGGTCTCCTGCGTCCACCCCGGCTGGCCGGTCCTCAACGGACGCGGCGAGGTGCTGCGCTCGTACGTGCTGATCATGGCCAACACCGAGTACATCCAGTTCTTCCTCACCGACGTGCACGTCTCCGTGGCCGGCGACACGGCGCTGGTGACCTGCACCGAGAACATCCTGAGCGGCGCCCCCGCCCCCGAGGACAGCGACGAGCTGGGCCCGCTGGTCGGCCAGCTCGTCGTCGCCACGAACGCGTTCCGGCGTACGGCCGAGGGGTGGAAGCTCTGGTCGCACCACGCCTCCCCCGTCCTCGCCGAATCCAACGAGGAAGAGGACGAGAACACCGCCGGTTGAGTGGGCGGACGGCCCACAGGGACCAAGAAGTGGTTGGAATCACCAGTCGCGGGGTAGGGGCGGCTACCAACCCGTGAGCTGCCGCGTTCCCCAGGGGAAACGCCGGGTGAAGCCTCGCCGCCTTCGCCCGGCACGCGCCCCCGTGGGCGATCGCTGTCAGTGCCCGCAGGTAGATTCGTTTGAGGCCGGTGTGCCGA
Organism: Streptomyces sp. 142MFCol3.1; assembly: GCF_000424945.1. Taxonomy (NCBI): domain Bacteria; kingdom Bacillati; phylum Actinomycetota; class Actinomycetes; order Kitasatosporales; family Streptomycetaceae; genus Streptomyces; species Streptomyces sp. 142MFCol3.1. The sequence goes on from NZ_AUKV01000002.1 coordinate 68,017, forward strand.
CCGCACTCGGTTCACGGCCGCCGCTACCGACGATTGCAGGAGTGATTCGCGTGGATCGTGTCGCGCTGCGCGGCCTCAAGGCCCGCGGGCACCACGGTGTCTTCCAGAAGGAACGCGAAGAAGGCCAGACCTTCATCGTGGACCTGACACTGGGCCTCGACACCGGGCCGGCCGCGGCCGACGACGACCTGGCGAAGACCGTGCACTACGGCATCGTGGCGGAAGAGGTCGTCGCCGTCGTCGAGGGAGAGCCCGTCGATCTCATCGAGACGCTCGCCGAGCGCATCGCCCAGACGTGTCTGAAACACGAGGGAGTCCAGGAGGTCGAGGTCTGCGTCCACAAACCGGACGCTCCGATCACGGTCCCCTTCGACGACGTGACCGTCACCATCACCCGGAGCCGAGTATGACCGCCTTCTTCACCGAGGGTCAGAGCGACCCGACCGTACAGCCGGTACCCGCCTCCGTGGTGAAGCAGGTGGACGCCGCCGACACGACCCTGAGCAACCCCAAGCGCGCCGTGATCTCCCTCGGCTCGAACCTGGGCAACCGCCTGGAGACCCTCCAGGGCGCCATCGACGCCCTGGAGGACACCCCCGGCGTCCGCATCAAAGCGGTCTCCCCCGTCTACGAGACGGAGCCCTGGGGTGTCGAGCCCGGCAGCCAGCCCTCGTACTTCAACGCGGTGGTGGTCCTCAAGACCACCCTCCCCCCGTCCTCGCTCCTGGAGCGGGCGCACGCGATCGAGGAGGCCTTCCACCGCGTGCGCGACGAACGCTGGGGCCCGCGCACGATCGACGTGGACATCGTCGCGTACGCCGATGTCGTCTCCGAGGACCCGGTCCTGACCCTCCCTCACCCGCGCGCCCACGAGCGGGCCTTCGTCCTCGCCCCGTGGCACGACGTCGAACCCACGGCCCAGCTCCCCGGCCGCGGACCCGTCGCCCAGCTCCTCACCCTGCTCACCCGGGAAGGTGTCGCGCCCCGCGCCGACCTGGAACTCCGGCTGCCCGAGTAGTCGTTAAGGTCGAGACGACCACGGGCCCGACGACCGACCGCCGGACCGGACGACCGCCTGTCGGCGGGCCAACCGAAGGGGCAAAGTGAAACAGCTGCGCATCAGGACGCTGGCCGCCGTGTTCGTCGTCGCCGGTGTCCTGTCCTGGGCGGGTGCCCGCCTGTGGAACGCGGTGGGCACGCTCCCCCGGGTTCCCCTCGCCGCCCCCATCGTCCTCGCGCTGATCGCCGTGGTCCTGCTGGCCACGGCGCTCTCGCTGCGCGCACGCCTCAGGGCCCAGCGTGAGCGGCGCCCCGGCGCCAAGGGCGTGGACCCCCTGATGGCGGCCCGCGCGGTCGTCTTCGGCCAGGCGAGCGCCTTGGTCGCCGCCCTGGTCACCGGGATGTACGGCGGCGCGGGCGTGTTCCTCCTGGAGTCCCTGGAGATCCCCGCCATCCGCGACCAGGCCATCTACGCCGGGCTGTCCGTCGTCGCCGGAATCGGCGTCATAGCGGCCGCCTTCTTCCTGGAGCGGGTCTGCAAGCTCCCGGAGGACGACGACAGCGACGGCGGCACGGCCCCGGCCGCGTGACCTCCGCACCGCCCGACGAGCGGGACCACCGGCCCGCCGACGGCCCCGACAGCACGATCCCCCTCCGGTCGGCGAGTCGTTCGCCGATCGAAGGGGGAGCTGTTCACAGGGGACCGGACGCCACCGGGGATCCGGTCAGCGCGCCAGTATCAGGCTCATCGCCTCGGCACGGGTCGTGGCGTCCCGGAGCTGACCGCGCACGGCGGACGTCGTGGTCTTGGCGCCCGGCTTGCGGATGCCCCGCACCGACATGCACATGTGCTCGGCCTCGATGACCACGATCGCGCCCCGCGCGTCCAGGATCCGCATGAGGGAGTCGGCGACCTGGGTGGTGAGCCGCTCCTGCACCTGGGGACGGCGGGCGAACACCTCCACCAGCCGCGCGAGCTTCGACAGTCCGGTGATCTTGCCCGACTCCGCCGGGATGTAGCCGACGTGCGCCACACCGTGGAACGGCAGCAGGTGGTGCTCGCACAGGGAGACGATCTCGATGTCCTTCACCAGGACCATCTCGTCGTGCCCGAGGTCGAAGGTCGTCGTCAGGACGTCCTCGGGCTCCTGCCGCAGACCCGCCAGGAGCTCCCTGTACGCCCGCGCCACACGCCCCGGCGTCTCCTTGAGGCCCTCACGGTCCGGGTCCTCACCGACGGCGAGGAGGAGCTCCCGCACCGCGTTCTCGGCACGCTTCTCGTCGAACTCGCCGATCACGCCCTCGCCGTCCAGCGTCACGGGGTCGGTCATGTGGTCCTCGTTCCTGTGGATCTTGCGCGTGCCGGTCGACGCGTCCAGACATGCGGGCGTATCAAACGAAAGCCGCGCCCCCCAGGCTAGAACCTGGGGGGCGCGGCTTTCATTCCGGGCCTGGCGGGGGCTCCGGGAGCCTTGATCAGCTCTCGGTGCGGTCCTCCGAGACGGCGTCCGTCGCGGGGACGGACTCCGTCGCGGTGGCGATGGCCGGCGTCGCGCCGTTCGCGCCGTTCGTCAGGGACAGCTCCTTGGGGGAGAGCACCGGCGGACGGGTGGACGGGGTGCGCCGGGACGAGCCGGTCCACGCGGGGCGGGCCGGACGCTTGACGATGGGGGCGAAGATCTCGGCGATCTCCTCCTTGCCCAGCGTCTCCTTCTCCAGCAGCTGGAGCACCAGGTTGTCGAGTACGTCGCGGTTCTCGACCAGGATCTCCCAGGCCTCGTTGTGCGCGTTCTCGATGAGCTTCTTGACTTCCTCGTCCACCAGCGCGGCGACCTCTTCCGAGTAGTCGCGCTGGTGAGCCATCTCACGTCCGAGGAAGGGCTCGGTGTTGTCGCCGCCGAACTTGATGGCGCCGAGACGCTCGGTCATGCCGTACTGCGTGACCATCGCGCGGGCCGTGGTGGTGGCCTTCTCGATGTCGTTCGCGGCGCCGGTGGTCGGGTCGTGGAAGACGAGCTCCTCCGCGGCGCGCCCGCCCAGCATGTACGCGAGCTGGTCCAGCATCTCGTTACGCGTGGTGGAGTACTTGTCCTCGTCCGGCAGGACCATCGTGTAGCCGAGGGCACGGCCGCGCGACAGGATCGTGATCTTGTGGACCGGGTCGGAGTTCGGGGACGCCGCCGCGACGAGAGCGTGTCCGCCCTCGTGGTACGCGGTGATCTTCTTCTCCTTGTCCGACATGATCCGGGTCCGCTTCTGCGGGCCCGCGACCACACGGTCGATCGCCTCGTCCAGCATGGAGTTGTCGATGAGCTTGCGGTCGCTGCGGGCGGTGAGCAGCGCGGCCTCGTTGAGGACGTTGCTCAGGTCCGCACCGGTGAAGCCCGGGGTGCGGCGCGCGACGGCCGACAGGTCGACGTCCGGAGCGACCGGCTTGCCCTTCTGGTGGACCTTGAGGATCTCCAGACGGCCCTGCATGTCCGGGCGGTCGACCGCGATCTGGCGGTCGAAGCGGCCGGGGCGCAGGAGAGCCGGGTCGAGGATGTCGGGCCGGTTCGTGGCGGCGATCAGGATGACGCCGCCCTTCACGTCGAAGCCGTCCATCTCGACGAGCAGCTGGTTCAGGGTCTGCTCGCGCTCGTCGTGACCACCGCCGAGGCCGGCACCGCGGTGGCGGCCGACCGCGTCGATCTCGTCGACGAAGACGATCGCCGGAGCGTTCGCCTTGGCCTGCTCGAACAGGTCACGGACTCGGGAGGCACCGACACCGACGAACATCTCGACGAAGTCGGAACCGGAGATCGAGTAGAAGGGGACGCCGGCCTCGCCCGCGACGGCGCGTGCGAGCAGCGTCTTGCCCGTACCGGGAGGCCCGTAGAGGAGCACACCCTTGGGGATCTTGGCCCCGACGGCCTGGAACTTCGCCGGCTCCTGGAGGAACTCCTTGATCTCCTGGAGCTCCTCGACCGCCTCGTCCGAGCCCGCGACGTCGGAGAACGTCGTCTTCGGGGTGTCCTTGGTGATGAGCTTCGCCTTGGACTTCCCGAAGTTCATGACCCGGGAGCCGCCGCCCTGCATCTGGTTCATCAGGAACAGGAAGACGACGACGATGAGGACGAAGGGGAGCAGGGACAGCAGAATGCCGACGAACGGGTTCTGCTTGGACGGCGAAACCGTGTAGCCGTCCGGGATCTGCTTGTTCTGGAACTTGTCTTGAAGGACCCCGGCGAGGGTCACGCCCTGGTCGCCGATGTAGCTCGCCTGGATCTTGGAGCTGCCGTCGACCTTCTCGCCGTCCTTCAGCGAGACCTTGATGATCTGCTCGTCGCCGGTGGTGAGTTTCGCCGACTCGACCTTGTTCTCATTGATCGCCTGGACCACCTGGCCGGTGTCCACCGTCTTGTAGCCGCCGGACGAGCCGACGACCTGCATCAACACGACCACGGCAAGGACGGCCAGCACGATCCACATGACCGGCCCACGGAAGTATCGCTTCACGTCCATCCATACGGAGCGGTGCCGCCCCGTCCCTCCTGCCATAGTGAGTTTGATAAAGACTGTTCTTCGGACGGTACCCCAGCATTGTCACCCGAAGCCGCAGGGGACTGCTGGCAATCCCGCCTACGCATGCTCCAACGGCGCGAAACCCGCTGGGGTTCCCGAACGTCTCACAAGGACTGAGCCGCCGCGCGAAGAGCGGGCGGTCAGCCGCCGTAGACGTGAGGCGCGAGCGTACCGACGAACGGGAGGTTGCGGTACTTCTCGGCGTAGTCGAGGCCGTAACCGATCACGAACTCGTTCGGGATGTCGAAGCCGACCCACTCCACGTCGATCGCGACCTTCGCCGCCTCCGGTTTGCGCAGCAGCGTGCACACCTTGAGGGACGCGGGCTCGCGGGACCCGAGGTTGGAGATCAGCCAGGACAGGGTCAGTCCGGAGTCGATGATGTCCTCGACGACCAGGACGTGCTTGCCCTTGATGTCGGTGTCGAGGTCCTTGAGGATCCGCACGACGCCGGAGGACTGCGTCCCCGCGCCGTACGAGGACACGGCCATCCAGTCCATGGTGACCGGGGTGGACAGCGCACGCGCCAGGTCCGCCATGACCATGACGGCGCCCTTGAGGACTCCGACGATCAGCAGGTCCTTGCCCGCGTACTCCGCGTCGATCTTCGCCGCCAGCTCAGCCAGCTTCGCGTCGATCTCTTCCTTGGTGATGAGCACCGACTTGAGGTCGGTGCCCATGTCTTTCGCGTCCACCCGCATTCACTTTCGGTCGTCCCACCGGCTGACCGGCCCCTTCCCAAAGGGGAGACCGGGCGCCTCACTGGGGGCGCGATTTCAGCCTTGCCGAATCACCAGTCTGCCACCCTGTCGCTGAGCGACGACTTTGCCCGGGAGATTGATGGCCTTCTGGCCGCGCCATCCGGTGATCAGCCGGTCGACTTCTTCGATGTGCCGGGCGAAGAGCGAACCGGCCGGTGCGCCGGCCTCGATGGCGGCGCGACGCAGGATGCGGCGGCGTACGGCGGGGGGCAGGGCGTAGAGCTTGGCGCACTCCAGGAGGCCGGACGCGTCGCGCACGGACGCCTCGGCCTGGCTGGCCCACGCGTCGAGGGCGTCGGCGTCGTCGCGGGAGAGCTGGGCCGTACGGGCGAGGGCCTCGACGACCCCCTTGCCGAGCGCCTTCTCCAGGGCGGGCAGGCCTTCGTGGCGCAGCCGGGAGCGGGTGTAGGCCGGGTCGGTGTTGTGCGGGTCGTCCCACACGGGCAGCGACTGGACCATGCAGGCCTTGCGGGCGGTCTGCCGGTCCAGGTGCAGGAACGGGCGCCGGTAACGGCCGTCGGCCCCCGAGACCGCGGCCATCCCGGACAGGGAGCGGATGCCGGAACCGCGGGCGAGACCGAGCAGAACCGTCTCCGCCTGGTCGTCGCGGGTGTGGCCGAGCAGGATCGCGGTGGCGCCGTGGCGCTCGGCGGCGGAGTCCAGGGCGGCGTACCGGGCGTCGCGGGCGGCGGCCTCGGGCCCGCCGTCGCGGCCGACGGTGACGGCGATGCACTCGGCCGGGGCGAGTCCCATCTCCGTGAGGCGCAGCACGACTTCCTCGGCGCGCAGGTCGGAGCCGGTCTGCAGACCGTGGTCGACGGTGATGCCACCGGCGCGGATGCCGAGTTTTGGGGCCTCGAAGGCGAGGGCGGAGGCGAGCGCCATGGAGTCGGCTCCGCCGGAGCACGCGACGAGGACGAGCGGCGTCGAGGGCTGCTCGTGGCGGGCTCGCGCGGGCGGGAGGGTGCGCCGTGTACCTGGGGCGGGCACGCGCTCGGCGTCGGGGGGCGAGGGGCGCGTGGCTCCGTGCGCGGGCGCGCGCCGGGTGTCGGAGGCGGGCGTGTGCTCGGTGATGATGTCGTGGAGTACGCGGCGTACCGCCAGGCGTATCGCCGCGACCGCAGGATGGGGACCCATGTCCGGTTCCCTTCATGAAGTTTTCGGGGGGTGAGCCCTGGGTCGGTCACTCAGAGTGTGTAGATGGTGACAGAACCGGGCCGTTCCCCGAGCATTGCACGCCTACCCATGGCTCACGGTCCCTCGGACGGGTGATTGGAGGGGCGTTTGCCTGCCGTCGGCCGGATTCGTTTCACGACCCTCCCGTAGGGTTCACGACTCGGCCTTGCGGTGCACCCGCGCGACCCAGTCCGCCGGTTTGGCGATCTCCGCCTTCGTCGGGAGCGTGTTCGGGGAGGTCCACACGCGGTTGAACCCGTCCATGCCGACCTGGTCGACCACGGCTCGCACGAACCGCTCGCCGTCCCGGTACTGCCTCAGTTTGGCGTCCAGACCCAGCAGCTTGCGCAGGGCGGTGTCCAGGCGGGAGGCGCCCTTCGCGCGGCGCTGCTGGAACTTCTCGCGGATCTCCCCCACGGACGGGACGACGGCGGGTCCCACGCCGTCCATCACGAAGTCCGCGTGGCCCTCCAGGAGGGACATCACCGCGGTGAGCCGGCCGAGGATCTCGCGCTGGGCGGGCGTCTGGACGATTTCCACGAGGGAGCGGGCGCCGTCGTCCTCCTCGCCCTCGGGGCGCCCGCCGGCGAGCGACTGGGCGGCCTCCCGGATGCGCTCCAGGACGGTCATGGGGTCGACGTCGGTCTCCCCCAAGAAAGACTGGATTTCGCCCTCGAGGTGGTCGCGCAGCCAGGGCACGGCCGTGAACTGGGTGCGGTGGGTCTCCTCGTGCAGGCACACCCACAGGCGGAAGTCGTGGGGCTGGACGTCGAGTTCGCGCTCGACGTGCACGATGTTCGGCGCCACCAGCAGGAGCCTGCCGCCGCCGTGCTCGCCGGCGGGGAGCTCGCGCGTGGCCGGGGCGAAGGTCTCGTACTGTCCGAGGACCCGGGAGGACAGGAACGAGAGGAGCATGCCCAGTTCGACGCCGGTGACCTTGCCGCCGACGGCTCCGAGGACGGCTCCGCCGGGCGTGTTGCCGCGCCGCTCCTGCATCTTGTCCAGCAGGGGCTTGAGGATCTCCCGGAACCCGGCGACGTTCGCCCGCACCCAACCGGGGCGGTCGACGACGAGGACGGGGGTGTCGCGCACGCCGTCCTCACCCAGACGAGTAAAGCCCCGGACGTGCTCCTCCGAGGCCTTCGCGTGCCGGCGCAGTTCCGCGACGACCGCACGGGCCTCGTCACGGCTCACCTCGGGGCCCGGCCGCACGAGCCGGGTCGCGGTCGCCACCGCGAGATTCCAGTCGACCATCCCAGTAGATGCGGCACCACCGATGCTCGTCATGCGTCAACCGTACGTGAGCACGTCGCGCTGCGGTGAGGGGTACGTGCTCCGGGCGGGCCCCGAGGTGGGGCCCGCGTTGACCCTGGTGCGCAAGGGGGCCACGGGGGGATCAGCGGCAGCCGCAGGCCGCCAGTGCCGTCGCCGTGTGGTCCAGGGCCGCGCGGGCTGCGTCCATGTTCGGCGGGTGGGCCTCGTCGGAGGTGAGGAAGGCGAAGGCGAGCAGGCGTCCGTCCGCGTCGACGACGGTGCCGGCGAGCGTGTTCACACCGGTGAGCGTGCCGGTCTTGGCGCGTACGACGCCCGTGGCGCCGGGGTCGTCGGCGTAGCGGGTGCTGAGGGTCCCGGTGAAACCCGCGACGGGCAGGCCGGTCAGGACCGTGCGCAGTTCGGGGTGGGCGGGATCGCCGGCCGCGGCGAGCAGCGCGGTGAGCAGGCGGGCCGAGATCCGGTCGGCGCGGTCGAGTCCGCTGCCGTCGGCGAACTTCGCGCCGGAGACCGGCAGTCCGAGCTTGTCCAGCCGGCTGCGGATCGCCTTGGCGGCGCCCTCGAAGCTGGCCGGCTGCCCCGAGGCGAGGGCGACCTGGCGGGCGAGAGCCTCCGCGATGTCGTTGTCGCTGTTGGTCAGCATCCGCTCGACCAGGGCGGACAGGGGCGGCGAGGAGACCGAGGCGAGGGCCTGGGAGCGGGCAGTCGCCTTCGACGGGCCGGGGGCCCCGGTCTCGATGCCGCGGTCGTGCAGCAGGTCGGCGAACTTGCCGGCCGCGTCACGGGCCGGGTCGAGGGCCCGGTCGACCGGGCCGGCGACCGAGACGCCGGGGCGGGCCTCGTCGACCATCAGGGCGGTGACCTGGGCGAGGTTGCCGTTCCTGCCGATGGGGTGCTGGGCGGGACCGGTGTAGAGCGACGTGTCGTACGAGAGCGTGACGCGGTCCAGGTGACGGGACTTGAGGGCGTCGGCCGTCCGGTCGGCGAGGGTGCGCAGGTCGGCCCATCCGTCCGCCTTCTTGCGAGCGGTCAGCGTGGGGTCGCCGCCGCCGACGAGGACGACCTCCTTGGTGTCCGGCTCCAGGACCGCGCGCGTCTCGATCCGGTGGTCGGGACCGGGGGCCGTGAGGGCGGCGACGGCAGTGGCGATCTTGGTGGTGGAGGCCGGGGTCTGGGTCTCGTCGGCGCCCTTGGCGTACAGCCGCCTGCCGGTCACCACGTCGACGACGACGGCGGTGCGCCGGGCGCCCAGGGCGTCGTTGTCGAGCAGCGGGTCGAGGATGCCGGCCAGTGCCTTCTCCGTGGGCACGGGCACGCCGCCCGCGGAACCGCCGACTCCGGCGAGGACGGAGGCTGCGCTGGGGGCGGGCCGGGGCGAGGTGCGGGACGAAGCGGACGTACGGCCGTGATCTGTGCCACCCTCTCCGTCCCGCGATGCGGCCCAGTCGCGCTCGGCCGTACGCTGACCGGAGGAGTCCCAGGGACCGGCCGCGGCCACCGCCCCGGCCGCGAGCGCCAGGCCCACGGTGGCGGCGACGGCCGTGAACTGCGGGGTCGTGATCCGCACGGGACGTGGCCGCACGGCTCGAGTGATCCGCGCCACATGCGGTTTCACCGTCCGCGCGACCCGCACCACATGCGGTCTCGCGGCCCGCCAAGGCCTCAGCTCTGGCACGACCACCAGCCCCTTTCGCGATCACACACCTGCGTGAGGGACACTTAATCACCAGAACTATGTGTTGATCATGGAGGAGCCACCGGTGGAGTTCGACGTCACGATCGAGATTCCGAAGGGTTCGCGGAACAAGTACGAGGTGGACCACGAGACCGGTCGGATCCGCCTGGACCGTCGACTCTTCACCTCGACCAGCTACCCGGCCGACTACGGCTTCGTCGAGAACACCCTCGGCGAGGACGGCGACCCGCTGGACGCGCTGGTCATCCTGGACGAGCCGACCTTCCCCGGCTGCCTCATCCAGTGCCGCGCGATCGGCATGTTCCGCATGACCGACGAGGCCGGCGGCGACGACAAGCTGCTGTGCGTCCCGGCGCACGACCCGCGGGTGGAGCACCTGCGCGACATCCACCACGTGTCGGAGTTCGACCGCCTGGAGATCCAGCACTTCTTCGAGGTCTACAAGGACCTGGAGCCCGGCAAGTCCGTCGAGGGCGCCGACTGGGTCGGCCGCACGGACGCCGAGGCCGAGATCGAGCGTTCCTACAAGCGCTTCAAGGAGCAGGGCGGTCACTGACCCCTTGCGCCCGGCGGGCCGCGTGACCTCCAGGGGTCGCGCGGCCCGTTCGTGTATCCGTACGCATACTGAGGCATACGGAGGTACGTACGAGGCAACGCGAGGTACGTACGAGGCACAGGGGCGCGAAAGGTGAGGCAGGAACTGGTGGCGGAGCCGGAGGCGGAAGACCGCAAGCCGCAGTCGGACGAGTCGAGAAGTGCGTTCACCCCGCCCGCGGGTGTGGCCCCGCCGGACACCGGACCGGAGGACGAGGAGTCGTCGACGACCTCCGAGTTCGCTCTCCCCAAGGGGCTCGACGCGCCGCAGGCGCCCGTGTCCGAGCCGGAGGGCTCGGCGTTCAGCACACCGCGCACCTACGGCTCGCGCGAGGCCCCGCCCGCCTTCACGCCCGCGACGGGCATCCCTGTGGTCAGTCTGACCAAGGACGCGCCCTGGCAGGACCGGATGCGCACGATGCTGCGCATGCCGGTGACCGAGCGGCCCGCGCCGGAACCGGTGCACAAGGAGGACGAGTCGGGGCCCGCCGTCCCGCGCGTGCTCGACCTGACGCTGCGCATCGGCGAGTTGCTGCTGGCGGGCGGCGAGGGCGCCGAGGACGTGGAGGCGGCCATGTTCGCCGTCTGCCGCTCCTACGGCCTGGACCGCTGCGAACCGAACGTCACCTTCACCCTGTTGTCCATCTCGCACCAGCCGTCCCTGGTGGACGACCCCGTGACGGCGTCCCGGACCGTCCGCCGCCGGGGCACCGACTACACGCGGCTCGCGGCCGTCTACCGGCTCGTCGACGACCTCAGCGACCGGGAGGCGGGGGTCGCGATCTCTCTGGAGGACGCCTACCGGCGCCTCGCGGAGATCCGCCGAAACCGCCACCCGTACCCCGGCTGGGCGCTGACCGCCTCGGCCGGGCTGCTCGCGGGTGCCGCCGCCGTGCTCGTCGGCGGCGGCGCGCTCGTGTTCGTCGCCGCGGCACTCGGCGCCATGCTGGGCGACCGGCTGGCGTGGCTGTGCGCGGGGCGCGGACTGCCCGAGTTCTACCAGTTCACGGTGGCCGCGATGCCGCCCGCCGCGATCGGCGTCGCGCTCACGGTGGCGCACGTCGACGTGAACGGCTCCGCGGTGATCACCGGTGGACTGTTCGCGCTGCTGCCCGGACGGGCGCTGGTCGCGGGCGTGCAGGACGGCCTGACCGGCTTCTACATCACCGCCTCCGCCCGCCTGCTCGAAGTCATGTACTTCTTCGTGGGCATCGTCATCGGCGTCCTGATGGTGCTCTACTTCGGCGTGAAGCTCGGCGGTGAGCTCAATCCGGACGCCGCCCTGATCGGCAGCGAGCGGCCGCTGCTCCAGATCGCCGCGTCCATGCTGCTGTCGCTGACGTTCGCCGTGCTGCTCCAGCAGGAACGCTCCACCGTCCTCGCCGTCACTCTGAACGGGGGCGTCGCCTGGTCGGTGTACGGGGCGATGCACTACGCGGGCGGCATCTCCCCGGTCGCCTCCACGGCCGTCGCGGCGGGCCTGGTGGGGTTGTTCGGGCAGCTGCTGTCGCGCTACCGGTTCGCGTCGGCGCTGCCGTACACGACGGCGGCGATCGGTCCGCTTCTCCCCGGTTCCGCCACGTACTTCGGCCTGCTGTCGATCGCGCAGAACGACGTCGACAAGGGTCTCGTCTCCCTCTCGAAGGCAGCGGCGCTCGCCATGGCCATCGCGATCGGCGTGAACCTCGGGTCGGAGATCTCCCGGCTGTTCCTGCGGGTGCCGGGCGCCTCCGCCGCGGGCCGCAGGGCCGCCAAGCGGACCCGCGGCTTCTAGGGGGTTTCGTTCGGATCGGGACGGATCTGGCCGCGGCGCGGCGTCGCGGACCCGGGCCGATCCGGACGAAGCCCCCGAGGTCCGCTCGCCCTACGGGGCCCGGTGGCCCTGGTCGTACGGGTACTGCGGCGCCTGCCGGTAGTCCTGCTGCGGGTCGTACGGCTGCTGCTGCTGCGGGTAGGCCCCGCCCTGGCCGTACGGCTGCTGGTCATAGGGCTGCCGGCCGTATCCCTGGGAGTAGCCCTGCTCCGGTCCGTAGGGCTGCTGGTGCTGCTGCGGGTAGGCCTGTGCCTGGTCGCCGTACCCCTGCTGGTCGCCGTACGCGCCGTGGTCGCCGTACCCCTGGTGGCCGCCGTACGCCTGGTCCTGGTGGGCCGGCGGGACGGGGCGCAGCCGGGTCGTGGCGTCGTCCATGACGGGCGGCGCGGACCGGGCGTGCTGCTGGGCGGGCGGGACCTGGCGCTCGGGCTCCTGGGGCGGGTTCTTCCTGGCCTTGGAGCGGGCCCGCAGGAACTCGATGGCGATCGGGACCACCGACACGAGGACGATCAGGATCAGGATCGCCTCGATGTTCTTGTGGACGAAGCCGATGTTGCCCAGCCAGGAGCCGAGCAGGGTGACACCCGCGCCCCACAGGACGCCGCCGATGATGTTGAAGGTGATGAAGGAGCGGTACTTCATGCCGCTGACGCCGGCGATGATCGGCGTGAACGTGCGCACGATGGGCACGAAGCGGGCCAGGACCAGGGACTTGGGCCCGTACTTCTCGAAGAACTCGTGGGCCTTGACCACGTTCTCCTGCTTGAAGAGGCGCGAGTCGGGCCGGTTGAACAGCGAGGGCCCCACCTTCTTGCCGAACACGTAACCCGCCTGGTCGCCGAGGACCGCGGCGAGGCAGATCAGCGCGATCGCGGCCCACAGCGGGAAGTCCAGCGTGCCCGAAGTGATCAGCAGGCCGCAGGTGAACAGCAGCGAGTCGCCCGGCAGGAAGAAGCCGATGAGCAGGCCGGACTCGGCGAAGACGATGAGCAGCAGGCCCCAGATGCCGAAGTTGTCCAGGAGCGTGTTCGGATCCAGCCAGCTTGGACCGAGGGCAAGCGTCGTCACGGTTCCGGACTCCTGAGGGGTGAAGGTGGGTGCGGCGGTCCTGTTCGGCCGACCAAAGCTATCAACGCAATGTGTCCGCGCCAGGTTCCACCCGTGACTCCAGGATGCACTGTGCGTCGAGTGGGACAAAGCTGTGAGCCATGGGCATCGATGAATACGGCGGCGGCCAGGGACCCCAGCCGGACGTCCTGGTCGTGACGACGAACGACGTACCCGGTTACCGCGTGGAGCAGGTCATCGGCGAGGTCTTCGGTCTCACCGTGCGCTCCCGTCACCTGGGCAGCCAGATCGGCGCGGGTCTGAAGTCGATGATCGGCGGCGAGCTCAAGGGGCTCACCAAGACCCTCGTGGAGACCCGCAACCAGGCCATGGAGCGGCTCGTCGCACAGGCGCGCATACGAGGCGCCAACGGTGTGCTGATGTTCCGCTTCGACGTCACCGAGGCGGCGGACGCGGGGACGGAGGTGTGCGCGTACGGGACGGCCGTGGTCCTGGCCAAGCGGTAGCGCACACCGGTGGGGGCGTCCGCCCGGGCGGACGCCCCCACCGTCAGGACTCCTCGGAACGGCGTGCGGCGTTCGCCGTGATCGCGTCCCTCAGGTGTTCGGCGAGGCCCGGCCGCATGGCGTCGTAGAACGCCTTGAAGCGCTCGTCGGAGACGTACATCTCGCCGAGGCACCCGTGCATCTCGTACGAGCAGGGGTAGAACCAGCGGCAGATGTGCAGGCGGTGCTCCTCGGCCAGGTCCATGGCCGCCTCGCCGGCCGGCGGTTCACCGGCGGCCATCAGGGCGTCGTAGCGCTCGCCCCAGGACGCCACCTCGTCCTGGATGCGCCGCCAGTCGTCCTTGGTGTAGCGGGCGGCCCTGCGCTGCGACTCGGCGTACTGCTCGGTGCCGCCCCAGCGCTGCTCCGCCTCCTCCGCGTACTGCTCCGGATCCTTGTCCCCGAAGACCTCGAACCTCTCCTCGGGCGTGAGGTTGATCCCCATACTGCGTGCCTCCATGGCGTGCTCCACGGCCGCGGCCATCTTCTGCAGCTTCTCGATCCGGGCGGTCAGCAGTTCGTGCTGCCGGCGCAGGTGTGCGCGCGGGTCCGCGTCCGGGTCGTCGAGCAGGGCGGCGACCTCGTCGAGCGGGAAGCCGAGCTCCCGGTAGAACAGGATCTGCTGGAGCCGGTCGAGGTCCTCGTCGCCGTAGCGGCGGTGCCCCGCGTGACTGCGCTCACCGGCCACCAGCAGCCCGATCTCGTCGTAGTGGTGCAGTGTGCGCACGGTGACCCCGGCGAAACCGGCGACCTGGCCCACTGAGTAGCTCACTTCCGCTCCTTTCTCGGTACGCACTTCACGATGAGCCCTCACGTGACGTGAGGTGCAAGTCCGTGGGACCGCGGGGTCACGGGCCCGGGATTCCGGGGGTGGCGACGGCGAACTTTCGGGATGTTATGTCCGTTTGGCCCGCTTAGGGTGATCGCGTGACCCACGAAGCGGCACCCACGGCACCGGCCACCACGCCGGCGACGCCCGCGCGGACGCTGCTGCCGATGGTCGTCCCGGCCCTGCTCGTCGGCGTGGGCGCGAGCCTCCTCCTGCTGGGCGTGAGCAGCGCCGCCGAACAGCTCCAGGACGTGCTGTGGCAGGACCTTCCGGACGCGCTGGGCATCGGCGGCTACTCCTCGCTCTGGATGATCGTCATGCTCACCATGACGGGGGTGCTGGTCGGTCTGGTCGTGTGGAAGGCTCCGGGACACGCGGGCCCCGACCCGGCCACTCTGGGCCTCACCGCGGTCCCGATGCAGCCGTTCGTCCTGCCGGGCCTGCTGGTGGCGACGGCGCTGATGCTGGCCGGCGGACCGAGCCTGGGCCCGGAGAACCCGATCATCGCCACCAACGTGGCGCTCGCGGTCTGGCTCGGCCGCAGATTCCGCCCCTCGCTGCCCGGGGTCCTGTGGCCGGCGCTGGCGGAGGCGGCGACGATCGGCGCCCTGTTCGGCACGCCCGTGGCGGCGGCGCTGGTCATCTCCGAGGCGCTGGCCGGACAGCCGATGAGGGGGCGGCTGTGGGACAACCTGTTCGCTCCACTGGCCGCGGCGGCGATCGGCGCGGCGACCAACGACCTGATCCGCCATCCGGCGTTCGACCTGCAATTGCCCACGATCGGCTCACCGCACCTGGGTGATCTGCTGGCCGCGTTGGTGATCGCCCCCGCCGCCGCCGTGCTCGGCATGACCATCGTGTACGCCTTCCCGTACGTCCACCGCGCGTTCGCCCGGCTGCGGCACCCGATGGTGTGTCTCCCGGCCGGCGGACTCGTCCTCGGCCTGCTCGGCGCGCTGGGCGGCCATCTGACGCTGTTCAAGGGCCTGGACGAGGTCGACGAGCTGGCCCGGGACCCGTACGGCTGGTCGGCGGGGCAGTTCGCCCTGATGACGGTGGTGAAGCTGGCCGCCCTGCTCGTCGCGGCGTCCTGCGGGTTCCGCGGCGGCCGGATCTTCCCGGCCGTCTTCATCGGTACGGCCTTCGGCCTGTGTGCCCACGCGCTCGTGCCCTCCGTCCATCCCGCGGTGGGCGTGTCGGCGGGAGTGCTGGGCATCCTCCTCGCCATCACCCGGCAGGGCTGGGTGAGCCTGTTCACGGCCGCCGTCCTGGTGGCCTCGCCCACGATCCTCACCCTGTTGTGCATCGCCTCCCTTCCCGCCTGGCTGCTGGTGACCGGTCGGCCGCAGATGCAGCTGCACGACGACGGGACCTCGATCCGTTAGGAGATCTCATGCCGCTTCACAAAGGCACCCGGAAGACCGCCGGGCACCGGAGGTCCGTCAACCCGTTCTACGGGGAGACGGATCCGGTCAGCGGGATGACCGAGGCGCCG
Source organism: Streptomyces sp. 142MFCol3.1 (assembly GCF_000424945.1). Lineage (NCBI taxonomy): Bacteria > Bacillati > Actinomycetota > Actinomycetes > Kitasatosporales > Streptomycetaceae > Streptomyces > Streptomyces sp. 142MFCol3.1. The sequence continues at coordinate 83,829 of NZ_AUKV01000002.1, forward strand.
CCCACCCACCGGCTCCCGGACAGCCCGCTGCCGCCGACGACGGCGTACCAGCTGGTGCACGACGAGCTCATGCTGGACGGGAACTCGCGGCTCAACCTCGCCACCTTCGTCACGACCTGGATGGAACCGCAGGCCGGCATCCTGATGGGCGAGTGCCGGGACAAGAACATGATCGACAAGGACGAGTACCCGCGCACCGCCGAACTGGAGCGGCGCTGCGTGGCGATGCTCGCCGACCTGTGGAACTCACCGGACCCCTCCGCCTCGGTGGGCTGTTCGACCACGGGGTCCAGCGAGGCGTGCATGCTCGCCGGAATGGCGCTGAAGCGGCGGTGGGCGATGCGCAACGCGGACCGCTACCCGGCGAAGGACGTGCGCCCGAACCTGGTGATGGGCGTCAACGTCCAGGTCTGCTGGGAGAAGTTCTGCAACTTCTGGGAGGTCGAGGCGCGACAGGTGCCCATGGAGGGCGACCGGTTCCATCTCGACCCGAAGGCCGCGGCCGAGCTGTGCGACGAGAACACCATCGGGGTCGTGGGCATCCTCGGATCGACCTTCGACGGGTCGTACGAGCCGATCGCGGAGCTGTGCGCCGCGCTCGACGAGCTCCAGGAGCGCACGGGCCTGGACGTCCCCGTCCATGTGGACGGCGCGTCCGGGGCGATGATCGCGCCCTTCGTGGACGAGGACCTGGTCTGGGACTTCCGGCTGCCGCGGGTCTCCTCGATCAACACCTCGGGGCACAAGTACGGCCTGGTCTACCCGGGTGTCGGCTGGGCGCTGTGGCGGTCGGCGGTCGAGCTCCCCGAGGAGCTCGTCTTCCGGGTCAACTACCTGGGCGGCGACATGCCGACCTTCGCACTCAACTTCTCCCGCCCCGGGGCACAGGTCGTGGCCCAGTACTACACGTTCCTGCGCCTGGGCCGGGAGGGATACCGGGCCGTGCAGCAGACGACCCGGGACGTGGCCATGGGCCTCGCCCGGCGCGTGGAGGAACTGGGCGACTTCACCCTCCTCACCCGGGGCGACCAGCTTCCGGTCTTCGCCTTCACGACGGCGCCCTCGGTGACCTCGTACGACGTCTTCGACGTGTCCCGGCGCATGCGCGAACACGGCTGGCTGCTGCCCGCGTACACCTTCCCGGAGAACCGCGAGGACCTTTCCGTGCTGCGCGTGGTCTGCCGCAACGGCTTCTCGACCGACCTCGCCGACCTCTTCGTCGAGGACCTGCAGCGCCTGCTGCCCGACCTGCGCCGCCAGTCGCATCCGCAGACCCACGACAAGGACGCGGCGACGAGCTTCCACCACTGACGGTTCCGTGCGGCCGGCCGCCGCGACGACGACGGCCGGCCCCCGCGGGGCGGTGCGGGACGGCCGAGTCCGGGCCCGCGGCACGGACGGCTGCGTCGCGCCCACGGTGCCGGGGACGGTCCCGGTGCCGTGGAGGGTCCGGGCCGCCGGGCCGGCCCTACCGGCTCAGCCGGGCGAACCTCCCTACCGCGAGCGGGAAGAACACCGCCACCAGCGCCAGCGGCCACAGGACCGCCGCCCCGACGTGCCCCGGCTCTCCTCCGGGACCGCCGAACAGATCACGGATCGCCGTCGCCGTCTGCGACATCGGGTTCCACTCGACGGCCGTGCCCAGCCAGGACGGCATCGAGCCGGGCGTGGCGAAGGCGTTGGAGAGGAAGCCGACGGGCCAGACCAGGATCTGCACCGCCTGCACCATCTCCGGCTTCCCGGCCACCATCGCGAGGTGGATGCCGATCCACAGCATGGCGAAGCGGAACAGCAGCAGCAGGCCGACTGCCCCGAGGAAGGCTCCGGGCGTACCGTGGGCGCGCCAGCCGATGGCGTGCCCGACGCCGATCAGCACGGCCAGACCGACCGCCGACTGGAGCATGTCGGCGCTGCAACGGCCCACCAGGACCGCGCTGTTGGCCATCGGCATCGCGCGGAAACGGTCGATGACACCCTTGTTGAGGTCCTGGGTGACGGCCAGCATCGTGCCCTCCAGGCCGAAGGCCATGGTCAGCGCGAGCATGCCGGGCACCAGGAAGTCGACGTAGCTGCCCTCGACGCCCCGGCCGCCACCGGTCAGGTAGCCGAACATCAGCAGCAGCATGACGGGGAAGACCAGGACGACGAGGACCTGGACGGGCTTCCGTGCCCAGTGGGCGAGTTCACGGCGGGTCATGGTCCAGCAGTCGCTCAGCACGTACGTGCTCACACGGCCTCCTTCGTCCGGTCGGTGCGGTCGTCGCGTGCCGTGAGGTGCAGGAACACCTCGTCCAGCGTCGGACGGCGCAGGGCGACGTCCACGGCCTCGATGCCGGAGGCCTCCAGGGCCCGTACGACCCCGGCCAGTGCCGCCATGCGGTCGGCGACCGGGGCGCTCAACAGACGGCGGTCGGCGTCCACGGAGATGTCCGCGGCCGGCAGCGGCAACAGGGCGACGGCGGCCCCCAGTTGGCCGGCATCGCGCAGGACGACGTCGATGCGGTCGCCGCCGGTCAGCGTCTTCAGCCCGTCGGCCGTGCCGTCGGCGACGACCCGGCCGTGGTCGACGACCGCGATGCGGTCGGCGAGCTGGTCCGCCTCCTCCAGGTACTGCGTGGTGAGCAGGACCGTCGTGCCGCCGCCGACCAGGGAGCGGACGGACGCCCACACCTCGGCGCGGCCGCGCAGGTCGAGGCCGGTGGTCGGCTCGTCCAGGAACAGCACCTCCGGTTCGGTGATCAGGGAGGCGGCGAGGTCGAGGCGACGCCGCATGCCTCCGCTGTACGCCCGGACGCAGGTGCGGCCGGTGTCGGCGAGGCCGAAGCGCTCCAGGAGTTCACCGGCGCGCACACGGGCGTGCCTGGCGCCCAGATGGTGGAGGCGGCCGAACATCTCCAGGTTCTGGCGGCCGCTCAGCTCTTCGTCCAGGGCCGCGTGCTGGCCGAGCAGGCCGATGCGGCGGCGGACCTCGCGGGCCTCGGTCACCACGTCGTGCCCGGCGACCTCGATCCGGCCTCCGTCGGGCCGCAGCAGGGTGGACAGGATGCGGACCAGGGTCGTCTTGCCCGCGCCGTTGGGACCGAGCACGCCATGCACCGTGCCGCGGGCGACGCGCAGGTCGAGTCCGTCCAGGGCGGCCCTCTCGCCGTACTTCTTGTGTGCTCCTTCGACGCCGATCGCCGTCTCGGCCACGGGCACTCCCCCATCTCGATTAGTCAAACTTGACTACATGCTCGAAGGTAACGCGCGCCTCCGCATTGGTCAAACTTGATTAGTGGTGGTCGTCCGGGTGCCGCTCATCCGTCGCGTACGGGTTCTGCTCACCCTCGGCGAGGACGCCCACGAACGGCTCGCCCTCGCCGGAGAAGGTGTAGGCGCCGCGCTCGATCCGTTCGATGAGCCCCCGGGTCCAGGCCGCGTCCGAGTCGGCCGTGTGGACCCACAGGTTCATGATCTCGCCGATGTGACCGAGCTGCTCGGGGCCGTCCTCGGGGATGTAGTGCTCCGTGACGGCCGACCGCCACACCTCGATCCGCCGGATCCGCTCCTTCAGCAGGGCCACCGCCTCGTCGCGGGGCAGGTCGACGAGGAATCCGATGGCCGCCGACTGGATGTCCATCTTCTGGTCGTAGGACACCAGGGACTCCCGCAGCAGCCGGAGGAACTCCTCGGTGCCCGCGTCGGTGATCTCGTACTCCGTGCGCGGCGGCCCGCCGGCGGTGGACGGGGCGATCTCGTGCGCGTGCAGCAGCCCCTGCTTCGCCATCTGCTTGAGCGCGTGATAGATCGAGCCGGGCTTGGCGTTGGACCACTCGTGCGCGCCCCAGTACTCCAGGTCGTTGCGCACCTGGTAGCCGTGGGCCCGCCCGTGCTGGCGGACCGCGCCGAGCACGAGGAGACGGATCGCTGACATGCGGTCCAGCGTAGGACCCTTGCCACCGGCCTCAGGACGTGCCCTGCCCGCCCTGCTCCAGGGCCACCAGCTCGAACGCCGTCCTGCCGTCCAGGGACTCGCGGATGATGTCGGCGTGACCGGCGTGCCGGGCCGTCTCCCGGATCAGGTGGAGTGCCAGCCAGCGCATCGAGACCCGGCCCTCCGGCGGGAACCAGGGCTCGTCCGGGAGCGCGAAGGTGTCGTCGAGGCTGGGCACCGAACGGAGGAACTCCTCCGTCTGCGCGGCGACCTTCTCCCAGTACGCGAGCTGGGACGCCACGGTCTCGCCGTCGCCGAGCACGAAACACTCGTGCCAGTTGGACGCGTCGCGCCGGACGGCCGGCTCCTCGCCCCGGGCACGGGCGATCCAGCCCTGCTCGACCTCGGCGACATGCTTCAGCAGACCGGACAGGGAGAGTTCGCTGGCGCTGGGGCGGGAGGCCGCCTGCTCCTCCGACAGCCCCAGCAGCGCCCGGCGGACACCGCCGCGCTGCTCCTCCAGGAAGGACAGCAGTGCCCCCCGCTCGTCCCCGCGCGTCTCCGCTCCCACATGAGCCACCATGACCGGCCGCCTTTCATCGGGTCCTCTTGCCTGACACCGATGACGCTACGGACCCTTGCGGACAGTTCCGGTCCGCAAGGGCTCGGCGTGCGCGGAAATCCCTGGAAGTCGTGAGCGGGAGTCCCGGAACTCCGGGGCCGCGGGCGATCCGGCAGGCAGCCGGAGGGTCCCGGAAGGCCCCGCAGGGCGCCGGAAGGGCTCAGAAGGGGAAGAAGCTCCGCCCGTGCTGCACCGAGATCCACTTCTGCGTGGTGAACGCGTCGACGGTCGTCTCGCCGTTCAGCCGGCCGATACCGGAGTGCTTCTCGCCGCCGAAGGGGACCAGCGGCTCGTCGTGCACGGTGCCGTCGTTGACGTGGAACATGCCGGTCTCGATCTGCTTGGCGAAGTTCACACCGCGCTCGACGTCACCGGTGTGGACGGCGCCACTCAGCCCGTACGGGGTGTCGTTGACGACGCGGATCGCGTCGTCCTCGCCGTCGAAGGGGACGAGGAAGACGACCGGGCCGAAGATCTCCTGCCGCAGCAGGGAGGAGTCTGCGGGGACGTCGGTGAGGACGGACGGCTCGACAAGGTTGTCGGTCGTCGTGCCGTGCACCAGGGCGGTGGCACCCTCCGCTATCGCCTGCTCGACCGCGCCCGATATCGCGTCGGCCTGCGAGGAGTTGATCACCGGGCCGATGATCGTCTGCGGGTCGCTCGGGTCGCCCGTCTTCAGCGACCTGACCTTGGCGACGAACTTCTCGGTGAACTCGGCCTCGACGGAGCGGTCCACGAGGACACGGTTCGCGGCCATGCAGACCTGGCCCTGGTGGACGTACCGGCTGAAGACCGCCGCGTCGACCGCGTAGTCGATGTCGGCGTCGTCGAGCACCACCAGGGCGCTGTTGCCGCCGAGTTCGAGGACGGAGCGCTTGAAGTGCGAGGCGCACACGGTGGCGACGTGCCGGCCGACCTTGTCGGAACCGGTGAAGGAGATGACCTTCGGGACCGGGTGCTCGATGAAGGCGTCGCCGATCTCGGCGATGTCGGTGATGACCACGTTCAGCAGGCCGCCGGGCAGGCCGGCGTCCTCGAAGATCTTGGCGACCAGCGAGCCGCCGACGATCGGGGTGTTCTGGTGGGGCTTCAGCACCACGCCGTTGCCCAGCGCCAGCGCGGGGGCGACCGACTTCAGCGAGAGGAGGAAGGGGAAGTTGAAGGGGCTGATCACGCCGACGACGCCGACCGGGACGCGGTAGAGACGATTCTCCTTGCCGTCGATCGGCGAAGGGATGATCTTGCCCTCGGGGCGCAGCGACAGCTGGATCGACTCGCGCAGGAACTCCTTGGCGAGGTGGATCTCGAAGGCCGCCTTGAGGTGGGTGCCGCCGAGCTCCGCGATGATCACCTCGGTGATCTCCGCCTCGCGCTCCTCGATGATGCGCAGGGCCTTCTCGAAGACCGCGCGGCGGGCGTAGGCGTTGGTCGTGCCCCACTCCTTCTGGGCGCGCTCGGCCGCGCGGTACGCCTGATCGACCTCGTCAGTGGTGGCTATGGTGATCGACGCCAGCTTCTCGCCGTCGTACGGGTTGAAGTCGATGATGTCCCAGGAGCCGGTGCCCGGCCGCCAGGCGCCGTCGATGTACTGCTGGGCCAGGTCGGTGAAGTAGGACGACATGAGCTCCCTCAATCCCTGCGCTGCCGAGGCAGACATCCGATCAACGCCTGATCGCACGTCATCGTACTTGTGTTTCAAGGGAGTTGGAGAACGCCTGGACAGAGTCCGTGCGGACCAGCCGGACGAGGGCGCGGGGTGCGGCGGCCGGAGCGTCAGGACAGCTGGAGGAGCCCCCGCAGCAGGTCGCGGCTCTCCGCCGGGCCCGGGCCGTCCGTCTGCAGCTGCTTGAGCGCGCCCTCGTACTGGCCGACGTCCTCGCGTTTGTCCAGGTAGAGCGCGCTGGTGAGCTGCTCCAGGTACACGACGTCGGACAGGTCCGACTCCGGGAAGCTGAGGATGGTGAAGGAGCCGCTCTCACCGGAGTGGCCGCCGAAGCTGAACGGCATGACCTGGAGCCGCACGTTGGGGCGCTCCGAGACGTCGATCAGATGCTGGAGCTGTCCGCGCATCACCTCGCGGTCGCCGTAGGGGCGGCGCAGGGCGGCCTCGTCCAGGACGATGTGGAACTCGGGGGCGTTCTCGGAGACGAGATACTTCTGGCGTTCCAGGCGCAGGGCCACGCGCCGGTCGATGTCGGCGGCGGAGGCGCCCTTCATGCCCCGCGCGACGACCGCGTGCGCGTACGCCTCGGTCTGCAACAGGCCGTGCACGAACTGCACTTCGTACGAGCGGATGAGGTGCGCCGCGCCTTCGAGGCCGACGTAGGTCGGGAACCAGCTGGGCAGGACGTCGGAGTAGCTGTGCCACCAGCCGGCGACGTTGGCCTCCTTGGCGAGCGACACGAGGGAGGTGCGCTCCATCTCGTCCGTGATGCCGTAGAGCGTCAGCAGGTCCTCGACGTCACGCGTCTTGAAGCTCACCCGTCCCAACTCCATGCGGCTGATCTTCGATTCGGAGGCACGGATCGAATAACCGGCCGCTTCCCTGGTGATTCCACGCGCCTCACGCAGGCGCCGGAGATGTGACCCCAGCAGCATGCGCCGCACCACCGAGCCGCTCGACTCACCAGCGCTCACGTTCGTCCGCCTCCCCAACTGTCTCCAAGGGCCGAAGTCTGCCACTAAAACACTTCAAGCAGTACTCGTTCGGTTACGGAAACGGAAAGTAGCCAAAGGAGCCGCACAGAAAGGGATCGGCAGAGCGTCAACAAGAGGGAAGAAGGTGACAGAAGAAATGAGCAACAACCGGTTAACGGCGGTCTAATTCGGGCGCGTGCACGTGCATCTGCCCTTGCATCTGCTGTACGCATTCGGAACCATGGTCCCCGCGCCACCGCTGCATCGCAACGACCGCGAACACTCGGGAGTGCCTCGCATGGGGACGAATGGATCGACCATGCTCGAACCCTTACGGCAGGGACTTCCGCCACTCGACCCCGCAGCCGTGTCCAGCGCCGCCTCCTGCGCCCTGCCCGCCCGCTTCGAAGCGGTGCGCGAGGCACGGCAGTTCACCCGGAGAACGCTCGACCAGTGGGACATCGGCGAGCGCTTCGACGACGTGTGCCTGGTGGTCTCCGAGCTCGTCACCAACGCGCTGCGGCACGCGCTGCCCGCGGACACGCCGCGCAAGGACGACCAGGGGCCGCCCGTACGGCTGCACCTGATGCGGTGGACCGCCCGCCTGGTGTGCGCGGTGCGCGACCCCAGTCACGACAGTCCGGTGGCGGGCGACTCGGACGACTTCTCGGCGGAGTCGGGCCGCGGCCTGTTCCTGGTCGACTCCTTCGCCGACAGCTGGGGCTGGCACCCGCTCGCGGGCACCCTCAGCGGCAAGGTCGTGTGGGCACTGTTCCGGCTGCCCCAGCCGGGCGCGGCCGCGCCCCCCGCGGAATGACGGACCGCGGCGCTTTTCGGCGCCGCGGTTCTACGCGCGTTACGCACCGTTGAACGGGGTTGGCGCTCCGTGCTCCGGTCAGGCGTCCGGCATCAGCCGGCGATCAGGTGGTCGAACTCGCCGTCCTTGATGCCGAGCAGCATCGCCTCGATTTCGGCGCGGGTGTAGACGAGCGCGGGCCCCTCCGGGAACCGGGAGTTCCGCACGGCCACGTCGCCTCCGGGCAGCCTCGCGAACTCCACGCAGGAGCCCTGCGAGTTGCTGTGCCGGCTCTTCTGCCAGGCCACCCCGTTCAGCTCCGTCGCCGCCATGCCGTTGTACACGTCATCCACTTCGTACACGTCGTGGTCCACAGGTCGCTCCCCGGTCGTGCAGTGGCTGAGGTGGCCATTGATGCAGTCGTCAACTGACCCGGATCATAGCTCTGTTCATGTGCAGATGCATGGGCAGATGCACGTGCACGCGGGGTACTCCTGCGGTTACAGCTTTTACCGGCGCTTGACTACCGGCTGTCGCTCACTTGACTACGGCCTGCGCCTTCTCGGGTCACGCCCGGTCCAGCGCCTGCCCCAGAGATCGCAGGACATGCGACCTCCAGCCCCCGTCCATGATCTTCCGCGCCATCATCTGTGCGGGATCGTCCGGATCGAATCCCTCGTGCACTAGGAACAGACGCGTACCGCGGCCTTCCTGTTCCAGTGTCCAAGTAATGGTCCACTCCGCGGAATTGGCCGGATCCCGATCAGTCCACCGGACGCTCAGCATCCGCTCCGGCTCGAAGGCCAGAACGCGCACGTCAACCGTGCCGGAGAAGTTCGTGCCGGGGCGCGGCAGCGACGTCAGCGCGTACTGGTGACCGACTTCCAGCCGGAAGAATTCCGACCCCTGCATCTGCCACTGCACGAGCAGTTCGGGGTCGGTGAGGGCGCGCCAGACCTTGGCCGGCGGGTGCGGGAGGAACTGGTCGACGCGGATGGTGGTCAGGTCATCATCAGGAACGGGGTTCATGACTCGGCATCGTCGGGCATGCGGTCCAGCAGAGCGGCGAGGCCCTTGAGCCTGTCGCGCCAGAACCGCTCGTACGGATGGAGCCAGTCCTGCACCTCGGCGAGCGGGGTCGCCTCCAGGCGGTAGATGCGCTGCCGGCCCGCGCGCTCCTCCGACACCAGTCCGGCGTCCCGGAGGACCTTGAGGTGCTCCGAGAGACTCGGCCGCCGCATGTCGAAGTGGTCGGCCAGGGCCTGGACGGGCTGGGGCCCGCCGTCCCGCAGCAGGCGCAGGACCTCACGGCGGGTGGCGTTGGCGAGCGCGGCGAACACGCGGTCCTCGCTCGCCTGGCGAGCCCCGGTCACCGTCATGGCGCGATCAGCTGCCTTCCTTCTCCATGGCCTTCTCCGTCAGCAGCATCAGACCGTTGCCGTCCGGGTCGCGGAAGGAGGCCATGCGGCCCCACGGAAGGTCGTCGGGACCCTCCACCGCGACGCCCGCGGCGGTGAGCCGCACACAGTCGGCGTCGACGTCGGTCGTGACCAACATGATCCCCCGGGCCTCACCCGGGACGAAACCGCCCATGCCCGGGCCCGAGAGCGTGAAGACGGTCTGCGCACCCTCGGGCGCGACCTGGAGCCAGCGACCGGGCGGCATCTGCAGGTCGGCGGTGACCGTGAAGCCGAGTACGTCCGTGTAGAAGCGCAGGGCGCGGTCCTGATCGGCGACGGGGAGGGTGACGAAGGAGGCGTGCGTGATGTTCATGCGGGCCACCATAGGTAGGGAATTCCCTACGCGTCAACCGTAGGAGATTCCCTACCCATCCCTGTTGCCCTCGACGGAACAAGTCCGTGAGCAAGCCCACGGCGGACGTTCCCCTGATGCGCACACGCCCTCCTGGTAGCTTGCTGCGGTCTTTCAGGCGACCCGGCACCATCACCACCCTTGGGAGCTCCAGTGATCATGGCGACCTTCCCGCACCGCCCGGCCCGTACCGCGGCCGCGGCCGTCGCAGTGGCGGCCGCGCTCCTGCTCACCGGCTGCAGCAGCGACGGCGACGACTCCGGGGACAAGTCCACCGGCCCGACCCCGTCCCCGACCGCTTCGGCCGCCACCGACGGCGGCACCGGTGGCACCTCGGGCGCCAAGACCGACCTCGACGGCAGCTGGCTGACGACCGCGAACGGCAAGGCCGTCGTACTGATGATCAACGGCAAGCAGGCCGGGCTGTTCGCGACCGGCGGCACCGTGTGCAGCGGCACCGCGGCCGACGAGGCGGACATGCAGATGATCCGGCTCAAGTGCACCGACGGCAGCAAGGAGCGCGCCGTCGGCATGGTCGACTCCGTCAGCGGCAAGTCGCTCCGGATCACCTGGCAGGGCGGCCTCGGCAAGGAGACATACACCAAGAGCCAGGGCGGGGAACTGCCGACGGGACTGCCCACCGCGAGCCTCGGGTCCTGAACCCGTGACCGCCGGCCGGACGGAGACAGGTCCGACGCCGGCCGGCCAGAGGGCGCCGTTCGGATCGGCCCGGGTCCGCGACGCCTGACACGGCACCTCCTGGGCGCGCACGGACTCGCTCCCGTCCACGGCCATCGGCAACACGGCGGGTCCGGGGCCTCGGACAGTTCGACCAGGGAGTCCGGGATCAGGCCCGCGCCCTGCCGTACGAAACCCCTCCGGCCCCTCCTCGTCGGCCACGTCACGGTCCCGTCCCTCGATCGCGTCGCGCACCGCGCCGCAGCGTGGCACCCGCCGCTCGCGCACGGCCTTGCCCCCGTGCGCCCGGAAGGGTCGCGCCCACCAGCGCGAGCCCCCGCCGCGCCCCGCAGGGCGACCGGCGGTTCGAGCCGCTTCCGCTCGACCGTCAGGCCCGAGCGCGCGGTGTCCTTCAGCGCCCGGAGCCGGCCCATTCCGATAGCGTAAGGGAGATTCATGGACATTCCCGGCCCGTGGCCGGGTCGGGCGACGGGGGCGCGCGACGCGAGGACGCACGCCTGAGTGATGATCCACGGACAGCGTCACGCACCCCGGGCCCGGCCCTTGCCACCGCCCCGGGCCCCGGGCCCGTCACCGGGCCACGACCCCAGAGGACCCTCATGCGCGCCATCCCTCTCGCCGCCGCCCTCACCGGCGTCACCGCAGCACTCGCCCTGACCGCCTGCGGCGGTGGCGACGGCGGTGGTGGCGACGCGAACGCCAAGAGCGACGCGAGCGGCAAGAGCTCCGCGTGCTCCCTCCAGCAGGTGGGCGTCGACGTCGGACCGGCCAACGCGGCCCCGGCCGCGGGCGACACCGGCAACATCCCGGTCACCGTCACCAACACCGGCTCCGGCGCGTGCACGCTGGACGGCTTCCCGGGCGTCGACCTGCGGGCCGGCGGGACCTCCTGGACCCTGGCCCCGGAGGAGGGCGCGAAGGCGCAGAAGCTGACCCTCCACCAGGACGAGGCGGCGACGTTCACCCTCACGTACGTGCGCGGCGAGGCCGGTTCGGGCGCCGCCGTGCGGACTCTGCGGATCAGCCTCCCGGGGCACACCGGGGACAAGCAGTGGAAGTGGCCGTACGGCGACGTCGCCGAGAAGTCCGCGGACGAGCTGGACGCCACGGTGAGCACCTTCAGGACGGCGGGCGACTGAGAACGCCGTCGAACACCCGGTGACGGGGCCCGCGGGTCAGGGCAGCCGGCGGCGGTCCAGGACCTGGGCCCGGTCCGCCGCCGCGGCTCCCTCGTGCCAGCCGGCGGCGTCGTCGACCCCGCGCAGCCGGGTGGTCACCGTCCGGGGGAACATCCGGTCCGTGTGGTCCGCGACCGCCACGTCGCGGGCCGCCAGCACCGGCAGCAGGTCCCCTTCCGCGGCCGTCACCTGGCCTTCGGCGGCGGCTGCGAGGCGGTCGCCGATCCGGTGCGCGTAGGCGGCGAGGAAGGACTGCCGGAAGGTCTTCGTGCGCTTGCGGCCCCCGGCCCGCTGCGCGGCCTCGGCCTTCGTCATCGCCGCCGTCGCCTGCACAAGCAGCGAGGTGTACAGCAGCTCGACCGCCTCCAGGTCGGGCTCGAAGCCGACGACCGTCGAGAAGCAGAAGGCCTCGTTCCACACGGCGCGGCAGCGGTTCGCCCCGGCCACCGCGTCCAGCAGGACCGCCTTGGCCGTCTCGTACGGCGGCTCGACGCCGATACGGCAGGCGCCGGGTGCGTCCTTCGCGTGCGTGCGGGCCGCGAGCAGCGCCTCGTCGATGCTGTGCCTCGCCATCAGCTCCTGCGCCTTTGCGCTCAGCGCCTCGGCCTCCTCCGGGAACCCGGTCGCCTCGGCCTTCGCGAGCAGGGCGCGGATGCGGGCGAGCATGCGGGAGTCCCCGGGGCCGGCAGCGGCCGGACCCGGCCGGGGCACGTCCAGAGGCTCGATGGCGGGAAGACGCAGCAGCAGCCGGTACAGCTCCAGTACGGCGGTGGCGTACGAGAAGCGGTCGGCGCGGGGAGGCCGGGGCTCGGCCTCGAGCTCTTCGAGCTGCGCGGTCCAGCGCGCGCCCCGGGGCTCATGGCTCTCGCCGAGGATCAGCGCCGCGGTCAGCTGCACGTGCACGGGGTCCAGCTCGCGCCGTACGACGCGCACGACGTCGGCGGGCTGCCAGCCTCGCCGCCAGGCCGCGGCGACGAACTCCTCGCCGCGACGGGTGAGTTCGGTGTCGGCCGCCGGGTCCGCCGCGAGCAGCGAGGCGCCGGTGTCGAGGGCCGCGTCGGTGTCGGCGTAGAGCGCGGCCTCGAAGGCGCGCTCCACGGTGCCGGGGCGGGGTCCGCTGCTGCTCATGGCCCGATCGTGTCACGCCTTCTCCTCGCCCCCTCCGCACCTACCCGGCCCAGCACCCCGGGGCTCCGCCCCGGACCCCCATCCGCCTGGACGGCCTCGTCCCAAACGCCGGACGGGCTGAGGGACGGCGCCCTCCGCTCCCGGGCGGGACGGGGCCGGAGGGGCCCACCGGCACTCGGAAGACACCCGGAACCGGGCCAGATCGGCCTGGACGGCCTCGTCCCAAACGCCGGACGGGCTGAGGGACGGCGCCCTCCGCTCCCGGGCGGGACGGGCCCGGAGGGGCCCACCGGCACTCGGAAGACACCCGGAACTCGGCCCGATCGGCCTGGACGGCCTCCTCCTCAGGCGCCGGACGGGCTGAAAGGTGCCCCCGGCCCCGGAGGTATGGCTGGCACCACCTCCACAACGCCCCCTGATGGTCGTGTCCGCGCGCCTCACGGACGGTTCGCTGAAGGCATGGACACCACAGCCAGGCACACCGCCACGGGGGCACCCGTCGTGCGCATCCGCTCGCTGCGCCGCCACTACGGCACCGTCGCCGCCCTCGACGGCGTCGACCTCGACTTCGCCGCCGGGACCTTCACCGCCGTGATGGGGCCCTCCGGCTCCGGCAAGTCGACCCTGTTGCAGTGTGCGGCCGGACTCGACCGTCCGACGTCGGGGACGGTGGCCGTCGACGGGGTCGGGCTGGCCGGACTGAGCGAGCGGCGGCTGACCCTGCTCAGGCGGGAGCGGATCGGGTTCGTGTTCCAGTCCTTCAACCTGCTGCCGTCCCTGACGGCAGCACAGAACGTCGCGCTCCCGCTGCGGCTGGCGGGTCGACGCCCCCCGCGCACGGCGGTGCGCGAGGCGCTCGCACGGGTCGGCCTCGCCGATCGCGCCGGGCACCGGCCGTCCGAGCTGTCCGGCGGCCAGCAGCAGCGGGTCGCCCTCGCGCGGGCCCTGGTCACCCGCCCCGCGGTGCTGTTCGGCGACGAGCCGACCGGCGCCCTGGACACCGTCACCAGCCGCGAGGTGCTGACGCTGCTGCGGGAACTGGTGGACCGGGAGGGCCGGACCACGGTCATGGTCACGCACGACCCGGTGGCGGCCTCGTACGCGGACCGAGTGGTGTTCCTCGTCGACGGGCGGGTGAGCGGGGAGCTGCGGTCGCCCTCGGCGGAGGAGGTCGCCGCGCGGATGGCGGGACTGGAGAAGGCGCCGTGCTGAACCTCGCCTCGCTGCGTACCCGCTGGCCCTCGCTGCTCGGAGCCTTCGTCGCCGTCGCACTGGGGGTCGCCGTGACGACCGCGACGGGGCTGGGTCTCGCCGCCGCGTCGGACCCGCCCGCGCGCCCGACCGCCCGGTTCGCGTCCGCACCGGTCGTGGTGATGGGCCAGGACACCCTGACGGTGCCGGTGCGGCGAGGCCCGGCCACCGCTTCCGCGTCGGTGAGGCTCGCGCATCCACACCCTGTGGACAACGAACTGGTGCGCGGGCTGCGGCGGCTCGGCCGGGTGCGGACGGACGGCGCGCCGCGGAGCGCCGCCGGGGTCGGCGCGGTCGGCGTGGACGCGCCAGCCGCCGCCGTGCGACGACTCGTCGGGGACCGCGCCACCGTTCTGACCGGTGACGACCGGCGCCGTGCCGACCCTGCCACCGCCCGCGACGCCGAGGCGCTGGTCGCGGTCGACTCCCTGCTGGGCACGGCGGCGGGGGTGGCGGCCTTCGTCTCGGTCTTCGTGACGGCGTCCACGTTCGCGTTCGTCGTGGCGCTGCGGCGGCGGGAGTTCGGGCTGCTGCGCATGGCCGGGGCGACGGCCGGTCAGGTGCGGCGGACCGTGCTGCTGGAGGCGGTCGTCGTGGGGCTGGCGGCCTCGGTACTGGGCTGCGCCCTGGGAGGCCGGGGGGCGCCGGCGCTCGTCCGGGCACTGGTGGACGGCGGGGTGGCTCCGCCGTGGTTCACGTTGCACGGCGTGGCGGTCTGGCCTTACGAAGTCGCCTTCTGCACCGGGGCCCTGGTGGCCGTCGCGGGCGCGTGGGCGGCCGCGCGACGGGCGGGGCGGACCGGCCCGGCGACGGCCCTGCGCGAGGCCTCGGTGGACACGGGCGTGATGCCGCTGTCGCGGCGGATCGCCGGAAGCGTCCTCCTGGCGGCGGGCATCGGTCTGTCGGTGTGGACGCTGTACACGGACCCCGCCGCCCTGCTGAAGCGCAAGACCTACGTGACGCAGCCGATGCTGCTCGTCACGGCGGTGGCGGCGCTGGCGCCGATGCTGGTCCGTCCGGTCGTACGGCTGCTCCCGCCGGGACTGCTGCCGGGCGCGGCGGGGCTCCTCGTCCGCGAGAACGCGTCCGCGTCGGTGCGGCGCACGGCCGCCGTGGCGGCGCCCGCACTGGTGACGGTCGCGCTGGCGGGCTCCCTGCTCGGATCGGCGGCGACGGTCGCCGGGGCGAAGGCGACGGAGGCGCGGGAACGGACCCGGGCCCAGTTCGTCGTCACCGGCGAGGACCTGGGCCACCGCCCGACCGCGGTGGAGGCGGCGGCGAGGACCGCCGGGGCGACCGTGTCCGGTTCCGCGCCCACCGCCGTGTACGTGCGGGAGGAGGGCACCGCCCTCGTACGGTCCGAGGCGCGGGCGGTGAGCGACGTGGCCGCGTTCGCCGCGGTGACGCGACCGCCGGTGGTGGCGGGCGACCTGCGCGACCTCGACGACCGTTCCGTCGTGGTGAACGAGGAGTGGGAGCGGCACGAGGTGGGCTCCTGGGTGAGCCTCTGGCTCGGCGACGGCCGGCCCGCACGACTGCGGATCGCGGCGGTGCTGGCGCGCGGCACCGGGGACAACGGGGCGTATGTGACAAGGGCGAACGCCCCCGGCGCAACCGTCGACCGCCTCGACGTGCGGGTGGCGCCCGGCGCGGACGGGGCGCGCGTCGCGGCGGCGGTGCGGGACGCGGCCGGCGGCGGCACCGTGCGCTCGGTGTCGGCCTGGCTCGCCGCCACCCGTCCGCACGCCGGCCGGCAGACCCGGCTCGGCCTGCTGGTGGTCCTCGGCCTGGCGCTCGCCCACGCCGCGATCGCACTCGCCGCGACGACGCTCATGGCGACCTCCGCGCGCGGCACGGAACTCCGTTCGCTGCGGCTGGCCGGCGCCACCCGGGCGCAGATCCTGCGGGCGCTCGCGGGCGAGACGGCGGCCGGGGTGGGCGTGGGCGCCCTGCTCGGCGCCGCCGTCGCCGCCACGAACCTGGGCCTCCTGGCGGCGGCACTGGGCCGGCTGTCGGCACCGGCGGCGGTGCACGTGCCGTGGGGGCTGCCCGCCGGGTGCGTGGCGGTGTGTCTGCTGGTGGCCCTCACGGGGACGGCACTCGCCTGCGCCCGCAGGCCGGACTTCGCCCGTGCCCCGGGGTGAAAACGGGTCGACGCCCGCGCCGGGCCGTGCCGACCACGGAACAGGCGTCAACTTCGGGTTGACACCCCCCAGGTGTCAACCTACGGTTGACGCATGACGAACTCACGCGGCACGACGCCCGTACGTCTCGACGACCTCATCGAAGCGATCAAGAAGACGCACACCGACGCGCTCGACCAGCTCCAGGACGCGGTGATCGCCGCCGACCACCTGGGCGACGTGGCCGACCACCTGATCGGCCACTTCGTCGACCAGGCGCGGCGCTCGGGCGCGTCCTGGACCGACATCGGCAAGAGCATGGGCGTGACCCGGCAGGCCGCCCAGAAGCGCTTCGTGCCCAAGGCGGAGAACGACCTCGACCCCAGCCAGGGCTTCGGCCGCTACACCCCGCGCGCCCGCAGCGTCGTCATGGCCGCCCACAACGCGGCCAAGGACGCCCGCAACCCCGAAGGCCTGCCCGAGCACCTGGTCCTCGGCCTGCTGGCCGAACCGGAGGGGCTCGCGGCCCAGGCGCTCACCACGCTCGGCACCACCCCGGACGCCGTCCGTGCGGCCGCGACCGCGGCGCTGCCGCCGGCGGCGGACGAGGTGCCCGAGATGATCCCCTACGGCCCCGCCGCCAAGAAGGCCCTGGAACTCACCTTCCGCGAGGCCCTGCGCCTGGGCCACAACTACGTCGGCACCGAGCACATCCTGCTGGCCCTGCTGGAGCTGGAGAACGGCGAGGGCGTGCTGAGCGGACTGGGCATCGGCAAGCAGGCCGTCGAGGCCGAGGTGTCCCGCGCGCTCGCGCAGATCGTGCGGGACCAGGGGCCCTCCGCCCAGGGCTAGGGGGTGACGTCCCGATCGGCCCGGGTGCGCGACGCGCCTGATCCCGACCTGGGCCGAACACCCCCTGGACCCGAACCAGCAGGTCGGCCTCACTGTCAGACCCGGCTGCGAGACTCGGGGCATGACCGGGCGCTGGGCTCTCGCACCGGCCGAGGACGGCGGCGCGGAAGTCGTCGCCCTCGGCCCGGACGGGCTGCCCGCGGGTCCGGTGCGCGGGGAGCCGGATCTCGTCGAGGCCGTGCGGTCGCGGCCCGAGGTGACCCGGTGGGTCTGGCGGTCCACGGCCGACGTCTATCCGCGCCTGCTCGCCACGGGGGTGCGAGTGGAGCGGTGCTATGACGTGGAGGCGGCCGAGACACTGCTGCTCGGCCACGAGGGGCGGCTCGGCGAGCCCCGGTCGGCGGCCGCCGCGCTGGCGAGGCTGCGCGGCGGCCATGTACCGCCGGACCCGCCCCAGCGCTCCGCCGAGCCCGGATCGCAGTCGTCCCTGTTCGAACCGCGCCCGGTGCACGTCCCCCTCGCCGACCTCCTGGAGGTGTACGGGGCCCAGATGCGCCGCCATGACGCCGCCCAGCACCCGGAGCGGATGCGGCTGCTCACGGCAACCGAGTCGGCGGGCATGCTGGTGGCCGCGGAGATGAACGCGACAGGACTCCCCTGGAGCGCGGACGTGCACCGCGAGGTGCTCCGCGACCTGCTCGGCGAGCGGTACGCGGGCGGGGGCGAGCCCCGCCGCCTGGCCGAGCTGACGGACGAGGTGTCGGCCGCCTTCGGACGCAGGGTCAGACCGGATCTGCCCGCCGACGTCGTCAAGGCCTTCGCGCAGGCCGGGATCAAGGTCAGATCGACGCGGCGCTGGGAGATCGAGTCCGTCGACCATCCCGCCGTGAAGCCCCTGATCGAGTACAAGAAGCTGTATCGCATCTGGGTCGCACACGGCTGGTCCTGGCTCCAGGACTGGGTGCGGGACGGGCGGTTCCGGCCCGAGTACCTCCCGGGCGGCACGGTCACCGGCAGATGGGTGACGAACGGCGGCGGAGCCCTCCAGATCCCCAAGATCATCCGGCGCGCGGTCGTGGCCGACCCCGGCTGGCGGCTCGTCGTCGCGGACGCCGACCAGATGGAGCCCCGCGTCCTCGCGGCCATCTCACGCGACCCCGGTCTGATGGAGGTGGCCGGCCGCGCGTCCGACCTCTACCAGTCCGTGTCGGACCGCGCCTTCGCGGGTGACCGGGACCAGGCCAAGATCGCTGTGCTCGGCGCGGTGTACGGACAGACGTCCGGCGACGGGCTGAAGAACCTCGCGCTGCTGCGTCGCCGCTTCCCCCGGGCCGTCGCCTACGTGGACGACGCGGCGCGCGCCGGCGAGGAAGGACGGCTGGTGCGGACCTGGCTGGGCCGGACCAGTCCCCCGGCGGCGGGTTCCGACGACTCCGGCGCGGAGGAGGCGGGCATCCCCCAGGACGGACCCGACGGCGATCCGGCCGGGGCCGCCGAGCAGGGCTGGGTACCGGGCTACGCCTCGTCCGACTCCCGCGCCCGGGGCCGCTTCGCCCGCAATTTCGTCGTCCAGGGCAGCGCCGCCGACTGGGCCCTGCTCATGCTGGCCGGACTCCGCCGCTCCTGCGCGGGCATGGCGGCCGAGCTGGTCTTCTTCCAGCACGACGAGGTGATCGTGCACTGCCCCGCCGAGGAGGCGGACACCGTCGTCGCCGCGATCCGTGACGCGGCCGACCTCGCGGGACGCCTCACCTTCGGTGAGACACCGGTCCGCTTCCCGTTCACCACCGCGGTGGTGAAGTGCTACGCGGACGCCAAGTGACCGCACGGGCCGGGCGGTCCGGCCCGGTCACCTCCCGGCCAGCAGTTCCCCGAGCTGTCCGACCACCGGGCTGTCCGTCTCCGCCAGCGCCACGAGTGCCAGCTCCCACTGCTCGTACGCCGCTTCGGCCTGACCGCGGTCCCGCAGCAGCAGCCCCCGCTGATGCCGGGCCAGCCCTCCGGTGTACCGGTCGGCGCGGCGGTCCGCGCG
Organism: Streptomyces sp. 142MFCol3.1; assembly: GCF_000424945.1. NCBI lineage: Bacteria > Bacillati > Actinomycetota > Actinomycetes > Kitasatosporales > Streptomycetaceae > Streptomyces > Streptomyces sp. 142MFCol3.1. Next base: position 102,872 of record NZ_AUKV01000002.1, read on the forward strand.
GCACAGCAGCAGGTCGCACTCCTTTGCCGCCCGCTCCATGTCGCCCACCCCGCGCAGCGCACGCACCAGCCCGAGCCGGGTCTGCGACTCGCCGTGCCAGTCGCCGTGACCGCCGAGGATGCGCAGGCTCTCCTCGAAGTGCGGCAGGGCGGCGGCCGGTTCGCCGAGGGCGAGGTGGGCGTAGCCGATGTTGCAGTGTGCGGAGTGCCGCAGGATGACGTCCTGGATCGTGTCGCCGATCGCCAGGCTGCGTTTGTGGTGCTCGATGGCGGCCCGGGGGTCCGTGTGCTCGTACAGGTTGCCGAGGTGGCTGTAGGTGACGGCCTCCGTGTACGGGTCGCCGAGTCTCCTGGAGAGTTCGAGGCTCTGCAGGAGTGCCTCGCTGGACTCCGCGTGCCGGCCGAGGCCTTCGAGGAGCATGCCGCGGTTGTTCAGGCCGCGCCGCACCCATGACAGGACGCCGAGCCGGCGCCAGATGGCGAGCGCCCGGTCGTTCAGGGCGAGGGCCTCGCCCGCGCGCCCCGTCATGAAGTGCATGCCGGCGAGGTCCCCGAGCGCGTACGCCTCCGCCGCCGCGTCCCCGAACCGGCGCGCGGCCCCGAGGGCGGCGCGCTGGAGCACCTCCAGCTCGACCACACGGCCGCTGCGCTGGACGTACGGGTTGATCAGGCGCACCAGCAGCGGGACGTACCGGGAGGTCGGCGCGTGACGGCCCACCAGCGCCACCACGTTCTCCAGTTCGAGGTCGCCCCAGGCGAACGCCTCTTCGGAGGAAGGGAACTTGGGGGTCCCGGCGACGTCCTCGGCGTGCCCGGCGGGCTGCGAGCCGGTCGGCCTGCTGCGGTCCTCGCGTTCGAGGCCGGGTTCGACGATCGCCTCCAGGGAGCGGGCGGCGACCGCGGCGTACCAGCGCAGCGCGCGGTCCGCGACGGCCTCCGGGCCCGGCGCGCACGATTCCCCGGCGTCCGGGGCCCCCGCCCGGTCCGTCGCGCCCGCGATCTCGCGCGCGAAGTCCCGTACGAGGTCGTGCGGGGCGTAGCGCCCGTAGGCCGTCTCCTCCAGGAGGGCGACGTCCACGAGCCGGTCGAGGGCCGCGTCGGCACGGCGCTCGTCGATCCCGCACAGCCGGGCGAGCAGGGGTGCGCCGTAGGCCGGCAGGTCCAGCGCGCCGATGCGGCACAGGGCGCGGGCCGCGTCCCGGTCCGCCTCGCGCTCCGAGGCGCGCAGCGCGTCGTGCGCGACGGCCAGCGAGCGGCGCACACTCAGGTCGTCGTACTCCAGATGGTGCAACCGTCCCTCGGTGGCGGTGAGTTGCCCGGCGAGTGCGTCCGGGGTGAGGGCGCTGCGGGCGGCGAGACGGGCGGCGACGACGCGGAGGGCGAGAGGCAGCCGGCCGGTGAGTTCGACGAGAGGGTGTGCCCCGCTCAGCCCGTCCCGGCGGCCGGAGACCGCGCGGAGCAGCGCCGCGCTGTCCTCGTCGGACAGGGGCGTGAGCGGGAAGCGATGCGCGCCGTCCAGGGCGGTGAGCGGTGAACGGCTCGTCACGATCACCGCGCAGCCCGCGCCGGCCGGAAGCAGCGGCCGCACCTGGGCGGCGTTCGCGGCGTCGTCGAGGACCATCAGGGTGCGCGTGGGCGCCAGCGCGGAACGGAGCAACGCGGCTGCCGCGTCCGGGTGTTCGGGGAGATGACGCGGTTCGGCGCCGACGTCGCGGAGCAGCGCGGCCAGTGCCTGGCCTGGGGTGAGCGGGGTCATGCCTGGGGTGGCGCCGTGCAGGTTCACGTACAGCTGACCATCGGGGAAACGTTCCCTCAGCCCGTGTGCCACGTGCAGCGCGAGCGCGCTCTTGCCGACGCCCGCCATGCCGCTGATCACCGCGACGGCGGGCATTGGGTCCGAAGCCACCGCGGGCCGGCCGCCGGGGACGGCGCCGTCGCCGCCCACGGCCCGCCGTTCCGGGTCGAGAGTCAGCCGTACTGCCTCCCGGGTGTCCTCCCGGCCGGTGAAGTGGGCCGGTGGTGGTGGCAGTTGGGCCGGTTGCGGCGGCGGGAGGACGGCCGGCGGCGGCTGGTCCTTGGCGGTCCCCGGCGCGGTCCTCGCCCCCTGGTCCCGGAGGATCTCCAGATGGGCCTCGCGTACGGCGGGGCCCGGCTCGACGCCGAGTTCCTCGACCAGCCGGGCCCTGAGGTCCCGGTGGACGGCGAGCGCCTCGGCCTGCCGGCCGGTTCGGTGCAGCACGAGCATCAGCAGCCGGTGGAAGGCCTCACGCAGCGGATGCCCGGTGGCGAGCGCGGCCAACTCGGGTGCCAGCCGATCGAGTCGGTCCGGCGCAGGCGCGAGGTGCAGCTCGGCCTCGTAGCGCCACTCCAGGACCAGCAGGCGGGTCTCCTCCAGGCGCTGGCCGAAGGCGTGCCCGCCGGTCTCGGGCGGCAGACCGCTCAGCGGGGCACCGCGCCACAGCGCCAGCGCCGCCGTGGACTCGCCCAGCGCCCGCCCCCAGTCGCGCTCGGCGTGCGCGGCGCGCGCGGCCGTGGCGTGGTGCTCGAAGACACGGACGTCCAACTCGCCCTCGCCGACCCGCAGGACGTAGCCGGGCGCGACCGCACGCAGCCGGTCCGGGTCGTCGAGCAGTCGCCGCAGCCGGGTCACGTGGTTGTGGAGCGAGGCCTGCGCGGAAGCGGGTGGCGCTCCGCCCCACAGCGCGTCCTTGAGCGCGTCGACGGAGACGACCCGGCCCGGCTCCAGGAGCAGCGCGACGAGCAGCGCACGCGTCTTGCCGCTGACCACCGACCGGACCTCGCCGTCGGCGCCGTAGAGGACCGGCGGCCCCAGCAGCCCGAACCGCAGCCCGTTCCGGATCACGCAGCCCACTGCCTTCCCGCCCGGCCTCTCCGGCCGCGCCCCGGGGCGACTTCGCGCCTTCCTACGGCGACTTCCCGCCGACCGAACTCATGGCTCCCCGTGGAACCGTTGGCCTCATGTTAGCGATCCGTTGGCGTGGCCTGATGTGATCACAACATCGGATCTGGCCCGACGGTGCGCGCGTATGACGCGTAACTCGGGGGAGTGTCGCCGCCGTGGCCGGATCCGGGGACGCGCGAGGCCCCGGTCGGCGGAGGTGAACGACCGGGGCCTCCGTCTGTCTCCCGTCCCTCCCCTCCCGCACGACGTGACGCACACGACAGCGCTGCTGTGCGGGACACGACAGCGCCTCTGTGCGGGACACGACGACGCTGCTGTGCGGGACACCTCAGGGACGCCGCACGGGGAACGCGTCAAGGACGCCGCACGGGGAACGCGTCAGAGACGCCGCATGCGAAACGCGTCAGGGACGCCGCGCGTCAGTAGGGACGTCGCACGAGACAGCCGGTGACGTCGTACGGATTCCCGTCAGTGACGTCACGCAGGCCACGAGCGTGAGTCGTCCAGGGAACGCAGGACGCGGCGTACACCCCGGGACGACCCCTGTCAGATCACCGGCGGCCGGCCGAGCCGGGTGAGCCGCCACACCGTCCGCCACCGCATCGGCCGCCGTTCCCCGCCGGGCTGCCGTACCCCCTCCGCGAACCCGCCGAACCAGGCCCGCAGACCGCCGACGGACCGCGTCCGCGCGAGCGTGAGCAACATCCAGATCCCCAGGTGCACGGGGATCAGCGGCAACGGAAGCCGGCGCCGGGTGAGCCACACTCGGTTGCGCGCGGTCACCCGGTAGTAGATGGCGTGCCGGGCGGGCGAGGTCTTCGGGTGCTGGAGCAGCAGCGCGGGCTCGTAGAGCACGGTCCACCCTGCGTCGATGGCGCGCCAGGCCATGTCGGTCTCCTCGTGCGCGAAGAAGAACTCGGCGGGCCAGTCACCGATCTCGGCGAGCATCGGCATGGACAGGGCGTGCCCGCCGCCGAGGAACCCGGTCACGGGGCCACCGAGCATCGGGTCCTTGGCGCCGACGCGGGGCACGTGCCTGCGCTGCGTCTCCCCGTTCTCGTCGGCGATGCGGAATCCGACGATGCCGAGCCGCGGATCGGCGGCGTACAGGTCCCGGACGCGGCGCAGCACGTCCGTGTCGACCAGCAGACCGTCGTCGTCGAGCTCCACGACGACGTCGACGTCGCCGAACTCCGCCAGCCGCCGGAGCCCGACATTGCGGCCCCCGGGGCACCCGAGGTTCTCGTCGACCTCGATGACCGTCACCTCACCGGGCAGGCCGAGGCGCTCGGCGAATTCGGGCAGCGGACAGCCGTTGCCGATGATCACGATCCGGGCGGGTGCGACGTCCTGCCCGGCCACGGAGGTGAGCAGCGCGTCGACCTCGGCGGGCCGATTTCCCATGGTCACCACGGCAACGGCGATCCGTGGCCCCTCCTTTGCCTGTGACACGACATCCACCCCATCCCGGCCGACAACTGTGCCGCGATGCTAGCCGTTCACCGGAACTACCCCTCACGTACGCCCCGGAGTACGTCCGGATGCGCCGCCCGCACACCCGCGGCTGCCGCCCCGGCCGAACGGACGAATCGGTCAGCCCGCGTACACGCCCCTGACCTCCAGCTGCTCCACGACCGGCGGACCGGCCAGCCAGTCGTTCAGCCCCGCCTGGAACTCACGGAACTCCGCGATCGCGGGCAGCGGGTTGTCGACCCCGTCGGCGAGCTCCAGCTGCGCGACGTAGGTGACCCCGTCCGGCAGCCGGAACGAGGTGTAACGCACGCCCTCGGGCCGCTCCCGCTCGATCGCGGTGAACATCTTCCGCCTTGCCTCTTCCAGCGCGTCCACGAACTCGGGCCTCACCGTGGACCGCACCATCACGACCGTCATCTCGTCATCTCCCTGTCGCCGGGCCACCGGATGTGGCGCCACCTCCTCCCTGACGCGCGCGAGGACGGAAGTGTGACGGCGGGAGAGTGTGTGTCCACCGACACACCCGCCGACCCCGGACGCCCGACGCTCGTCCCGCGTCCGCCCGGCACCCGCCCCGGCATCCGCCCGGCGCGTGCCTTTCACGTGCCTTTCGCTCGCCTTACGCGCCGTGACCAGCCGGTTCACGCTGAGACCAGAACAGCGGCCCGGTGCCCTTCCCCGGACGGGAGAGCCCGGCGAGTCTCCGGAGGGCGCCATGGTCCTGCCTCCCGTCCCGCCGGCGGCGCCTCCCTCGCCCGTACCGGAAGTGGAGGACAAGGGACTGTCGCCGACTCCATCGGCCCGGTCGGCCTGGTGATCGACTTCTACTACGGGCTGACCGGATTCGCCTGCGTCCGGTACCACCGCAGGGTCCTCCGCCGAAGCCCCGCGACCTGTGGACGAAGGGGATCATGCCCGGACTCGGCGGCGTCCTGCCGCTCTACTTCCTCGTCGACGCCTGCGTGGCGTACTCCGCGGCCGACTACGTCAGCACCTCCTGGACCCTCCCGTCCCCGCCGCACCGGCGGCTCGGTCTTCGTCACCGGCATCGGCGCGCTTCTGCTCGGCGCCGTCCTGATGCTCGTGTACCGAGGGATCCGCCCCGGCTTCCTCCGCGAGGAGACCCTCCCGGTCTCCGCCGCCGACCCGGCCACATCGGGCTGAGCCGCGGGCCCGCCCTGACCGGACGGCACGGGCACGGCCGGCCCGCGAGTGGAGGCGCGGCCGTCCCGGGTCTAGCGTCGTAAGGACGGAGTCCTCCACCCGCGCAGGGAGGGTGATCATGGAGATCAAGGGTTCGGCAGCGCTTGTCACAGGGGCCAACCGCGGCATCGGGTCCGCCTTCGCCCGGGCGCTTCTCGCCCACGGCGCCGCCAAGGTGTACGCCGGTGTCCGCGATCCGGCGACCGTCCAGGACCCCGCGCTCACCCCGCTGCGGCTGGACGTCACCGACGAGGAGCAGGTCGCCGCCGCCGCACGCGAGGCCGACGACGTCAGCATCGTCATCAACAACGCCGGGATCGCCGCCGGCCCGTCCCTCCTCGAGGGCTCGCTAGACGGCGCCAGGCGCGAGATGGAGGTCAACTACCTCGGCACCTGGGCCGTATCCCGGGCCTTCGCGCCCGTTCTGGCCGCACACGGCGGCGGGGCACTGGTCAACATGCTCTCCGTGGCGTCGTGGGTGGCCAACAGACGGCTGCCGAGTTACGCGGCCTCCAAGTCCGCCCAGTGGTCGCTGACGAACGCCTTCCGCCTGGCACTGCGCGAGCAGGGCACGCTGGTGATCGGCGTGCACGCCGGCTATGTGGACACCGACTTGGCGTCCTCCATCGACGCCCCGAAGATCCGTGCGAGCGACGTGGCCGAGCAGACGATGGCCGCACTGCTCGCCGACGAACCCGAAGTGCTGGTCGACGAGGCCACCCGCCAGGTACGCGCCGCACTGTCCGGCGAGCTGGACACGCTGTACGCCAACCGCTGACGCCGCGACCGCGTCCCCCGACGAAGAAATCCGGCTCGGACACTGTCCGAGCCGGGTTTCGAAGGAGTCGCCTTCGGGACGGCCACGCAGTAGCAGCTGGTAGGACGGCGCCGTGCTGTGGAGGACCATGTATGAGCGGCCAAACGGGCTGTCTCTGAGTTCGTGCAGCATCCAGACGGGAGTTCCGACCGCGGAGAGGACCGCGTAGGCACCTGTCCCATCGCCATGTTGCTGTCGGTGACGCGGGGCAGTTCCAGGCAGAGGGAGATCTCCACTCCGCCTGTCGGCGTGTCTGCGGAGTCGTCCTGGTCCTGGCGCTGGATGCGGGGCAGTCCCACGAGTCGAACGGTGCGTCCCATCGGCCTTGGCCCTGGCGTTGGTGGGCACGAACGGAGTGAGCCGTGGCCGTGCGGAGGTTCACACCTCAGCGGCCTTCACCGGAGAGCGACAGGCCGGGGACCGGGACCTGGCAGCGACGTTGCACCGCCAGTGCTGCTGGGGGATATGCCTCGGGGCAATCACGGTGTACATCCATGGACGCCCGCTCCGTCCGGGGCGCACCCGTGCTCGATACCGCTCACCCGATGTGAACATTTGATCGCATCTCGCATGCGTGGGGGGACGCTGGTGCCCCAGCCGGTGCATTCTGGAGGCATGGAGGCACCTGCCTTCCCGAGGGGAGCCGTCGTGGACGAACACACGGGCGCTGCGTGGGGAGAGGGGGCGTCGGCGCCTCGCCTGGGGCTGGACGATCTGCTGGACGACCTGCAGGCGCAGATCGCGCGGGTGCGTTCCACCCGGGACCGTGTGCACGGGCTGCTGGAAGCGGTCCTGGCCGTCGGGACCGATCTGGACCTGGCCGTGGTACTGCGGCAGATCGTGCAGTCCGCGGTCACCCTGGTCGACTCCGAATACGGTGCGCTGGGAGTGGTGGGCGAGGAACGCGACCTCAAGCAGTTCATCACGGTCGGCATGGACGAGGACACCATCGCCGCCATCGGGCACTACCCGGAGGGCCTGGGCATCCTGGGACTGCTGATCCGCGAGCCCGACTCGCTGCGTCTGGCCGACCTCAACAAGCACCCGGACGCCACCGGTTTCCCGGCGGGGCATCCGCCGATGCGGAGCTTCCTGGGTGCCCCGGTACGGGTCCGCGAGGCGGTGTTCGGCAACCTGTACCTGACCAACAAGCGCGGCGGGGCAGAGTTCGACGCCGACGACGAAGTGGTACTGGCGACGCTGGCCGCTGCGGCCGGGGTGGCGATCGACAACGCCCGGCTCTACGACGCCGTACAGCGCCGCGAACGCTGGCTGACGGCCAGCAGCGAACTGACCCGCAGCCTCCTGTACGGAACGGACCCCGCGGAGGTGCTGGACACCTTCACCGCCACGGTCCGCGAGATGGCCGAGGCGGCCCAGGTGACCCTCGCCGTGCCCGTTCCCGGCGCCGGAAACCTGGTCGTCGAGGCCGCCGACGGCACGGACGCCGACCGGGTAAGCGGGCTGGTCCTGCCGGACACCACGCTGGCCGCGAAGGTCTACAGCTCCGGGGAGACGATCACCACCGACGACTGGAACACCGACCCCCGAACCGAACACGACACCGCCCTGCTCCCCCTGGGGCCGGTCTTCCTCGTCCCCCTCGGCACCCCCGAACACGTACGCGGCGTTCTCCAGGTCGCCGGTCTTCCCGGCCGCCCCGCCTTCGCCGACGCGACCATCGCGATGATCGCCGGATTCGCCAACCACGCCGCGCTCGCCCTGGAGATCGCCGAGCACCGTCGCGCGGCCGAACAGCTTCTGCTCCTGGGCGACCGCGACCGCATCGCCCGCGACCTGCACGACCTGGCCATCCAACGGCTGTTCGCCGGGGGGCTGACCCTGCAATCCGTCCTCACGCAGTTCGCCGACCGCCCGCAGGCCGCCGAGCGCATCCAACGGGTCGTGGACGACCTCGACGAAACCATCAAGATCATCCGATCTACGATCTACGCCCTCGGGCGACGCGGCACCGACAGGGACACCGGCCTGCGGACCCGGCTGGTCGCCGAGACCGGCCGGGCCTCCGCCGTCCTGGGCTTCAGCCCCGCGCTGCGGATGACCGGCCTGCTGGACACCCTGGTCGCCGACGACATCGCCGACCAGCTGATCGCCGTACTCCGCGAAGCCCTCACCAACGCCGCCCGGCACGCCCACGCCACCGCCGTGGACGTCAGTGCTGAGGCCACCACCACCCACCTGAGGCTGCGGGTCACCGACAACGGCCGCGGCATCGACCCCGCCCACACCCGCCGCAGCGGACTGGCCAACCTCCACACCCGTGCCACGGAACTCGGCGGCACCCTCACCCTCATTCCCCACCGTCCCACTGGCACCACCCTGGAGTGGACCGTCCCCCTCCCCGCCGACAACGGCTGAACCTCCAGGGAAGCGCCACGTACACCGGGGACCGTTCGGCCCAAGCGGCAGACGCACGCGGCAAGGGATGCTGGACACACGGCGGGCCCGCGGCCCGCACCGCGCCCACTCAAGTGAGAGCGCGAGGTTCTCGCAACGGCTCGACCACGCGGACACCGGGCTCCCTGTGGCTCACGCGCTACCGCCCCACCCCCCAGGACCTCGCGCGACAACGACGTGGTCCTCATGCTGAGGAGCAGCACATGGGAGTTCTGATCTTCCTACTGGTCGTCGTCGCGGCTCTTGCCGTCCTGGCACTCGCGATGGCCGTGAAAATCGTCAAGCAGTACGAGCAGGGAGTGCTGTTCCGCTTCGGTCGCCTGGTGGGAACCCGGGATCCGGGGCTGCGGATCGTCATCCCGTTCGTGGACGTACTGCACCGGGTGTCACTGCGGATCGTCACCATGCCCATCCAGTCCCAGGGCATCATCACCCGGGACAACGTCAGCGTGGACGTGTCCGCCGTGGCCTACTTCCGGGTCACCGACGCGGTGAAGTCGGTCATCGCCGTCGAGAACGTCCACGCCGCGATCAACCAGATCGCCCAGACCACCCTGCGGAAAGTCGTCGGACAGCACACCCTCGACGAGACACTGTCGGAGACCGACCGCATCAACCTGGACATCCGCGAGATCCTCGACGTCACCACAGCGGAATGGGGCGTACAGGTCACCCTGGTCGAGCTGAAGGACATCCAGCTGCCCGACACCATGAAGCGCGCCATGGCCCGCCAGGCCGAGGCCGAGCGGGAGAAGAGGGCGAAGATCATCAACGCGGAGGGCGAGTCGCTGGCCGCCGCCGCGCTCGGCGACGCCTCGGACACGATGATGGCCCACCCCCTGGCCCTCCAACTGCGGAACCTGCAGAGCCTGGTGGAGATCGCCGTGGACAAGAACAGCACGGTCGTCTTCCCCGCACCGCTGATGAGCACCATCGGCGAACTCGGTGCCTTCCTCGCCCGCGAAACGGCAGCAGCCACCTCCCCGGCGCCTCCCGCCGAGCTCCTCGCCAAGACGATCCCCGGCCCCACGTCGAACGGTGTGCCCGAGACCGTATGACCGTCGTACACCGGAATTTCCCAAAGGCGCCCGCCCGGCCACGCACCATGGCCGGGCGGCGCCTCTCCAAGTCTGAGACCACGGACAGCCGCGCGGCCCGCGCTCGGCGTCGCCGTCGAGTGCGCTGAACGCAAAAGCCCAGCTCAGACTGTGTCTGAGCTGGGCTTGAAAAGAGCCGCCTTCGGGATTCGAACCCGAGACCTACGCATTACGAGTTGTCCGATCTTGCCCCGGGAGCATCCGCGGGTGTCCACAGGGACGCCTACGGGCCTGCTCAGCGGACGTTCCAAACACCGGGGGACAAAGGTGGACGCTCGCGGAAGACTCCATGACTGAGACCGGAACTGAGACCCTGCCGGCCGTAGAGCATGGCCAGGCCTCATGTCAGGCAGCAGCCGATGTACCGGAGCCATCACGCGGGCGCGGTCGCTCGCTCCTTGTAGAGACGGAAGCCGTGCTCAACCATCTGTACTGCGCGCGTCGTGACCCACACCTGCGAAATGGCTTCGCACCACGCCGGAGAGCTGCACGCTCCCACTCGCCGTTGGTCACTGATGGCTGCTACTGGTCCCTGTCAGCGGGCCCACCGACGGTCCCGCGCACGGGCCTCCCTCGGTCATCCGCCGAGGTAGCGCCACTCGTCTGGCTTTCGCCAGGTTTCGCCAGGTTGACCCTCCTTGAACTGGGCCTTCACCATGTTAACGATGATTAACACCCCGGGACTCCTGGGCCGATTCGGTTGCCCGGATCTCACCTCTCGATACATTGGTGTTGCCCACTTTTGACCGCTGCGCAAGAAGCGCCACGAGTTGAGTTGCGCACAGCCCCTGACCCCCGCATGAGCGAGGCCTGGCTCCGGGGGCATCCGGAGCCAGGCCGGCCACGCGGGAAGTGGGCCCGGTCGATTACCAGGCGGCCGGGCCCACGACTGAGCCCTTCAACCGGACCACCGCTCAACTACACCTCAGTGCACGAACGGAGCGACACAGCCCGCAATCGTTCCAGCCACGGCCAGCAGATCCAGCGATAACTGGATCCACCACTGATGCCGTCGGAACCATGCAGGTTCCCTCGACTGGTCCATCAACTCACCTCCCACCTCTCCCGGTACCCCCTACTCAGCGGCGGAGCAGGAGGTACGCGAAGAGGCGAGGACTGAGCCAATACGCGGACGCTATCGCGCACGGTCAGGCAGCATGCGCAGCTGTAACTATTCGCCAGCGTTCGCCAGGGCGTGAACGACTGTGGACCTCTTCCGTTCGTCGGACTCGCCGGATCTTCAGGATCGACGCCGTCCAGACCCCTTGGCCGAACCGGCCAGCACGATCGAACGGGCCAGAGACCGCGTGTTCGAGGGGGGATCACACCAGCCCACCCGATTCAACCCACGTAAGCTGCGTGGCAAAAGTGGAGACATTAGGCGTCTCGGAAACTAGAATTAGAACATAGTTTCGACATTCGGAGGCTTGGGCATGGGTGACGGAAGCTCTATCGAGTGGACAGAGGCGACCTGGAACCCAACCACTGGATGCGATCGCGTTTCACCTGGCTGCGACAACTGCTACGCCCTGACACTCTCGAAACGCCTCAAGGCCATGGGTGCCGAAAAGTACCAAACTGATGGAAATCCTGTCACTTCAGGCCCCGGGTTCGGCCTCGCCTTACATCAGGACTCTCTGACTCTTCCATACCGCTGGAAGGCGCCTCGCACTGTCTTCGTCAACTCCATGAGCGACCTGTTCCATGCCCGGGTACCGCTGGAGTTCGTACAGCAAGTCTTTGAAGTCATGGCCGATACCCCCCAGCACACCTACCAGGTCCTAACCAAGCGCGGTCGCCGACTCCGTCGTCTCGCGAACAGCCTGGAGTGGCCCGCCAACGTTTGGATTGGGGTGTCTGTCGAGACAGAGGATCAGCTGTCCCGAGTGGAGGACCTACGACAGGTGCCTGCCAGCGTGCGGTTCTTGTCCTGTGAGCCCCTGCTCGGACCGCTCCCCAGCCTGGATCTAGACGGCATCGGCTGGGTGATCGTCGGTGGGGAGTCTGGTGCACGTCATCGGCCACTCGATGAAGCATGGGTTCTTGAGATCCGCGACAACTGCGAGTCCTCGGACGTCCCGTTCTTCTTCAAGCAGTGGGGCGGGCGAACACCCAAAGCAGGTGGACGAGAGTTGCAAGGCCGCGTCTGGGACAGCACGCCATCACGGCTGACTAGCGTCTCGTGAACGATTGACCAATCGGCGCTCTGTCGCAATGTGCTGACTACATGTGACCATCGTCTCTCGTAGATACCGCCACAGGGCGGGAGCCAGGGGGCAGACATGGCGATCAGTACATCGGCGGGGTTACTCGATCGAAACCACAGTCAGTCGATCTTCAAGCACGCGATCCTTCGTCGGTACGTCACTCCGTACGCTGCGATGGTCGGATCGAGTTCACCAGGACACCGTGTTGCGATCGTTGACGGGTTCGCAGGTCGCGGGCGCTACCCCGACGGAACACCGGCGTCAGGAGAGTTGATCCTCAAGGCTGCTGCCAAGGCAAGCCGAGCCATCGTTGAAGCCACCCTCGTGGAGAAGAAACGAGCCGACTACGAAAAATTGGCTCAAGTGGTGGGCGAGTACCAGGCTCTAGGCGTGCGAGCAGTGGCCCGCCAAGGCCTCGTTCATGAACATCTGAACAGCATTGTCACGGCAGCCAAGGGAATTCCGCTCTTCCTCTTCCTCGACCCCTGTGGTGCAGGCCTGCCCTTCTTGGATCTTGCCCGCGTCCTCGACGGCGAGCGACGCCAAGCACGCCCAAGTACGGAGGTCCTACTCAACTTCAGTGCAGACTTCACTCGCCGAGCAACCGGCGCTCTGGCCGCCGGTCATCACAGCCATGAAAGTCTGCCGGCCCTCGACCGTGTATGCGGCGGCACCTGGTGGCGAGAGGTTGCACTGCAAGCACTCGGGCCAGACTCAACGTTCGAGCCTTGCGCCGAGGCAGTCGCACGTGCGTACACAGACCGTCTGGCTCGGATGACAGGGATGCACGGGATCACAGTGCCCGTGAAGCGACGAGTCCATCATCAGCCCGTGTACCACCTCGTCTTCCTGACCCGTAGCCCATTCGGAATATGGGTATTTGCCGACGCCATCGCCAGAGCAAGGTACGAATGGCTGGAAGCCTTGGGGCCGCAGACGGACAATGACGATGACGCCCTGTTCAGCTTCGGCGACGTGGTGAAGGACGTGATTACCCAGGAGCAGGAGAGGGCTCGCGTCCGCGTGCGGAAGAACCTACAAGGGATCGTCGCCCGCCGGAAACGGACCAAGCTGGTGGACGAAGTGTGGTCTGTCTTTGATGGCGTATACGGCGTCGCCAATGACACGACCGTTAGCACCGCTCTCGCCTTGGCCACTAAGGACGGATCGGTTTCAGTCATTGAACAGGGCAAGAAGATCCGGGATAGCGTCATCGGCCCGAGTATCAGGTGATGCCGGGGCCTAGACGACTTACCCTCGGCCCAACAATCATCAAGTCTAGTACTGCACCCTATCAGTAATGGCGCTCACGGGGATAATCATGCATCTGGACATCCTGTACGCGCGCGAGAATTCGCTCGCGCGCTCCCTCCCTCGCACCCTGACGCGGGGGTTCGCGGATCTGTGGTCATGGGGTTCCCAGCAACCTCTGGCCGGGGCTTACAAGTCTGAAATCGCCGAAGATGCCGTGAGTTTCCTCATCGGCTTCCATCAGGTGAAGAATTTGAGTGCAATGCCCACCGTACCGCCAGGAGGTTGGTTTCACTTTTCGGGTCCCTCACGGTTCACATGGGACAAAGATCGAAAGAACGGCTCTGTGCGGATCCAGCGTTCTGGGCCCGAGGGAGCCCTCCGGGCCCTCCGGGCCCCCGTGAGGGCGGAGTGCATGCTCACTACCACGTCTTGGGCAAATCTGAATGGGAAAGTGGAGAACACTTTCCTCCTAGGACGCATGGAGGCTTCAGATCAATTCGATGTCTACGCAGCGGGGCACGTGAACCTCTTTCCGGGACTAACGCCAAATGCAAGCGAGAACTTCAGGATGATGGGTCACGTGATCCGAAACGGCATGCCCGAAGTCAGTTTTGGCAACTTGGCAAATTTCGTCGATCAACTGATTTCAACCTTCAGCAATACACTTCTGCTTGATCGGGGCTGGAGTCTCGTAAGCGCGTCGGATTCGGTCAACGAAAAGAAGTGTCAGACGCTCTTCAGCATCGTTGCCGAATATGCGGTTGAGAAGGTTTTAGTTGATCGCGAACCGGAGACCGGGCTTGGGCCAATTGATTTCATCATCAGCGGTTTCGGCGAACGGCATGGATTGGAGTTCAAAGTATTCAAGGGAGGACTATCGGCACTGCAAAAAGGGCTTACTATTCAACTGCCGAGTTACATGAAGTCTAAAAAGCTAGACAAAGGCTGGTTTGTGGTGATTCTTTCTGGGTCGCCTGGCCATAGTTTCGACATCGCCGACACCCAGAAGAAGCTTCAGGAAATTAACAACAATGCCGCCATCGAAGTGCGAGTTTTGGATGCCCGACCTCAAGTCTCCGCATCACGCAGGGATGAAGTTGTTTAGGCTTCTGAGCACACGCCACTAGGCGCGAGAGGGCGTTCAGTATCCTCCCACGGAAGGCACGACGAGCAGATCAACGCGCCCGTCGGACCGGTGATACGGGAGGAGGCGCAAGCGCTCGCTGCCCGCTTCGGGCCAACGACTGCTGCGTCATAGCTTGGACCCTGCTGCACCTGATCAAGACCGGCCTGAACCCCATCCTGACCACCGATCCGGATCGAACGCCAACGAGTGGCACCAGCGGCTCTACGCTCGCGCAGTGAACAGAGGGCTCATCCTGTGAACCTCTACTCGACTCACGCTGCGAATCGGAGTCGTTCGGGGGCCGGTGTACGGTCCGAAAACCTATGGTCTGCTGGCCGCGCAGGGCGCTGCGCGAGCCACCCAGAAACCCGGGGGCCACCGTTAACGGCAACGCCCTCGCGGACCGTACGAATGTGAATGAAGCCGTGCGCGAGGTAGTACCGCTGGAGCCCCTCGTTAGTTGTCCACGCGTCCAAGCGAAGCCACCGCGCGCCCGCGCGATGTGCGCGATCGCCAGCCCAGTCAAGCAGCCGGCCACCGAGATCCAAGCCAGCGTACTCACGCGCAATGGTGAGCTTGTTGACGAACATCGCGGGTTCGGTCAGTTCGTCGTCCGTCCACAGCCCTTCCTCGGCATCCGGGGTGAGTGTGATCGTGCCAGCCGTCGTATGACCGTCCCGGAGCATGAACACAGTGCCCGCTTCGATTGTGGCCAGCAGCTTGTCGGCCGGATACGGACGGCTCCACTGGTCGGAACCCAGACCTCGCAACCAGGCTGCTGCCTCCGCTCGAAAGGCGAGCAGCTTGGTCACATCGTGCGATTCCGCTGGAGTGATGATCACGCGCTCTCGCTTCGGGCGGACAGCTCGCCGATCTCGTAGTTCATGCGGTTCAGGTCCCCCCGGAACGTCGTGATCGTGCACCGGATCGGACGGTCTGCCGAGTAGCCGGTGCGCGTCCAGATCATCACGGGCACACCAGCTCCGATCTCCAGAAGTCGGGCCTCCTCCGGCGTGGGCATCCGAGCGGCGATCTCATCGAAGTACCCGACCTGCTCGATCCCCCGTGTGGCGAGGTATCGAGTCGTGCCTTCCTCGATGTCCCCCGGCTCAGCCAATCGCGGTGATGCGTCGACCAGCCAGGACGGATAGTAGGTCGCTTGCGTGGACCACGGGACGTCGTCAACGTAGCGATGGCAGAACCGCAATACGGCCTTCGTACCCGCTGGAACCTTGAGCCGCTCAGCAACATCGTTCGAAGCCGGGAGCATCTCCACGCGGAAGGTCTGATGCGGCCGACGGCCGGCGTTCGTCACGTCGGTGCTGTACGCGTCCCCGTTCTGCGGGAAGGTCAGGTTCTCGAATCGAGACGCGTTGAGTTCGAACACCTCGTGCAACTTGACCTCATAGCCAAGACCTTGGCTAGACGTGATCAGACCTTCACTGACCAGCAGGCTTAGCCCGTTGCGGATCGTGTTCCGAGACGCGTCGAAGCGCTGCTGCAAGTCGTTCTCAGAGGGCAGCCGCGCTCCCGGCGCGTAGGTGCCGTTGTCGATCTCGCGACGCAGTACGTCAGCGACTTGCCGGTACTTCGGCTGCTTGGTCATAGCCCCATCATGACGCACTCGCGCAACTTGTTGGTACATGTAGCACCGAACCCCTTGACGCCTCACCGTCTGTGGGTGCAGCATCACTCATGTCAGCTTGTACCAACAAGCTGAGCAGGTGGTGCAAGACCTCTAAGTCTGCCCATCTATGTCGACTCGCGTCGCCCGGAGGGCTCTGAGAGGGGCTCGAAGGAAGCGCAGGTTCCTTGACAACTGAATGAGGATGACGCCGCCTCTCCTCGGCCAAGTAGGCGGCCACGCGGGCTCTCCCGCGTGAGTACAGCGCGGCCCAACTCCCGCAGCTCACGGCTGCGGCCGGTTGCCTCCGCTGCTCGTCTCGCACGAGCAGCGCTGAGGGGAGCCGGACTTACCGACTTCAACGGCGCGCGGCTCCGGTGCTGGAACACCGGAGCCGCTGTTCGGGCCGTCCCACCTGCAAGGGAGAACACGACCCAATGAACCCAATCGTTACTGTTCAGGAAGCTGTTACCGCGTTCGCCGACTGGATCGAGCCGACGGACGCGGAGCTGAATGCGATCGAGCTGGAGATGCCCGCGATCCTCGCGGACGTCGACCTGTTGGACGCGCAGATCATCACCCTTGACCGCACACCGACCGAGCTGGACCAGCGCCGCATCCGCCGGGCCCACCGCCGTGTGCTGACCGCACGCCGCGAGCTGGCCAACCGCGCCGCCGTCGCCGACACGGCGGGGGGTGCGGCGTGAGGGCCAGGACCGTTCTTCCCGCCGTCGCGATGACGGCGGTGTCCATGGTCCTCACGCTGGCCGTGGTCGTGATGTGGCTGGGCACGGCTATGCCGTGGCCCGTCGCCCTGGTTGTCGGTCTCGGGATCGACGGCGGATGGCTGGCCACCCTCGCCTACGAACGCCGTCTCGCCGCACAGGGCGACCACAATCGCGCCGTCACCGCCGTCGGCTGGTCCTTCGGCATCATCGCGGCCGGCGTCCTCGTCGCGCACGCACTCACCGCGGAGGAGACCACCGGCGCGTGGCTGGCCGTGGCCTGGCTTCCCGTCGCGGCCAAGGCACTGTGGCTGGTGCACGGACTGTGGGAGCGGACCGCGCTCACCCCGAACGCGCTCGGAGCCATCCAAGGCATTCAGCAGGAGGCGCGTGACGAAGCGGCCGTGGCCCGCGCCCGCCTGCGGGCCGAAGCCACCACCGAGGAGACCCGGCTGGCGGCCGTGACGCAGGCCGGCGCCCGCGTCGCACGCGTCCAGGCCAAGACCGCACAGACCCTCTCCCGGGCCTGGTCGACGCTGGAAGAGGCGCGCAACGGTCAGGACACCGGCAGGGCACTGACCAGCGTGACGCACCACGTCGCACCCAACGTCACGCCCCGCTGGGAGCTCCCCGTCTGGGGCCCGACAGAGCCGGTTGCGCCCGCGCTGGACGCAGCGCCCGCGCTCACCGATGCGTCCCTTGACGCGGTGGTCGACGAGATCCGACACAGCGAGATTCCCGCCCTGTCCTACCGGGAGATGGCCGCACGGTTCCGCGCGGCCGGCCACTCCGCCTCCGAGGTCCGCCTGAGGGCCGCGTGGAAGCGCGTGGCCGTCTGATGGGGGCGCTGCCGGTGTTCCGGTGGCGCCTCGCCCCGGACGGCTACGCCACCCGCCGCCAGCTCCGCGCCCGCGATCTGCGCCCCGGCGGTCAACCGGTGGCCGCCCAGCTCGAACGCCCGCGCCGCCGCCGGCCACCGCTGGTCGCCCACCTCTACCGCGTCGACCTCGCCAAACCGGTCCGGCCCATGACCGCCGCCAAGGGGGCGGCGCTCGCCAAGGCCAACCAAGCGCGCCGCACCTGCCCGCAGTGCCGCACGGACGCCGGATACGTCATCCCCGCCTCCCTCGGCACCTGCGTGCCCTGCGCCTACCCCGACGACCAGCGCGCCGCCTGAACTCAACCCACACACCTTGGAGTTCTGCCGTGACCAGCACGAACACTGCTCGGCTCACCTACGCGTGGGACGCGTGGGTGAGCATGCCCGGCCAGGGCCGCGCGTTCGCCCACGGCACCGTCACCGTTCCCGCCTCCTACTGCTGGACCCACGTCCAACGCGAGGTGGGCGCGTGGCTCGGAGCGCAGGGCGCGACCGGCCGGCTCGCCGACATCCATCTCCAGCTCACTCCGCAGGCCTGAAGGGATTGACCATGGGCAAGCCCGACACCCGCCGCATCGACCGCGCGATCCGCGAGACGAACCGCAAGCTCGAAGCGGTCCGCCGGGGCGAGCTGTGGCCGCTCACCGGCTCCGAGCGCCGCGCCATGCTCGCGGCACTCGCCGGCGGCACCTACCGCATCGCCCGCGGCAAGAGCACCACCCGCGCAGACAACCGGGTCGACTCCGTCTCCAGCTCCGCAGAGACCCGACTCATCGCGGAGATCACCGCGTTGCAGATCGAGCGGCAGCGGTTGGTGACCGAGGCCGCGCAGGCCAAGGCCGCAAAGAAGTCCCGTTGGTGGTGACCGGCGCCCGTCCGGCGCCCCACCCCGCGCAGCGCTTTCCCCTCACCTTCACCCCGATCCGGGGCAGTCAGGAGTGTCCTTCACCATGAGTGAGAACGTCGTTCACCTGCACAAGAGCACCGAATCGACCGAGCCCGCCACCGTGACCGCGTTGACTGTGGTCCCCGACCCCGCACCGGCCGCACCTGTTCCGCTGTGGGTCCGCTCCGGACGCGCGGTCAAGACCGCGGTCAACCACGACACCACGAAGACCACCGCACGTGCCGTCGCCCGGCACACCCTCTACGTCGCCGGCGGCGCGAGGATCGCAGCGAAGCGCACGTGGGACGGCCGGACCGCTTCCCGCTATGAGCGGATGCTCCGCGCGGCGGAAGCGGCCGGGAACTACGAGGTCGCCGCGGAGTGGGAGGAGCGCGGGCAGCACTTCCGCGAGGCACGCCACCGCCGCCGCATGGACCTGCTGCACTCCCCGATAGATGCCGCCAAGGGCGTTGCCGTGAGCGCCGGTATGGGTGTCGGGTCGCTGGTCGCGCTCGGGATCGTCATGGCGATAGCGACCAAGGACGTGAGCGAGGTCGTCACCCCGCTCATGGCCACGATCGACTTCATCAACCTGCTGATCACCATCGTTCAGGTGGTGTGGGGTCCGGCCCTCACCATCGGCCCGTTCCTCGCCCTACTCGCCCTATGGGCCATCGGCAGCAAGCAGCAGGCCGCACCCGCGTGGGCGCTGCCCGACAACGTCCGATCGAGCGAGGGTGAGCCGATCACCCCGTCGATCGTGGTCAAGGCACTGCGCGACCTCGGCATCTCCCCGCTGAAGAGCGCCATCAAGGAGATGGGCGACGCCGGGGCGTCGATGCTCGGTCCGATCCGGATCGCAGGATGCGGCGTGGAAGTCGACGTCACCCTGCCCTCTGGGGTGGCGACGAACGAGGTACAGAAACGCCGCCGGAAGCTCGCGGAGAACCTGACCAGGCACGAGCACGAGGTGTTCATCACCATCCCGCAGGCCGCGCGCACGGTCCGGCTGTGGGTGGCCGACTCGGGGGCGCTCGATGAGCCGATCGGCCCGTCCCCGCTGGTCACCGACGAAACGATGACCGCCGACTACACCAAGGGCCGCGCCCCCTGGGGGCAGGACCTGCGCGGAGATGCCGCCGCGCTGTCCCTGTATCAGCGGCACCTGCTCATCACGGGCCTGTCCAACCAGGGCAAGACCGTCGCCCTGCGCTCCCTGGCCCTGTGGCTCGCGCTGGACAAGTCGGTCCAGTTCCTCATGGGCGACCTCAAAGGTGTGGGCGACTGGGCCATGTTCGACGGCCTGGCCACCACCCTGATCCAGGGGCCGACCGACGAGCACGTCATCCAGGTGACCGAGATGGTCGAAGGCGCCGTGGACGAGATGAACCGCCGCCTGATGGCCCCGCCCGGAACGCAGTTCCCCGCGCTGATCGTGCTGGTCGACGAGGCGCAGGTCGCGTTCATGTGCCCGCTCAAGGACGAGGAGGGCCGCTTCTACGGCGGTTCCAAGGCCACGTCCCGGTACTTCATGGCCGTCCGGAAGATTCACAACCAGGGCCGCGCGGTGAACGTGCTGATGTGGCAAGGCACGCAGGACCCGACCGACCAGAACCTGCCCAAGCTGGTCCGCGAGGGTGCCCACACCCGCGCCTCGCTCGCCCTGGGCACGGAGTCGCAGGCCCGCATGGCGCTCGGTGACAAGGCTGTTGACGGTGGCGCCGCACCGAACCTGCTGCGTCCGGGCCTGGATCAGGGCACCCTCGTGGTCGCGTCGTCCGGCATCGACATCCCCAAGGGGCAGTCGTCCATCACCGTGCGCACGCACTACGTCGACGACGACGCAGCCGAAGCCATCACCGACCGCGCCAAGGCCCTGCGCGACGGGGTCACCACCCTGCACGTCATCGAGCGCGGGGAAGAACGTGACCCGCTCGCCGACATCGCCTCCGTCGTCGGGGACACGTCGCGGGTGCGCACCAAGGATGTCCTCAAGCGGCTCGCGACGCTGAACGAGGCCGCCTACGGCGGCTGGTCGTTCCTGGACCTCAAGCGCGTCCTGGACGACGCCGGCGCGGAGCCCCACAAGTCCGACGGCGTCATGGTCGTCAGCCGTGACCGCGTCGCCCGCGCGCTTGCCAACCGCGACAACGAGGGTTCCGCTTCCGCCGACGGATGACAGGGAGCCGACCCCGCCCGGGTCAGGGAGGCAGGGAGAACTCCCTGAACCCCTCCCTGGCCCGCCTCCCTGCCCCTGAGCTGCACGAATGATCCATCAGGGAGTCAGGGAGGCACCCCAGGCCAGACCCCGAAAACCCCCTCCACAGCCCACCCCACAGGGTGTGCTTCCGCCTCCCTGACCGAGCACCGGAAGGGATTCCGCATGTACCCCGAACAGACCGCCAACCCCCGCCCCGTGACCACCGTGGAAGTCCACCACCCGACCCCGATACCGCCCGCGGTGATGACACCGGCGCCCCTCGTGCCCGTACAGCCGGGCAGCATCCCGGCGGTGGCGAGCGTGGTCCTTCCCGACGGCCGTGTGGTCACCGGCTACGCCGTCAGCCCCATGCAGCCGGAACCGGTCGCAGTGAAGCCGGCCGTCTCCCGCACGGCGGTGAACGTCGCCCTTGGGGGTGTCGGCTTCCTCGCCGTGTGCGGCGGGCTAATCCTGCTCACCTCGTTCATCGCCGCGCTTGCTGCGTTCGTCCACCAGCTCATCGTTCTCGCTGCCGTGATCTTCGGCGGATGGATTGCAGCGCAGGTGCTCACCACGTCCCGCCGTAGCGGCGGGACGACCGTCAACATCCGCAAAGCCGTGATCAAGCGAAGCCACTTCCACGGCTAGCAGACGGTGCTGGTTACGGCTGGTTGTAGGCGAGCGGCCAGCCGGCGAACCCGCCGGCTTCGGTCTGGTAGACCAGCTCCACGTACTCCTCGCCGAGGAGATCCTTCACGTCTTCGGTGGGCTCGCTGGGCAGCAGGACGACGACGCGCAGCTCCTTGCGTCCGGGGATGTGGCGCCGGTAGTCGGCAAGCTGACCGATGGCCATGCGGACGTTGGCCCGGGTCGTGATCCCCTTCGCCTCGTACAGGGCGTGGTCCGTCGCGTCATACAAGTCCGGGGTGAGCGTGCCGGGCTCGCCCTTGATGGTGATCTGGAAGCTGTGGGTTTTGTGGCCCGCCGCGGTCAGGTGCGCGACGAACGCCTTGACCAACTCGCCCTCACGGCGCAGAACCTTGCGCTGACCCGCTGGAATGTCCGCGGTCGTCTGTGCGGTGCTGTGCTGCTCGGTCTTCTTGACCTTCGCTCCGCTCTGTGCCGGCAGCGTGACCACCGCCGGCGCCTCCACCAGCGGGTCGGTAATTTCGTAGCTGGTCATCGTGGCGGCGGGCTGCCGGTCCGCCTCGGTCCACGCCGCGGTCGTTCCCGGCGCCGGCCGGAACCGAAAGACCAGCACCTCCCGCATCACGCCGTCCCTACCGGGACCGCGACGCAGGTCATACGGATTCACCGGGTCCAAGACCATCTGACCGATGTACCGCTGCCGCATGGCACCACCACCGGGCACCTTGCCGTGCGCGACGAACAGGTGGATCTCACGGTTCTTCTCGGCAGCGGTCAGCAGCGACCCATTGCGGCCGGACGGCCTCTGATCCCCGTTCGCGCCGGCACCGGTGTACAGGTACAGCGGCCCGAACTCGTCATCCTCCGCACGGCCATCGAAGGTGTAGCCGTACTCCTCGCCCGCGGACGGGTCGGAGTACACGAACACCTTGCCCGCCTCATCGGCCGGCTCGATGCCCTGGAACGTGCCGCACCCGTAGGCCGCCGCGATCGCATCACGCGTCGTCACCACACCCGGCACAAGATCAACGATCGTCGTCATACCGCGACCATAGCCACCCCCACTGACAACCTGCCGCCCCAATTTTTTTGCAGGTGGCAGGCAGAAGGGCGGCCCCCGTCTCGTCAAAGTCCGGGGCCGCCCCAACCATCCAGCACCCCTGCAAGGAACTGGAGACATCCAGCATGACGCAACCGACCAGCATTCAGGGAGAGCACCTGCCTACCGCTCTCTCCCTGGCCGCCTCCAGCGTGCCCGTACTGCCGTTACGAGCCGGGAAGGTGCCGTTCGGGAACTGCCGTCGCTGCGCCAACAACGCGTGTGGCGGGCGGCCGAACATGAAGACGCCCGGCCCCTGCACCTGCCCGCACCCGTGCCACGGCTGGGCCGCCGCCACCACCGACCCCAGCGTCATCAACTCGCCGACATGGGCGCGAGCGTGGCGCGAGGCCGCGGCGGTGGCCTACCACCCTGGGGACGCCGGTCTCACCGTCGTCGACCTCGACAACGCGGAAGCCATCGCGTGGGCCCGTGCCAACCTGCCTGCCACACGGGCCGTGCCGACGACCCGGGGCGAGCACTGGCTCTACCGAGGCGCCATGCAGTCCGCCAACGCCGTACGGCCTGGCGTGGACATCAAGTCCACGATGGCCTACGCCCGGTGGCTGGGCCCCGGATCCGGCACCGTCACGGCCCTGCCGGACGTCGTACGCACGCTGGCCGTTAAGGAACCCGCCACGGTCCGACCGACATTCATCACTGTGCCTGCGCTGGCCGGTGGCGGGGCGTGCCCGCACCGCACGCCCGCGTATCTGGACCGTGGCATCTCTATGGCCGTGCAGCGCATCAGCGAGGCCCGTAGCGCCATCCACGCGACCGTGTACCACACGTTCCTCGCGGTGCTGTCGACGCACGGTCGGTGCGGCTGCCTCACCGATGCCCACGTGGCGCGGCTGTTCACCGCCGCTCAGGCCAAGGGCGAGAGCCCGCGGCACTGCACGGACGCCTGGACCAACGCCCGCACCACGTTGGGAGTGTGACCGTGGCAGACGACGACAAGACCCCGGCCCGCGAGGTCATTACCGACTACGCGCAGGCGCACTTTCGGTACTTCCGCACCCCGGACGGCACCGTGTACGCCCAGCGCAAGGGCCACCCCGTGGCCCGGCCGATCCGCTCACAGGGAACCACCGGAAGCCACCGGCAGGAACTCATGGTCGGCCTGTTCAAGGACGGGCGCGGCGTGTTCAACGGCACCGCGCTGAAAGAGGCGCTGGACCTGATCGAAGCGCTCGCGCTGAGCGAGGACGTGCAGCCCGTCTACATCCGCGTCGCTCCGGGCTTCGACGGGGCGACATGGCTGGACCTCGGACGCGACGACGGGCAGTCCGTACGCATCCACCCCACCGGCTGGGACATCACCACCCCAGACCCCCGCGAGGTGTGCTGGCGCCGAACCCAGCTCACCGGGGAACTGCCCCTGCCGGCCAAGGACACCGACGGCAAGGGCATCGACGCACTGATGCGGCTGTGCAACTTCGCCACCGCCGAGACCGAATGCCTGGCCATTGCCTGGCTCATCGGCTGCCTCGGTCCGTCGGTGCCCGTCCCGGCGCCGTTCCTGACCGGACCGCAAGGTGCGGGCAAGTCCACCGGCGGGCGGATGCTGATCCGGATCGTGGAGGGCATGAGCGGGGACCTGCGCCGGGCCCCCAAGGACGAAGAGAACCTGATCGCAGCAGTGTCGGCGGGATGGGTCACCGCTCTGGACAACCTCTCCCACATGACCCCGGACCTCTCGGATGCGATGTGCTGCATCGTGACCGGCGCCGAGAACGTCAAACGGGCCCTGTTCACCGACGGAGACGTATTCCGCGTCGGCTACCGCCGCCCCCTGCTCCTGACCGGCATCGACGTCGGAGTCATCCGCCCCGACCTCGCCGAACGGCTCCTGCCACTGCGGCTGGAGCGCCCCACAGTGCGGCGCACCGAAGCCGAACTGTGGGCGGAGTACGCGGAAGTGCTGCCCATCGTCCTCGGCTCGCTCCTGGACCTCACGGTCAAAGCCCGCGCGGCGAAAGCCGAGACGCCGACGGATCTGCGGATGGCCGACTTCGCCCACCTGTGCGCGCAGCTCGACGCCGCGACCGGATTCGGGGTCCTCGCCGCCTACCGAGCAAGCCTGGACGACCTGAACGACGACGTGATCGAAGGTGACCTGCTCGCGCAAACCGTCCTGCGTCACGCCGACACCATCTCCCCCGGCGCGGCACAGCGGATGACGTCCACAGAGTGGCTGCAACTCCTGAGCGGCCTCTACAACGGCGAGGGGCAGCGTCCCCTGCCGAAGGGCTGGCCGACCACCGGGAAGGTGCTCTCCGACCGTCTCAAGCGCCTACAACCCACCCTGGCCGCCCGCGGCGTGCTCATCGACTCCGGGCGCATCAGCGCGGGCCGCTACCTCGAAATGACCCGCCCCACCGCGCCCGCCCCGCAGGAACACAGACGCATGTTCTGACCGCGCCCGCACAGGCTGAACAAGCAAGAGGAGCACCACCGGCGCCGCGTGCTCCTCTTGCTGTTCGGCGGAACGCCGCCCCAAGGACGCGCCGCGAAGCGGCTCCTCATTGCACCTCCGGCGGCACCGCCGCCGCCCCAAGATCGCGCCGCGAAGCGGCTCCTTCTTCACGCTTTGAGGCGCCACCGCACTACAACAGACACCCCCTCTTTTGTCCTAAGAGGGAAGACGCTGCGTCATCTGCGTCACGCAGGACGCCAAACGGCCTCTGACCTGCAACGAAAGCCATGACGCAGACGCTGGTCGCTGCGTCATCCTGCGTCATCTGCGTCACCCGATGACGCAGCCCATGCCGCACCGATGACGCAGGCCCTAGCCACCGCGTCAAGCAAAACCGCAGGCCAGAAGCATGAATGTCGCTGATGACGCGATGACGCAGAAATCCGCACCTCGGACACACACGGGCCAAGTTCCCGAGCCCACCCCCGGAAGGCAAAGACGAACTGCCCAGGAGGCCCCCCGGATGAGCACCGTAATTGCTGCCCCCGTCGACCGACTTCTGTACAAGCCCGAGGAAGCCGCCGAAGCTCTCGCCATCGGCCGATCCACCGTCTACGAGCTGATGGCCGAAGGCGCCCTGAAGTACATCAAGTTGGGCCGCATACGCCGGATCCGGCGGTCCGACCTTGAGGCGTACGTCGCCAACCTCGCCCCACTGCCGAACTGAACCCCGAGCACGTCACCGAGGCGCCCCGAGCATCCCGCTCGGGGCGCTCCCGCATGGAGGAGCACATGAGCCCCCGCAAGCCCAACATGGAGTCGTCCATCTACTTCGGCGCCGATGGCTGGTGGCACGGTCGCGTGACGATGGGCGTCAAGAGTGACGGCGGCCCCGACCGACGCCACCGCCGAGCTCGAACCGAGGCCGAGATCAAGCGCAAGGTGAAGGAGCTTGAGCGTCAACGCGACCAGGGCCGTGCACCCGCAGCGGGCCGCAAGCCGACCGTCGCCGCGTGGATGGAGACCTATCTCACCGACATCGCGAGCCTGAAACTCAAGCCGCGCTCGCTCGATGACTACTGGTCCAAGACCCGCAACGACATCATCCCCGGCGTTGGCAAGCACCGCATCGATAAGTTGCAGCCCGAACACCTGGAGCGGATGTACCGTGCCATGCTCGACGCCGGACATGCTGCCTCGCATGTCGTGAAGGTGCACCGCATCCTGTCGCGCGCCTTGAAGATCGCCCACCGCCGCCGCATCGTCGGCGAGAACGTCGCCACGCTTGTGGACCCGCCGAGCATCGACGAGACCGAGGCCAACCCCTTCACCAAGGAGGAGGCGAAAGCGTTCCTAGAAGCTGCGGCGATGCGGCCCACCTTCATGCGTTGGATCGTCGGTGTCGGCATGGGGTTTCGGCAGGGTGAGACCCTCGGGCTGCGCTGGTCGTACGTCGACCTGGAAGGGGAGCTGTTCCACCCCGAGTGGCAGCTTCAGCGCCTCACGTGGCGGCACGGCTGCAACGACGCGCACGCCTGTGGAGGGCGTCTGCACCGCTTCGAGCCGTGCCCGCCGGACTGCACCGCGCACAAGGGCTACGAGCGTGGCTGCCCGAAGCCGTGCCCCAAGACGTGCACGAAGCATGCGAGCGCGTGCCCGAAGCGCAAGGGAGGCGGGCTCACCTTCACACGACCCAAGACCAAGAAGAGCCGCAACGCCGTGCCGATCCCGCCCGTCTTCGTTCCCTTCCTGCACGACCACAAGGCCCAGCAGGAAGCGGGACGGGGAGTTGCCGGGGAACTGTGGCAGGAGCACGACGTCGTGTTCTCGCGACCGGACGGCCGTCCGCTGGACCCGCGCGCCGACTACGAGGAGTTCAAGGAACTACTCAAGGAGGCCGGGATCGATGACCGCCGCTTGTACGACGGGAGCCGCCACACCGCCGGCACGATCCTCAACGAGCTGGGCGTCGACATGCCCACGATCATGGAAATTCTGAGGCACACGCAGATCAGCCAGACCCGGCGGTACGTCAAGGGCCGGTCCCACCTGTCCAAGGACGCCATGCGGCGCATGGGCGAGTTCTTCGTGCCCCCGCCGTCGCCTTCGCCGGCCCCGATTCCGGGCCCCACTGAGACCAGAACTGAGACCGCCGATACCCGAGCGGCACGCGCACAACGCCGCCGCCGCATTCGCTGAACGAGAAAGCCCAGCTCAGACACTGTCTGAGCTGGGCTTGAAAAAGAGCCGCCTTCGGGATTCGAACCCGAGACCTACGCATTACGAGTGCGTTGCTCTGGCCATCTGAGCTAAGGCGGCGCGCTGTCCGCACTATGGTGCGATCAGCAACGTCGGTAAGTCTACACAGTTTCCGGGGGTGCTCCGCACGCGCCCCCGCGCGCGGTGGGCGGGGGCGTTCGGCAGCGCTACGAGCAGCGTTTTCCATCGGCCGGAGGGGTGCCTTCGAGCAGGTAGCGGTTGATCGCGGAGTCGATGCACTGGCTGCCGCGGCCGTAGGCGGTGTGGCCGTCGCCGACGTAGGTGAGGAGGGTCCCGGAGGAGAGCTGGGAGGCGAGGGACTGGGCCCAGCGGTACGGCGTCGCCGGGTCCCGGGTGGTGCCGACCACCAAGATCGGGGGCGCGCCCTTCGCCTCGATGCGGTGCGGCTCACCGGATGCCCGCACCGGCCAGTACCCGCAGTTCAGTGCCGCCCAGGCCAGCCCCGCGCCGAACACGGAGGACGCCTTCTCGAACCCGGGCAGGGCCTTGTCCACCTGATCGGGGCTTTCGAAGGCGGGTGGGAGGTCGAGGCAGTTCACGGCGGCGTTGGCGAACATCAGGTTCGCGTACTTGCCGTTCGCGTCGCGCTCGTAGTAGCTGTCGGCGAGGGCCAGCAGGCCCGCGCCGTCGTCGTCCTTCATCGCCGAGTCGAGCGCCTCGCGCAGCTGCTCCCAGGCCGCCTCGTCGTACATCGCCGCGATCACGCCGGTCGTCGCGAGCGCCTCACCGAGCTTGCGGCCGTCCGGATCGCCCGTGGGGATGGGCTTCTCGTCGAGCTCCTGGAAGAACGCCTTCAGGTTCTTGGCCATCTGCTCGGGGCTCGTGCCCGCGTCGCCCAGCGGACAGTCGCTCTGCTGGGCGCAGTCCTTCGCGAACGACTGGAACGCCGTCTCGAACCCGGCCGTCTGGTCCTCGTTCAGCCGGCGTGCGTCGATCGACGGGTCCATCGCGCCGTCCAGGACCATCCGCCCCACCCGGTCCGGGTAGAGGCCCGCGTACGTCGCGCCGAGGAACGTCCCGTACGACGCGCCCACGTAGTTCAGCTTCTTGTCGCCGAGGACGGCGCGCAGGATGTCCATGTCACGGGCGGCGTCCACCGTCGACACGTGCCGCAGCAGCTCCGGGGAGCGCGCCCCGCATCCCTCGGCGAACTTCTTGAACGCGTCGACGAGGTGCTGGGTCTCCAACTTGTCGTCCGGGGTGGTGTCCGTCTGCGTGAACGCGTCCATCTGAGGCCCGGTGAGGCACTCGACCGGCTCGCTGCGGGCCACGCCCCGCGGGTCGATGGCAACCATGTCGTAGCGGGCGCGGACGTCCGCCGGGTAACCGATACCTGCGTACGACTGGAGGTAGTCGATGGCCGAACCACCTGGCCCGCCCGGGTTGACCAGAAGCGAACCGAGCCGTGTGCCCGGCCCGGTGGCCTTCTTGCGGGCGACCGCCAGTCTGACGTCGCCCGCGTCCGGCTTCGCGTAGTCCAGCGGTGCCTTCATCGTGGCGCACTCGAAGCCGGGCACACCGCAGCTGCGCCAGTTCAGCTTCTGGCCGTAGTACCTCGACAGCCCGGACGGCGTGGAACTCGGCAACGCGGCCAGCGCCGTCACCTTCGTCGTGGACGCCGCCGACGAACTCCCGGAGGAGCAGCCGGAGACGAGCAGCGCGGTGGCCGCGAGCAGCACGCCCCCGACGTAGAGGGGCCGGGACGACCGATGAGTGCGCCTCATGTACATCTCGCGAGCCTAACCCTGAGCGATCGATTGATCACCTTCAGTGGCGACCGAGCCTCGTACGAGTGACTCCGTCAACTCATCCTGCGCTTCCGACGGCCGGGGCGCACTCGCCGGGCGGCTTCAGCCCGCGCGCAGCGCCATGGTCATCGCCTCCACCGCGAGCAGCGGAGCCACATTGCGGTCGAGGGCCTCCCGGCACGCGGCGATCGCGTCGATGCGGCGCAGCGTGGACTCCGGGGTGCCGGCGCGGGCCAGCCGCTCCAGGGTGTCCTCCACCTCCATGTTGGCCAGAGCCAGGCGGGAGCCGAGCTGGAGCGCCAGTACGTCGCGATAGAGCCCGGTGAGGTCGGTGAGGGCCAGGTCCAGGCTGTCGCGCTGCGTACGCGTTCTTCGCCGCTTCTGCCGGTCCTCCAGGTCCTTCATGATGCCGGCGGTGCCGCGCGGCATGCGGCCTCCCTGGACCGCACCGAGGGCGGCCTTCAGCTCCTCCGTCTCCTTCACGTCGACTTCCTCGGCGAGCTGCTTGGCGTCCTCGGAGGCCGTGTCGATCAGCTCCTGGGCCGCCCTGAGGCAGCCGCCGACGTCGCCGACCCGCAGCGGGAGCTTGAGAACGGCGGCCCGTCGCTCCCGCGCGCGCGGGTCGGTGGCGAGACGGCGGGCCCGTCCGATGTGGCCCTGCGTGGCGCGCGCGACGGCGGCCGCCACGTCGGGCTCGATGCCGTCACGGCGTACGAGGATGTCGGCGACCGCATCCACCGGCGGGGTGCGCAGGGTGAGCAGGCGGCAGCGGGAGCGGATGGTGGGCAGGACGTCCTCGACGGACGGCGCGCACAGGAGCCAGACCGTGCGGGGAGCGGGCTCCTCGACGGCCTTCAGCAGGACATTGCCGGCACCTTCCGTGAGGCGGTCCGCGTCCTCCAGGACGATGACCTGCCAGCGCCCCCCTGCGGGCGACATCTGGGCGCGGCGGACCAGGTCACGGGTCTCCTTCACACCGATGGAGAGGAGATCGGTACGGACGATCTCCACGTCGGCGTGGGTGCCCACCAGGCTCGTGTGACAACCGTCACAGAACCCGCAGCCGGGGACCCCGCCGAGCGCGCGGTCGGGGCTCACGCACTGGAGCGCCGCCGCGAACGCCCGGGCGGCCGTGGAACGGCCCGAGCCGGGCGGGCCCGTGAACAGCCATGCGTGCGTCATCTTGGACGCCTCGGGAGGCGGAGCGTCCCCGGCGGCTGCCGTGACGAGGGCGTCGGCGTCCCGGGCGGCGGCGGCGAGCTGCTCGCTCACCTTGTCCTGGCCCACCAGGTCGTCCCACACGGGCATGGGGCACCGCCCTTTCGTCGCACTTTGCCTTGCCGCGTCCATTGTGCGGGTCGCCACTGACATTCGGTCCAGCCCGGGGCGGATCGTCCCGGCCTGCCGCCTCGCCTGCCGCCTTCACCCACGCCGGGCTCCGGCCCGGTCTGTCACACAGCCGTCGTCGCGACCCGGCCGGCATCACACGGCCCGCCGCCGTGCCCTTCCGAACGACACCGCTCCGGCGGGCATCGCTCCGGCCGACACCGCTCCGGCCGAAGTCGATCCGGCCCCGCACGGCCTCAAGGCCTCGGCCCACCACCCGAGCATCGAGGCCTCGGCCCACCACCCGCGCATCAAGGCCCCGCCCGGCTTCCCAGCCGCCGGCGCCCAGCGCCTCCCGCCGCCCGCCTCGCGACCGTGCGTCACGCCGACCGGTGCGGGCGTCACACCGGCCGGCACTCGCGCCACCACCGGCATCCGCCCTCTGTGGGCCGGGGGGCTCCCCGGCCCGCCCCGCGGTGGCCGCCGACCGGTGCCGGACGCGGCCGTCAGCGGCGGCGGCCGCCCCGTCCCTCGTCCCGCTCCTCGTCCTCGCGCGGGCCGAGCAGCTCGTCCGCCAGAGTCGGGAGGTCGTCGAGCGGCGTCTCCTCGGCCCAGTCGGAGCGGGGCCGCCGGCGCGCGGCGCCCTCCTCGACCTGGGGCAGCTCACGCGTGCGGTCGTCGTCGGCGCCGTCCGCCCGTGGGGCCGGCCGCTCGTCCCGGAAGAATCCCGGCGGCACCCGGTCCGTCGCGTCCCCGGCCTGCGTACCGGCGCGCCCCTCCCGTACGGGAGGCAGGACCGCCGTCTCGTCGGCGGCACCCGGGGCCACCTGCGGAATCACCGCGGTCTCGTCGGCCGCTCCGGGAGCGACCGGCGGCAGCACGGCCGTCTCGTCGGCGGCGCCCTGCGGCACCGGCGGCTTCGGCAGCTTCGCCGTCTCCTCGCTGTCGGAGCGGGAATCGGCACGCCGACGGGAGCCGGACCCGGCGCGCGAACCGGCGGACCGGTCCTCCTCGTCCCGCACTCGTGCCAGCACCGTCGTCTCGTCGTCCCGCGCTCCGTCCGACGCGTTCGGCGGGGCAACCACCGGGGTGGGCACCGTCGTCTCGTTGTCGGGGACGGCTCCCGAGCGCGTGCCCGACGACGCGGCCGACGCCTCCGGGGCGGCGGGCGAAGAAAGGGTCGGAGCCACGGACGAGGCCGCCGCCTCCACGGAAGCAGCCGCCGCCGACGAGGCGGCCGCGGCCTGCGTCGCCGCCCGCCGGGCCTCCTCGGCCCGCAGCAGGGCCTCCTCGGCCTTCCGCTGCTTCTCCAGCCGGCGCGCCTCCGCCTCGGCCCTCAGGCGGGCCTCTTCCTCTGCCTGCCTGCGCAGCCGCTCCTCCTCGGCGGCGCGGGCCTGGTCCTCGGCGAGCTGGCGTGCCCGCTCCTCCTCGGCACGACGGCGCGCGTCCTCGGCGCGCTGCCGGGCCTCCTCGGCCTGGCGCTCGGCCTCGCGCCGCTGCGCCTCCTCCAGCTCGCGCTGCTTGCGCTCCTCCTCCTCGGCCCGGAGCTTGGCGAGCTGCTCCTGGCGCTCGCGCTCCAGCCGCTCCTCCTCGGCCTTGCGGGCGGCCTCTTCCTCGGCCTTGCGCCGGGCTTCCTCCTCGGCCGCCTTGCGGGCCTCCTCCTGCGCCTTCACCTCGGCCTCGGACAGCGGCAGCATGATGTCGAGCCGGTGCCGGACGACGGTGGTGACCGCCTCGGGCTCCTGTGAGGCGTCGACGACCAGGTAGCGCCCCGGGTCGGCGGCGGCGAGGGTCAGGAACCCGGACCGCACGCGCGTGTGGAACTCGACGGGCTCCGACTCCAGCCGGTCCGGCGCCTCGGTGAACCGCTCGCGGGCCGCCTCGGGCGACACGTCCAGCAGGACGGTCAGATGCGGAACGAGTCCGTTCGTCGCCCACCGGTTGATGCGGGCGACCTCGGTCGGCGACAGATCGCGGCCGGCGCCCTGGTAGGCGACCGAGGAGTCGATGTACCGGTCGGAGATGACGACCGCACCGCGCGCCAGGGCCGGCCGCACGACGGTGTCCACGTGCTCCGCACGGTCTGCGGCGTACAGCAGGGCCTCGGCGCGGTGCGAGAGGCCCGCCGACGACACGTCCAGCAGGATGGACCGCAGCCGCTTGCCGACCGGGGTGGCGCCCGGCTCCCGGGTGACCACGACCTCGTGGCCCTTGGACCTGATCCACTCGGCGAGCGCTTCCGCCTGGGTGGACTTGCCGGCTCCGTCGCCGCCTTCCAGGGCGATGAAAAAGCCGCTCGTGGTGGGCGTCTGGGCCGGGTCGTCGCCGCCGCGCAGGGCGTCACGCAGGTCGTGCCGCAGCGGCACTCCGGAGCGGTCGTCGACCTTGGCGAGCACCACCACGGCGACGGGCAGCAGCAGGGCGCCGACGAGCATCAGCGTGAAGGCGGCGCCGCCGTGCGCGAACACGAACTTGCCGTTCTCCAGGCGGTGCGGGCCGATCCCGGCGGCCACCAGGGGCGCCATCAACGCGCCGAGCGCCACGAAGACCCGTACGACGGCGTGCAGGTGCTCGGTGGTGCGGGGGCGCCGGTACTCCTCGGTCTCCTGGTCGAGGAGGGTGTGCCCGGTGTTCGCGGCGATGCCGGCGCCGATGCCCGCGAGGGCGAGGATCAGCAGCACGGTGGTGACGTCGGGGACGAGGCCCGCGGCGAGCAGCGCGACGCCGGTGCAGGCGATGGCCAGCGCGAGCAGCCTGCGCCGGGACAGCGACGGCAGCACGGACGGCGCCGTACGGATGCCGACGACGACGCCTCCGGTGAGGGCCAGTACGAGCAGCCCGTACGTCACTGGGCCGCCCCCCAGGTCCTTGGCGTGCAGCACGCAGACGGCGACGGCGGCGGCGATCGCCCCGGCGACCGCGGCGCAGGCGAGCACGAGCAGCGGGATCGCCCCGGTGCGGCCCTTGTCGACGCCGGTGCCTGTCTTGGGGCGGCGCAGTCCTTCGAGGGGTGACCGCGCGCGCGGGGTGCGCGCGTCGGGCAGTTCGAGGAAGGTGAGCACCGACAGCGAGGCGGCGAACAGTCCGGCCGCGACGTACGAGGCGAGCGCCGCCTGGTGCTGGTCGAACCAGACGATCCCGGCGCCCAGCAGATTGTTGACCAGCGACGCGACGACGAGCGTGGCGGCGGCGAGCGGCACCGACAGGAACGCCGTACGCAGCGACAGGCGCCGCAGCGCGCCCATGTGGTCGGGCAGCGGGCGCACCGAGGCGCCCTCCAGCGGCGGTGCGGGCAGCAGGGCGGGGGCCGCGCTCTCCCGGCACACCGTCCAGAACCGCTCGGCGGTTCCGGTCACGAACGCGGTGACGAGGAGGACGGCTAGCGCGTCCTCCGGGCTCCAGTCGATCCACAGCGGCGCGATGATGAGCAGCACGGCCCGCAGCGCGTCCGCGCCGACCATGGTCCAGCGCCGGTCGAGCGGCCCGTCCGGCGAGGTCAGCGAGGTGAGCGGCCCGAGGAGCACGGCTCCGAAGAGCAGCGTGGCGAGGATGCGGGCGCCGAGGACCGCTGCCACGGCGAGGGCGGCACCGCGATAACCACCGCCGAACGAGCCCTCGCTGATCGCCGCCTGGAGGACCAGGACGACGAGCACCAGCAGGGCCAGCGCGTCCGCGACACCTCCCACCAGGTGCGCACTCCACAGTCGCTTCAGCTGCGGCTGGCGCAGCAGCGCGCGGACGGCGCGCTCGCGGGAGTCCGCGACCAGGGCGTCGTCGGGGGCGGGATGGTGGGCCGTTGGTTGCTCGGCTCGCGTCATCCTGCAAGCCTATCCGGACCGACTGACTCCCCGAAGGGGTGCCCGAACATACGGCCGCCCCCACACCGCATGGTGTAGGGGCGTACGTGTCGGGGTTCGAGTCCCGGGTCTCAGCCTTCGGAGGCCGCCGTCTTCTTCGCGGCGGTCTTCTTGGCCGGGGCCTTCTTGGCGGCCGTCTTCGAAGCCGTCGTCTTCTTGGCCGCCGTTTTCTTGGCGGGGGCCTTCTTGGCGGGCGCCTTCTTCGCGGTCTTCTTGGCCGGGCCCTTGGCACGCTTCTCGGCGAGCAGCTCGTAGCCGCGCTCCGGGGTGATGTCCTCGACGCTGTCGCCCGAGCGCAGGGTCGCGTTGGTCTCGCCGTCGGTGACGTAGGGGCCGAAACGGCCGTCCTTGACGACGACGGGCTTCCCGCTGACCGGGTCCTCGCCGAGCTCCTTCAGCGGCGGCTTGGCGGCCGCGCGGCCACGCTGCTTGGGCTGGGAGTAGATCGCCAGCGCCTCTTCGAGCGTGATCGTGAAGAGCTGGTCCTCGGACTGGAGGGAACGCGAGTCCGTGCCCTTCTTCAGGTACGGCCCGTAGCGGCCGTTCTGCGCGGTGATCTCCACGCCCTCGGCGTCCGCGCCGACGACGCGCGGCAGGGACATCAGCCGGAGGGCGTCCTCCAGCGTCACCGTGTCGAGGGACATCGACTTGAACAGCGACGCCGTACGCGGCTTGACGGCGTTCTTGCCGGTCTTCGGGGTGCCCTCGGGGAGCACCTCGGTGACGTAGGGGCCGTACCGGCCGTCCTTGGCGACGATCTGGTGGCCGCTGACCGGGTCGGTGCCCAGCTCGAAGTCGCCGCTCGGCTTGGCGAGCAGCTCCTCCGCGAGCTCGACGGAGAGCTCGTCCGGGGCGAGGTCCTCGGGGATGTCGGCGCGCTGGTGGTTCTCGGCGTCCTTCTCACCACGCTCGATGTACGGGCCGTAGCGCCCGACGCGCAGCACGATGTCGTTGCCGACCGGGAAGGACGACACCTCGCGGGCGTCGATGGCGCCCAGGTCGGTGACGAGTTCCTTGAGGCCGCCGAGATGGTCGCCGTCGCCGTTCCCGGCCTCGGCGGCGCCCGTGGCGTCGCCCTCGCCGAAGTAGAAGCGCTTCAGCCACGGCACGGCCTGGGCCTCGCCGCGCGCGATGCGGTCGAGGTCGTCCTCCATCTTGGCGGTGAAGTCGTAGTCGACGAGCCGCCCGAAGTGCTTCTCCAGGAGGTTGACCACGGCGAAGGAGAGGAAGGACGGCACCAGGGCCGTGCCCTTCTTGAAGACGTAGCCGCGGTCGAGGATGGTGCCGATGATCGACGCGTACGTCGACGGGCGGCCGATCTCGCGCTCTTCGAGCTCCTTGACCAGGCTGGCCTCGGTGTAGCGGGCCGGGGGCTTGGTGGCGTGCCCGTCGACCGTGATCTCCCCGGCGGAGAGCGGGTCGCCCTGGTTG
The DNA here is from genome assembly GCF_000424945.1 of Streptomyces sp. 142MFCol3.1. Classification (NCBI taxonomy): domain Bacteria; kingdom Bacillati; phylum Actinomycetota; class Actinomycetes; order Kitasatosporales; family Streptomycetaceae; genus Streptomyces; species Streptomyces sp. 142MFCol3.1. The sequence goes on from NZ_AUKV01000002.1 coordinate 138,512, forward strand.
ACCTGCGGCAGCCGACGCTCGCGGTCGTCGAGCTCGGCGTTCGGGTCGTCCGCGCCCTCGACGTACGCCTTCAGGAAGCCGTGGAAGGTGATCGTCTTGCCGGACGCGCTGAACTCGGCGTCGCGGCCGTCGGCGGCCGTGCCGCCGATCTTCACCGTCACGCTGTTTCCGGTGGCGTCCTTCATCTGGGAGGCGACGGTGCGCTTCCAGATCAGTTCGTACAGCTTGAACTGGTCGCCGGTCAGCCCCGTCTCGGCGGGTGTGCGGAAACGATCACCCGAGGGGCGGATCGCCTCGTGCGCCTCCTGCGCGTTCTTGACCTTGCCGGCGTACGTACGCGGCTGCGCCGGCAGGTAGTCGGCGCCGTACAGCTGCGTGACCTGCGCACGGGCAGCGGCGACCGCCGTGTCGGACAGGGTGGTGGAGTCCGTACGCATGTAGGTGATGAAGCCGTTCTCGTACAGCTTCTGCGCCACCTGCATGGTGGCCTTGGCCCCGAAGCCGAGCTTGCGCGAGGCCTCCTGCTGGAGCGTCGTCGTACGGAACGGCGCGTACGGCGAGCGGCGGTACGGCTTGGACTCGACCGAGCGGACCGAGAAGTCGGTGTTCTCCAGGGCGGCGGCGAGCGCGCGGGCGTTCGCCTCGTCGAGGTGGAGCGTGTTCGCGCTCTTGAGCTGCCCCAGCGAGTCGAAGTCGCGGCCCTGGGCGACGCGCTTGCCGTCGACGGTCGAGAGACGGGCGACGAGGGTGGACGGGTCGCTCGGGTCGCCGGCCCGGCCGGTGCCGAAGGTGCCGGTCAGGTCCCAGTACTCGGCGGAGCGGAAGGCGATGCGCTCGCGCTCCCGCTCGACGACGAGCCGGGTCGCCACGGACTGGACGCGGCCCGCCGACAGCCGCGGCATGACCTTCTTCCACAGGACGGGCGAGACCTCGTAGCCGTAGAGGCGGTCGAGGATGCGGCGGGTCTCCTGGGCGTCGACCATGCGCTTGTTCAGGTCACGCGGGTTGGCGACGGCCTCGCGGATCGCGTCCTTGGTGATCTCGTGGAACACCATGCGCTTGACCGGGACCTTGGGCTTCAGGACCTCGAGAAGGTGCCACGCGATGGCTTCGCCCTCGCGGTCCTCATCGGTGGCGAGGAAGAGTTCGTCGGAGTCCTTCAGCAGGTCCTTGAGCTTCTTGACCTGGGCTTTCTTGTCGGCGTTGACCACGTAGATCGGCTGGAAGTCGTGCTCGACGTCCACGCCGAGGCGGCGCACCTCGCCGGTGTACTTCTCGGGCACCTCCGCGGCGCCGTTGGGAAGGTCACGGATGTGCCCGACGCTCGCTTCGACGACATAGCCCGGGCCGAGGTAGCCCTTGATCGTCTTCGCCTTGGCAGGCGACTCGACGATGACGAGTCGGCGGCCGCCATTTGCGGTGTCGCTGGTCGGGGACAACTTCGCTCTTCTCTCCGGTCGACGCGGGGGGCTCCCAGGGTTCTCGCTCCCGGGGGTCGGGTCGTGCTGACGCTGCGGAGTGTGACGGTACATCCCGCCCCCGTGTCAAACGGGAAAAGCCCGCAACGGCCACTCGAACGGTAACCCGACTACCGCCATTCCTGCCGCCCGGAGTGCCGACCAGGTCTTTTCGGCTTATCCGGAGTGTGACCTCCCAGTTACCGGAACCGGTGTGCTCACGCGCGCGTGAAACACCACATCCCGAGTGCCAGCGCCCCCGTTCCGGCGACGCTCGCGAGGGCCGCCGATGCGACGCGGCTCACACCGTGGGCGACGGGCTCGCCGTGCCGCACCCGGACCGTCGTCCAGGCCAGCAGTCCGCCTCCGAACAGGGCGAACACCGTCCCCACGAAGATCGCCGGTCCGCTTTCCATGAGATCGTCCTTCCGCCCCCGGGTGCTCCGGAGCGGGAGGCTGGCACGCCCCGGAAGCGCCCGTGCGAACCCACGGTGAACGCAGGGCGTCCGGCATCCCATGGCCCGCTCGGACGGTGCCGGGCGCCGGTATTTTTCCGCTCGTCTTTTTCTCGCCGGCGCGGCCCGCGGTGCACACGATGGTGGTGAAGCCGTCGTTCCAGTCCTCCTCGCCACCCAGCCATCCGCAGGGCTTCAGCCCCGGCCCCGGCGCCCGACTCGACTCGAATTTGTCGCTGCAGAGCTTTTCCGCCGCTGTCGATTCCCTTCTTGTACTCCCTGTCGTCGGGCGCGGTGACGAATCCGACGACCTGGTCGGTGTGGGGCCGGGCACAGTCCGTGAGGAGGGACGCGAACTCGTCGTCCCCTCGTCGACGTACGTCCAGCAGTCGCCCACGGCCGTCCGCGCGGCGTACAGGTCCATGTCCTGGGACCGGAACCGCGCCGGTTCGCCCCCGATGGGGACATGCCTGCCGAGCACGAGACATGCCGTACCGCCATCGGTCGCGGCGAAGCCCTCGTCGGCAGGAGGGCGTAGGACCCCGCGTCGGGCAGGGCGACAGCCACGGGGCTTGTCTGCCGCTCGCGGCGGGTCGTCTCGCGGCCCGTCGGACGGCGGCGCCGTGACGGGACCACCGCCCAGGCAGGGATTGCCGGAAGCGCCCTACGCGCGCTGCTGGGCCGGCGGGTTCCGGGCGGGGTACGGCGACGAACCGCCGTCGCCGGGTCCCGGCGGGCCGCCCGGCGTGGCGGGGCCGCCCACCGCGGGCGTGTCGGATGCCGGGTCCGCCACGGGGAGGGCCGGATCGCCCGGTGTCTGCTGGGGTGTTCGGCGTCGGCAACCCCGGGGTCTGCGGGGGTGTCCGGGGTGCGTGGCACGCCCGGGGCGCTCGGCGTCGGCCCTCCCGCCGGTGCCTCGTAGGACCCTCACGCCGGGACCCCGTACGACCGTCCCGCCGGTGCCCCTTACGACCCGCTCGCGCGGTCCGCGTACGGGCCGGTGGGGTGGCCGGGATACGCACCGCCGTAGGACCCCAAAGCGGTCCCGAATTCGCCCGGTACCGGCCCCTGTTCGGAGGGTGTCACCCACGCCGGGGGACGCACCGGGGCCCGCGCCGGACGAGCGTGCGGCACCCGCGCCAGCCCACCCCTCCCCCACCGTCTCCGGCGAAGACCTGCGCACGGGGTCCTTGACGATCAATCCGTGGAGGACGGGCGCCAGTTCGCCGGCCCGGAGCGGCGGGGCGGGCTCCTCCGCGAGCAGGGCCGTCAGCGTGGCGTACTCGCCGCTGCGAGCGACAGGACACGTCGGGCGCCAGAAGGATGTTGGCCGGTTTCGCATCCCCGTGCAGGATGCCGATCCGGTGTCCCGCGGTCATCGCGTCGAGAACGGCGAGCCCGACCCGGGCGGCCTGCGCGGACGACAGGGGACCCGTCCGCGGACGACGCCCTGGAGGTCCACCGCGTCCGGCACGTACTCCATGACGATCCACGGCAGGCCTTAGTGCACCACCACGTCGTGCACGGTGGCCGCATGGGGGATGCCCGCGCAGGCGTACCGCGTGCCGGGCCTCGCTGCACGCCCCTGCGCGGTCTCGGCCGCGTCCGCCGGGGCGTCCGGCAGCACGATCCCCTTCACGGAGACCTCGCAGGCCAACTCCTCTTCGTACGCGAGCCATAGGCGCCCGGTGCCGCCCGCGTCGCGCGTACGCAGCAGCCGGTGTCGGCCATTGATGACCCGGCCCGCACCCTGATCCGGCGTTTCCCCCGTCACGCCTCCCCCGGGACAGCGCGCCTCCCCCGAGGACGCGTGGAATCCGTCTCTTGAAGGTAGCCGCGCTCACACCACCGACAGGAGCCCTTTTGCGGACCAATCCTGCCCAACCCCGTCAGAACGGGCGTATATGACTCAAGATTGCGAATTCGTCTCAGGAGCCATGCTTTCGCCGTCCCCGGCGCCGCGGCGGCCGCCGGGGTGACGGTCTCTCACGCGGCAGGCTCGAGGAATCCCTGCTCCACCAGCAGCCGGATCTGCGCGGGCGTCCGGTCGCGCAGCAACACCGGGTCCTCGCCGACCAATTGCGCGATGGCGTCGAGGATCCGGCCCGCGCTCAGCGTGCCGTCGCAGACGCCTGCGAAGCCCGCGCCGACCGTGTCCACCTTGGTCGCCCGGCGCATTCCGCGGTGCTGACGCAGCACCACGTGCTCCGGGTCCTCCGCGCCCGGCAGGCCGACCTGTTCCTGCACGACCTCCGCCACCAGCCTGAAGTGACCCGCGAGCAGGGCCGCGTCGTCATGGGCGCGCAGGAAGTCGACACGGTCGAAGTGCGCCCGCACGGTCTCGCCGAGCGGCTGCTCGACGGGGTGCGGCCACTCCTCGACCGTGACCGACGGGTCGGCGGCCGACGTCCTGCGCAGCGTGATCCATCCGAATCCGACGGCCTTGACCTTGCGCGCCTCGAACTCGTCCAGCCATGCGTCGTACCGCGCCTGGTACTCGGCGGGATCGCCGCGGTGGTCGCCGGCGTCCCGCAACCACAACTCGGCGTACTGCGTGACGTCCTGGACCTCGCGCTGCACGATCCACGCGTCGCAGCCGCGCGGCACCCAGGAGCGCAGCCGGTCCTGCCAGTCCTCGCCCTCCACGTGCTGCCAGTTGGCCAGGAACTGGGCGTACCCACCTTCGTTCAGCCGGTCGCCCACCTGCTGAACGAGCGTGCGGCACAGGTCGTCCCCGCCCATGCCGCCGTCCCGGTAGGTGAGCCGTGCGCCGGGAGAGATCACGAAGGGCGGGTTCGAGACGATCAGGTCGTACGTCTCGTCGCCGACCGGCTCGAAGAGGGAGCCCTCCCGCAGATCGGCCGCCGGGGCACCGGACAGCGCGAGCGTGAGCGCGGTGATGTGCAGCGCGCGGGGATTGAGGTCGGTGGCCGTCACACGCGTGGCGTGCTGCGCCGCGTGCAGCGCCTGGATCCCGGAACCGGTGCCGAGGTCGAGCGCGGAGGCAACCGGCATGCGGACCGTGATGCCGGCGAGGGTGGTGGAGGCCCCGCCGACGCCGAGCACGACGCCTTCGTCCCGGCTGCCGATGCCGCCGGCGCCGCCGACGGCGCAACCGAGGTCGGACACGATGAACCAGTCCTCGCCGCCGGGGCCGCCGTACGGGCGGACGTCGACGGTGGCGGCGATCTCGTCGGCGCCCACCCGGGTCAGCCAGCCGCTGTCCAGACACTCCTCGACCGGCAGCACGTCCTTGACGCGCGCGTGCGGCACCGGCTGCTGGAGCAGGAAGAGGCGTACGAGCGTCTCCAGCGGCGTGTCCCCGCGGGTCGCCCTGAGTGCGGGGACGGTCTCGCTGCGCGCCAGCGCCGCGTACGCGGGGGCGCCGAGCAGGTCTAGCAGTCCGTCGGCGGTGAAGGAGGCGCCGAGCAGGGCGTCCCGCAGCCGCGCGGCGACATCGACGCGGTCGGACGAGGGCAACGGTGACAGGCTGGTGTTACTCACGCCTCCCATTGTGTCCGCTCGCGCCGCCCGGCACGCACTCCTGTGGACGGCCCCACGCCGACGGCTGTGGATGGTGCGTGCCGACAGCCGTGGACAGTGCGCGCCGACGGCTGTGGCCGGTGTTCGGGCCACGACCGCTCAGGCGTGCGGTGCCCTCGCTGTGGAGGTGCGCGCCGACGGCTGTGGCCGGTGTTCGGGCCACGACCGCTGCGGGCGTGCGGTGCCGGCGGTCGCGGGCGGCCTACGCTGCCGAGATCACGGCGCCTTACCGGGCCGACGACGCGGTCCACCGGCGGCGGCACCCGGGGTGGGGCGTCCCCGCCACTCGGCCCCGGGCACCGACTCCCCAACCCATGGCGATGGCCCGGTACGCGCGCGTACCGGGCCATCTTTCGGTCAGTCGGACGATCGCCGTCCGGGGTCAGCTCTTGGCGGCAGCCGTGGCGCCGCTGGACGCGGACTTGCAGCTCTGCTGCTGGGCCATCGCCTTGCCGACGTCGCCCTCCTCGAGCTTCTTCAGCGCGTCGTTGCCGCTCCGGCTCAGCTTGTTGAGCTGCGTGGCGATGTCCTTGAGGCCCTCGGCGAACTTGCCCTGGTCCTTGGTGTCGAGTTCGCCGACCTGCTTCTTCAGGTCGACGTACGCCGCGGAGAGGTCGTTGAGCTCCTTGACGGCGTTGCTCTGCTTGGTCTTGCCGTCGTCGACGTTCGGCGCGCCGGCCTTGTCGACCGCGTCGCTGATCGCCTTGTAGGCGTCGGCCATGTCCTGGAAGGCCTGCGAGTCCGTCTTCCTGACGTCCGCCGGTGCGCTGTTGTCCGAGGTCTCCTTCTGGATCGCGGCGTTGGCGGCCTCGATCTTCTTGGCCTGCGGCTGCACCGCGCCGCAGACCTGCTTGGCCCAGGCGTTCAGCTTGTCGTTCTCACCGTCGTCGCTGCTGCATCCGGACAGCGCCAGTATCAGTACCGCACCGCCGGACAGTGCGGCCGTGAGCTTCTTGTTCACCGGATTGGTCCCTTCCATGGCTCTCGGCCCCGGAACATACACGCCACACGGCCGTCGACCCCAGTCCGAATGTCCGCTAGGAGCACTAATCAGATATTTTGCACCATGCGAGAGAAGGCTCACGAAGAGGGCGCGAACACGCACAGGGCGGGCGGGCGGCGCGTACCGACGCGCCGCCCGCCCGCCCTGTGGCCCGCACCTGACCAGGCACACGAGCGCATGCCTGTGCGGCTGGGACGCGGGAGCTACGAAACCACCGCGGGATCGGGCGACTTGCTCGACCGTTCCGCGGTGTCTTCGTCACCCACGGCGATTCCACGCCGCTTGGAGATGTACACCGCGCCCACGATCACGAGGAGCGCGAGGACGGCGATGAGGACCCGTACGCCGACATTCTTGTCGTCGCCGTACGAGAACTTGATGACCGCCGGAGCGATCAGCAGCGACACCAGGTTCATCACCTTCAGCAGCGGGTTGATCGCGGGGCCGGCGGTGTCCTTGAAGGGGTCGCCGACCGTGTCGCCGATCACTGTCGCGGCATGGGCCTCGCTGCCCTTGCCGCCGTGGTGACCGTCCTCGACCAGCTTCTTCGCGTTGTCCCACGCTCCGCCGGAGTTGGCGAGGAAGACCGCCATCAGCGTGCCGGTGCCGATGGCCCCCGCGAGGAAGGAGCCGAGCGCGCCGACCCCGAGCGTGAACCCGATCGCGATCGGGGTGAGCACGGCGAGCAGGCCGGGCGTGGCCAGTTCGCGCAGCGCGTCCTTGGTGCAGATGTCGACGACGCGCCCGTACTCGGGCTTCTCGGTGTAGTCCATGATCCCGGGGTGCTCGCGGAACTGCCGCCGCACCTCGTACACCACGGATCCCGCCGACCGCGAGACCGCGTTGATCGCCAGTCCGGAGAAGAGGAAGACGACCGCGGCGCCCGCGATGAGGCCCACCAGGTTGTTGGGCTGCGAGATGTCCATCATCAGGTTCATCGGAGCACCCGCGCCGGAGACCTTCTCACCCACGTCGTTCGCGGCCGAGACGATCGCGTCCCGGTACGAGCCGAAGAGGGCCGAGGCGGCCAGGACGGCGGTGGCGATGGCGATGCCCTTGGTGATGGCCTTAGTGGTGTTGCCGACGGCGTCCAGGTCGGTGAGGACCTGTGCGCCCGCGCCCTGGACGTCGCCGGACATCTCCGCGATGCCCTGCGCGTTGTCGGACACCGGGCCGAAGGTGTCCATCGCGACGATGACGCCGACCGTGGTGAGCAGGCCGGTACCGGCCAGGGCCACCGCGAAGAGGGCCAGCATGATCGACGTACCGCCGAGCAGGAAGGCCCCGTAGACGCCGAGGCCGATCAGCAGGGCGGTGTAGACGGCCGATTCGAGGCCCACCGAGATACCTGCGAGGACGACGGTGGCCGGGCCGGTCAGCGACGTCTTGCCGATGTCCCGCACCGGGCGGCGGTTGGTCTCCGTGAAGTAGCCGGTCAGCTGCTGGATCAGCGCGGCCAGCACGATGCCGATCGCCACGGCGACGACCGCGAAGATCCGCGGGTCTCCGTCCTTGGCCCTGATCGCCGCGTCGGTGACGCCGTCCAGGTCGGCGTACTTCGCCGGGAGGTAGGCGTAGACGGCCACGGCCACCAGCGCCAGCGAGATCACCGCGGAGATGAAGAAGCCGCGGTTGATCGCGGACATGCCGCTGCGGTCGGACCGCCGGGGCGCGACCGCGAAGATGCCGATCATCGCCGTGATCACACCGATGGCAGGCACGATCAGCGGGAACGCGAGCCCGGAGTCGCCGAACGCCACCTTGCCGAGGATCAGCGCGGCGACGAGCGTGACGGCGTACGACTCGAAGAGGTCCGCCGCCATGCCCGCACAGTCTCCGACGTTGTCGCCCACGTTGTCGGCGATGGTCGCGGCATTGCGCGGGTCGTCCTCCGGAATGCCCTGCTCGACCTTGCCGACCAGGTCGGCGCCGACGTCGGCGGCCTTGGTGAAGATGCCGCCTCCGACACGCATGAACATGGCGATCAGCGCGGCGCCGAGACCGAAGCCCTCCAGGACCTTCGGCGCGTCGGCGGCGTACACCAGCACCACGCAGGAGGCGCCCAGCAGACCGAGCCCCACCGTGAACATGCCGACGACGCCGCCCGTGCGGAAAGCGATCTTCATGGCTTTGTGCGAGACGGCGGTGAGATCCTTTTCGGGCTCACCCTCCGCCGGGGTCGCTTCCCTTGCCGCGGCGGCCACGCGGACATTGCTCCGTACGGCGAGCCACATACCGATATAGCCGGTGGTCGCCGAGAACGCCGCGCCGATCAAGAAGAAGATCGATCGGCCGGCGCGCTGATTCCAGTCGTCCGCGGGTAGCAGCATGAGCAGGAAGAACACCACGACGGCGAATGCGCCGAGCGTGCGCATCTGCCGGCCCAGGTAGGCATTCGCGCCTTCCTGCACCGCCGCCGCGATCTCCTTCATGCTGTCCGTGCCCTCGCCCGCCGCGAGCACCTGGCGCACCAGGACTCCGGCGACCACGAGCGCTGCCAGTGCGACAGCGCCGATCACCATGACGATGAGCCGGTTGTCGTCTGTCAGTACCGCGGCTGCGAGGGTTGTGGGGTGGTCAAACTGATGAGGGGTAGAAAGCCCCGCCATTCGTCCTCCTTGACGCTTGGGCTGAGCTCAAGATGTGGACGGATTGTAGGTACCGGAACCTGATCAAAACAGTGCGCGGTAAACGGAATTGGCCTTCACATGCTCTTCAGCAAATGATCGACGGGTGTCCATGGAACCCGAAAGAGGTAATGCCCTAAAAGCGTTGACTCTTGATCAAATAATCGCGCGCGGGATCGTGAATTCATTCACGAAGAGGCCGGCGCGGGGCCGCGCATACAAAAGGGCCCTGCTCAGCAGGGCCCTTCAGGGTGTTGCGCGTGCGGTCGAGGAGGTCTGCGCGCGGTCAGGAGGCGAGCGTGGCGGGCGGCGTGGTCGGCCAGCTCATCCTGATCAGTCCGCCGTTCTCCCCGGCGGAAACCTCCAGATCGTCGACGAGGCCGCTGATGACCGCGAGGCCCATCTCGTCCTCCTCGGCCTCCACGTCGGCGTCGCCGGACGCGCCGCCGGGCAGCGCGCGCGGAGCCTCGTCACCGACCTCGATGGAGAACTGCTTCTCCTCCTCGATCAGCATCACCCGCACCGGCGCCGAGACACCGCTGCTCTGGTGCAGTCCGACGGCACGGGAACAGGCCTCGCCGACGGCGAGCCGGACCTCGTCGAGTACGGCCTCGTCCACTCCGGCCCTGCGCGCCACCGCTGCCGCCACCAGTCGGGCGGTCCTGACGTGCTCGGGCAGCGCGCTGAAGCGGAGTTCAACGGTGGCCATGCATCCCCCTCGGAACTACGGGCGTGCCATCAGGGGGCCGGGCCGCGGGCCCGGACCCCCGCTTCTGCGAACCCGGGCGCGACCCGGGGAGAGAGTCAGTCGGTGGCGTTGACCGCCTCCTCCACCGAGGTGTGAATGGGGAACACCTTGGTGAGACCGGTAATACGGAAGATCTTCAGAATGCGCTCCTGGTTGCAGACCAGGCGCAGCGAGCCCTCGTGGGCCCGGACACGCTTCAGGCCGCCCACCAGGACGCCGAGGCCGGTGGAGTCGAGGAAGTCCACGCCCTCCATGTCGACGACGAGGTGGAAACTGCCGTCGTTCACCAGCTCGACCAGCTGCTCGCGCAGCTTGGGCGCGGTATATACATCGATTTCGCCGCCGACCTCGACGACCGTGCGGTCGCCATTAGGGCCGGACACATTGCGAGTCGACAGGGACAGGTCCACGGATCCTCCAGCACCTTGCTATCGAGCGGTCGCCCCATGGGACACCTCGGCAGAGCCCCCGGGACGGTTCGCCAGCCGCGATGGCATTCAATCACTTACCGGCAGGCGTGCACGACGCCTTAGGCCCATTGTCCGTCACGCCAGTGACACACTCGGTGCCGATGGCCAAGAATCACCGATCCGATCGATCCTCGACGGACACCGCTTCCCGCCCCTCGCCAGGCACGGTCCTGGACCGGCTCGCCTCGGGGCCGAGCCGGGCTTCGCGCATCACTCATACGGAGCACTTGCCCCCGCGCGAGGGTCGCCATGCCGTCTGGCCCGACCGGATCCGTTCGGAGGTCATCGCCGCGGTGCAGGCCGCGGGGATCGAACACCCCTGGGCCCATCAGGCACGCGCCGCCGAGCACGCCCTGGACGGCGAGTCGGTGATCGTCGCCACCGGCACGGCCTCGGGCAAGTCCCTGGCCTACCTCGCGCCCGTCCTGACGGCCCTGCTGGACGGCTCCGAGGCCCCGAACGGCCGTGGCGCGACCGCGCTGTACCTGGCGCCGACGAAAGCCCTCGCCGCCGACCAGTGCCGATCCGTGAAGGAACTTTCACAAAGTTTGGGCACCGCCGTACGCCCAGCCGTGTACGACGGGGACACTCCCGTCGAGGAACGCGAGTGGGTGCGCCAGTACGCGAACTACGTCCTGACCAACCCCGACATGCTCCACCGCGGGATATTGCCCTCCCACCCCCGCTGGTCCTCCTTCCTGCGCGCCCTGCGCTACGTCGTCATCGACGAGTGCCACACCTACCGCGGAGTCTTCGGCTCCCACGTCGCCCAGGTGCTGCGCCGTCTGCGCCGCCTGTGCGCCCGCTACGGCGCCTCTCCCGTCTTCCTGCTGGCGTCCGCCACCGCCGCCGAGCCGTCGGTGGCCGCGGGCCGGCTGACGGGCCTGCCCGTCGTCGAGGTCGCCGACGACGCCTCCCCCCGCGGTGAACTGGTCTTCGCCCTGTGGGAGCCCCCGCTCACCGAACTGCACGGCGAAAGGGGCGCACCGGTCCGCCGGACGGCCACGGCCGAGACCGCCGACCTGCTGACCGACCTGACCGTGCAGGGCGTGCGCTCGGTCGCCTTCGTACGGTCCCGGCGCGGCGCCGAACTGATCTCGGTGATCGCCCAGGAACGCCTCGCCGAGGTCGACCGCTCCCTCGCCCGGCGTGTCGCGGCCTACCGGGGCGGCTACCTCCCCGAGGAACGCCGCGCCCTCGAACGCGCCCTGCATTCCGGCGAGCTCCTCGGGCTCGCCGCCACCACCGCCCTGGAACTCGGCGTCGACGTCTCCGGTCTCGACGCCGTCGTCATCGCCGGCTACCCCGGCACCCGCGCGTCGCTGTGGCAGCAGGCGGGCCGGGCGGGACGCTCCGGCCAGGGCGCGCTGGCCGTGCTGGTCGCCCGCGACGACCCGCTGGACACGTTCCTCGTCCACCATCCCGAGGCCCTGTTCGACCAGCCGGTGGAATCCACCGTCCTCGACCCGGACAACCCGTACGTCCTCGCCCCGCACCTGTGCGCCGCCGCGGCCGAGATCCCGCTCACCGAGGACGACCTCGAACTGTTCGGGCCCGCCGCGGCGGACCTGCTGCCTCAACTGGAGGCCGCGAAACTGCTCCGCCGGCGCACGAAGGCCTGGCACTGGACCCGGCGGGAGCGGGCCGCGGACCTGACCGACATCCGCGGCGAGGGCGGCAGGCCGGTCCAGATCGTCGAGGCCGGCACCGGACGGCTGCTGGGCACGGTCGACGCGGGCGCCGCCCACACGACGGTGCACGAGGGCGCGGTCCACCTGCACCAGGGCCGTACGTACCTCGTGCGCACGCTGGACCTGGACGACTCCGTGGCCCTGGTCGAGGAGGCCAACCCGCCGTACTCGACGGTCGCTCGCGACACCACCTCCATCTCGGTCCTGGAGACCGACGTCGAAATCCCCTGGGGCGACGGCCGGTTGTGCTACGGCTCCGTCGAAGTGACCAATCAGGTCGTCTCCTTCCTCAGACGGCGAGTCATCACCGGTGAAGTGCTGGGCGAGTCGAAACTCGACCTCCCTCCCCGCACGCTCCGTACGCGCGCGGTCTGGTGGACGGTCACCGAGGACCAGCTGGACGCGGCCCGCATCAACCCGGAGATCCTCGGCGGCGCCCTGCACGCCGCCGAGCACGCGTCGATCGGCATGCTGCCGCTCTTCGCGACGTGCGACCGCTGGGACATCGGCGGTGTCTCCGTCCCCCTCCACCCGGACACGCTCCTGCCCACGGTCTTCGTGTACGACGGCCATCCCGGCGGCGCGGGATTCGCGGAGCGCGCCTTCCACACGGCCCGCGCCTGGCTCGACGCCACCCGGCAGGCCATCGCGTCCTGCGAGTGCGATGCCGGATGCCCGTCCTGCATCCAGTCCCCCAAGTGCGGCAACGGGAACGACCCCCTGCACAAGAGGGGTGCCGTACGCCTCCTCACGGAGCTGCTGCGGGCGGCACCGGAGAGCTGAACACGGCGCACGACAGAAGGGGGGCCGCGGGCCGGGGGCCATCGGCCGCAGACCGCCGACGGGCCATCGTCGCCAGAACGGCCACCGGCAGCCGACGGCAGGCCGACGGGCTACCGCCGTTCGAGCGGCCGCCGGAGTCTGGCAGATCTCGGACCGCTGGGCAGCCCTCGGCAGCCAACAGGTCCCCGCGGGCGAACAGCCCTCCGCCCGCCGGTCGGCCACCGCCCGCCTGTCCGCCACCGCCCGCCGGTCGGCCACCGGTCACTCAGCGGCCACCGGCAGCGGACAGGCCGCCATCAGTCGACAGGCTTCCGTCGGCAGTGCGGCCGCCTGCGGTTGAGCGGTCGCCGCGGGGGCCGGCCCGGATGACGGACCAGCGGACGGCCCGGGCGGCTGCCCGAGGTCGGGCGAGGCGGCCGGGCCCGCCCTGGCTCTGACCTCCGCGGCGAACGCCCCCCGGCCCGACGCCGCCGTCACGTCCGAGACCTCGCCCTCGACCCCGCAACGGACCAGCCGGGCACGCTGCGCCCTCGCCACCCGTTCCGCCAGAGCGCAGGCCCCCGCGCCGCCGTCCATCCAGTGGTCCGCCGCTGCGAGCGCCGCCAGGTCGGCGGCCCCGGCCGCACGGTGGCGGACCACGACGGCCTGCCCCATGGCCAGGACCGCTCCGAACACGACGCACAGCGCGGTGATCGCCCCGACCGTCCAGACCGTCGCCGACCCGGCGTCGGAGGCACCCCGCTCCTTCCGGTCCGAGGAGCCGCACGCCCTCCTGCCTGAGGAATCCCGCGCCGTCCGGGCTGAGGGATCCCTCGCCGTCCGGCCTGAGGAATCCCACGCCGTCCGGCCTGAGGAGCTCGACGGACTCCGGAGTTGCCGGTGAAGCTGCAGTGCCCGCGCGGCCGGGCCACGCCCTCGCCTCTTCATCCGCCCGTCACCCCCGGCGCCGTCACCGTCTCCTCGGCCAGTGCCACGGCATCGTCGCTCAGGTCCACGGAAAGCGCGCCCGGGCCCGGCGTACGGGCGGTCACCGTCACCCGGACCAGGCCGTCCTCGCGGTGCACCACGACTTTCGCGCCGCGTGGCGCCGCTTGTCGGGCCGTCGCCAGCACCGTGTCCGCAGGGTCCTGGCGGGCCGCTGCGCGGGCGCCCGCCCTCGCCGCGTCCACGCACTGGATCTGCGCGGACGCGGCCAACAGGGCCCAGACCAGGGCCATCCCGACGAGCACCAGCGAGGGCAGCACCACCGCGGCCTCCGCGGTCACGAATCCCCGGTCCCTGCGCGGCCCAGCACCTTCGCATCCGACGCCCGCCCGGGGCGGAGCCGGACCTCGACGCCCGGCGCTCACCCGGGCCCGGACCGGGTCCAGTCGCTCGGCACCCGCGTACGGCGGGCCGAGACCTCCGTCCTCGGCAACCGCCCGGCGCGGAGCCGGACCGTCGTCCGCCGCGACCCAACGTGCGGCCACCTCACATCCGGACATCGAGCGCCCGCCCCACGATGCCCTGCAGCTCCTCACTGACCTGCCCGCTCGTCACCACCTTGTAGAGCACGGCCGCGAAGGCCACCGCGGCGATGATCCCCACCGCGTACTCGGAGGTGACCATTCCCGTGTCCCGGCGCACCAGCCGGAGCATCCACACCCGCATCCGTGCCGGTCCTCGGACGAGACCTCGTACTGTCCTGCGCATCACAATCCCCGTGTCTTCCCGTGTCGTTGCTCGCCGTCCGTGCGCCGCGTCCGCCGCGCACGCCTTCCACCCAAACCGCTGGGCGACCGCGTCGCCCCTCACCCACTTCCTCCGTGCAGCAGCCCACCGGCCAGCCCGATCACCACGGGCAGCACGCCGATGGCGAGGAACGCGGGCAGAAAGCACAGCCCGACGGGTGCGGTGACCATGACGGCCGCCCTTCGCGCCCGGGCCGATGCCGCGCGCCCCCGCTCGGCGCGGGCCTCCGCGGCCAGCCGTCCCACCGGCGCCGCCGCCGGGACGCCCGAGTCGCCCGCCCGCTCCAGCAGCCGCGCCAAACCGGGGGCACCCGGCACCGACGCCAACTTGGCCCACGCCTGCGCCGGTTCGCCCCCGAGCCGCACTTCTGCCGCGCCCCGTGCGAGACGGTCCCCGACTGGCCCGCCCAGGGCCTCACCCACGGCGCGAGCCGCCACAACCGGGCCGGCGCCGGCCGCGATACAGGCCGCCACCAGGTCCGCTGCCAAGGGGAGTTGCCGGGCGGCATGCGCCTTGTCGTGCTCCTCCACGGGCTCGGCCCGCCGACGCCGCAGCCACTCCCGGGCCGCGCATCCGGCGGCCAGTCCGATCGCCGCCCCGGCGAGGCCTCCGATCAGCACCCAGCCGACGCACCCCGCGCCCACCACGGGCAGCCATCGCCGTCCGCCACGCGGCATAGCGAAGCGCCGTCGGAGGGGCGCCGCTCGCGAGTTCGCCAGCGCGACAAGCCTCCGGCGCACTCTCCTCTCGTGGCGTGCCGCGTGGAGCGCATGGGCCGGCCAGCCGAGCGCCAGCGCCCCGCACACCATTGCCCCCAGCCTGTGGACAACGTCCGCGATCATGCGTTCTCCGCCCCTCTCACGATCCTCAGTGCCCACCACAGTCCGGCCCCCTCCAGCGCCCCGCCGACGAGCAGACAGCCGAGTCCGGAGCCCGAATGCAGCAGCACGTGCAGCGGGTCGGCGCCCAGCGCGGTGCCGAGCAGCAGGCCCAGGACGGGCAGGGCGGCGAGCATCGCGGCCGTGGAGCGTGGTCCGGCCAACTGGGCACGCAGATCGGCTCTTTCATCGCGTTCTGCGCGCAGCGCTCCCTCCAGCCGGTCGAGCCCCGCCGCGAGCCCCGCGCCCCGGTCCACTGCCACGCGCCAGCACGCGGCCAGCCCCACCAACCCCTCCGCACCGGGCTGCCGCGCCGCCTCGGTGAGCGCGGCCGGCACGTCGCCGCCGAACCGCGCGGCGGCCAGCACGACCGGCTGCGCGTCGCCGAGGCCGCCCGAATCGCGTGCGGCCCGCAGCAAGGCCTCCCCCGGCTGGCATCCCGCCCGCACCTCACCGGCAAGAGCACCGCACAGCGCGATGACCGCGTCGACGCGCCGATCCCGCTCCTGCCGCGCCTCGGCGGAGCGCCGCACGCGTCGAAGCAGGGGGACGGCGACCGCTCCGAGGAGCAGCGGCACGACGGACGCACCCAGCAGAGCGACCACCGATCCGGCGGCCGACGCCCACACTTCGGCCCTCAGCCGCGCTCGAAGCCGACGCCATCCGGTGACCGCCTTCGCCCAAGGCGGTGGGCCGTGTGCCACCACACCCCCGCCCGGGCACAGCCGCGACGCCCTGCGCGCCGCCGCATCCCCGACGCCCGTCAACCAGACCGCCGTCCCGGCACACGCCACGGCCACCACCACCGTCGTCGCATTGATGTCCGTCACCACGACCCGCTCCCCTGCGTCCCGTCGCGCAGCAGCCCCTTCAGCCGCTCCCATCCCCGCTCGTACACGAAGGTGTCCGCGCCCCACCTCAGCGCCGGCACCGTCACCACCAGCCCGGACACGTCGCGCTCCAGCACATGCACCTCGGCGATGCGCCGCCGCCCGGCACGGTCCCGTACCAGATGCAGGACCACGGACAGCGCCGCCGCCAACTGGCTGTGCAGGGCGGCCCGGTCGAGCCCTGCGGCCGTGCCCAGCGCCTCCAGCCGGGCCGGGACCTGCGCCGCCGCGTTCGCGTGCACGGTGCCGCAGCCGCCTTCGTGACCGGTGTTGAGCGCGGCCAGCAGGGAGACGACCTCGGGCCCGCGGACCTCACCGACGACCAGCCGGTCCGGTCTCATCCGCAGTGCCTGACGGACGAGGTCCTGGAGCTCGACGAGACCGGCGCCCTCCTGGTTGGCGGGGCGCCCCTCCAGGCGCACCACATGAGGATGGTCGGGGCGCAGTTCCGCCGAATCCTCGGCGAGCACGATCCGTTCACCGGGACCGACCAGACCCAGCAGCGCGCTCAGCAAGGTCGTCTTTCCCGAACCCGTGCCCCCGCTGATGAGGAAGGACAGTCGGGCGTCGAGCAGCGCTCTCAGCACCCGGTCCCCGCCGGGCGGCACGGTGCCCGCGGCGACCAGCTCGTCGAGTGTGAACGCGCGCGGCCGGACGACCCGCAGGGACAGGCAGGTGGAGTCCACGGCGACCGGCGGCAGCACCGCGTGCAGGCGGGTCCCGTCCGGCAGCCGCGCGTCCACCCAGGGGCGTGCGTCGTCGAGCCGGCGTCCGGCGACGGCCGCGAGTCGCTGCGCGAGGCGCCGGACGGCCGCCGCGTCCGTGAAGGAGACGCCGGTCAGTTCCAGGCCGCCGCCCCGGTCCACCCACACCCGGTCCGGGGCCGACACCAGTACGTCGGTCACCGAGGGGTCGGCGAGCAGCGGTTCCAGCGGGCCGCTGCCGACCAGTTCGGATCGCAATCGCTCCGCCGCGCCGAGGACTTCGGCGTCCCCGAGCACGCGGCCCTGCTCCTGCAGTGCCTGGGCCACCCGCGCGGGTGTGGGCTCGGAGCCGCTCTCGGCGAGCCATCGGCGAACACCGTCCAGCAGTCCGGCGCCGCAGTCGGTGCCCGCCGTGGGGTCCCAGCTCATACGCCCCCTCCCTCTGCCGGAAGCCGCTGCCACAAGGCGGTGCAGAACCGGGCGAGCGGCCCCCGCGCCGCTCCACCGGGCGGCGCTGCGCCGTCCAACGCCAGTGGTTCGGCGGGCACTTCTCCCACCAGGGGCAGGCCGAGCAGCCGCGCGACCTCCCGGTCGTCGAGGCCCGGCGCGTAGGGCCCGCGCACCGCGACCCGCAGATCGCGCAGGATCATGCCGACCGCCGCCGCCACCCGCGCGGCCGCCGCGATCCCGCGCAGGTCGGCGGGGACCACCATGAGTCCCAGATCGATCTGGGCGAGGGCCTCGGCGACGCCCTCGTCGACTCGTCGCGGCAGGTCGACGACGACGGTGCCGCCGCGCCGTCGGGCGGCGGCCAGGACCGCTCGGACGGCTTGGGGCGGGATGGCGACGGAGTCGCCACGGTCCCAGCTCAGGACGCGCAGCGCGTGCACTTGGGGCAGGGACTCCTCCAGAGCGCCGCCGCCGACCCGGCCGTGGGACGCGGCGAACGCCGGCCAGCGCAGGCCTTCGGCCGCCTCTCCTCCGAGGAGTACGTCGAGTCCGCCGCCCAGCGGATCCGCGTCGACGAGCAGGGTGCGCCTGCCCTCCCGCGCCGAGGTGACGGCGAGCGCACACGCGAGCGTGGACGCCCCGGCACCGCCGCGGCCACCGAGCACGCCGACGGTGAGGGCGGGCGGACCCACCCCTTCGGCCACGTCGGCGATGCGATCGACCAGCCATTGTTCGCCATCCGGCAGCATCAGGACGTGGTCGGCACCGATCTCCACGGCCCGCCGCCAGACCCCGGAGTCGTCCTGATCCCGACCGACCAGCACCACTCCACGTCGTCGCGCGGCCCCGCGCACACGCCGCGCGGCGTCGTCGCCGACGAGCACGAGAGGCGCCGCCTCCCAGGTGCCCCGTCGCTCCGGAACTCCGTGATGGACCTCCGGTCTGGCGCCTGCCGCCGCGCACAGCCGCAGCAGGTCGTCCAGTAGTTCGGCGTCCTCCGTGACGATCAACGGTCCGCCCTGCCGCCCCTCGGCGGCGGGCGGCCGGTCATGTGTGATGGCTCCCACCACGATCTCCAGCCCCCTTCGCTGCTTGCGCCGCGGGATCCGCTGCGACCTCGCGAATCCCGCTCGTGTGAAGAACCGGCAACCGGCCTCCATATGAACCGCCGATACGAACCGGCCATACGCGCACCGCAATCGGAACCGGCCATGAACTCGCCGCGAGCGGAGCGCGTTGGAATCACAGTGGGGCGAGCCCGGAAATCATGTGGATCTTGGTCGAAAACTGTGGACAACTCAGTGGTTGTGAATATCGCGTTCACCCATACCGGTGACCCCTGTACGACTTCCGCAGAGCAGTCCCACAGCTACACAGGGTGACGAATCATGTGCACGCGAAGAGCACGACCCCAGCGGTGCCGATGAGGCTCCGAGGCCGTGCGAATGAGGGGGAAAATGCGTCCGGACATGCGACGACCCCCGCCGGGGGGGAGAGCGGGGGTCGTCCCCACGGCCGACTCGGGGGGGGAGGAGTCGGACCGGGTTAGCACGGTCGCGAACGATCCGTGACTTCCATGGTGTACCCGAGAGCCCTCTCAGGCAAACCCACACGCCTCACCTTACGCCGAATGGTGGGCGCATATGCTCAGGCTCGTGGAAAACCACTCCTTGCCTCGCACAGCAGCCTTCTTTGACCTGGACAAGACGGTCATTGCGAAGTCGAGCACGCTCACGTTCAGCAAGTCCTTCTACCAAGGCGGGCTGATCAACCGCAGGGCCGCGTTGCGTACCGCATATGCCCAGTTCGTGTTCCTCGCCGGCGGCGCCGACCACGACCAGATGGAGCGGATGCGCAAGTACCTGTCCGCGATGTGCCGCGGCTGGAACGTCCAGCAGGTCAAGGAGATCGTCGCCGAGACGCTGCACGACCTGATCGACCCGATCATCTACGACGAGGCCGCGTCCCTCATCGAGGAGCACCACACCGCCGGACGCGACGTGGTGATCGTGTCCACGTCCGGAGCCGAGGTCGTCGAGCCGATCGGCGAGCTGCTCGGCGCGGACCGGGTCGTGGCCACCCGCATGGTCGTCGGGGACGACGGCTGCTTCACCGGCGAGGTGGAGTACTACGCCTACGGACCGACGAAGGCGGAGGCGATAAAGCAGCTGGCCGCCTCCGAGGGATACGACCTGGACCGCTGCTACGCGTACAGCGACTCGGCGACCGACGTGCCGATGCTGGAGTCCGTCGGCCACCCGCACGCGGTGAACCCGGACCGCGCACTGCGCCGCGAGGCGATCGCCCGCTCATGGCCGATCCTCGACTTCCACCGCCCCGTCCTGCTGAAGCAGCGACTGCCCTCCCTGTCCGTACCGCCGCGGCCCGCACTCGTCGCGGCCGCCGCCATAGGCGCGGCGGCGGCCACCGCAGGGCTCGTCTGGTACGCGAGCCGACGGCGCGCGACGACCCTGTAGGCCCGTCAGACACGTGCGCGCACGGCACATTGACGACCGTTTCACGCCCGTTTGAACCTAATAGTAAAGAAGCAGAGCCAGGGGTTTCACTTCCTCGGGACCTGGAGTACAAAGGGGTTAACGGCCCGCGAGACCAAGGACATCCGAGAGGATCACCTTCAAACGCAATCAAGGCCCCACGGACCGAGCATGAACACCGGGCACCCACGCGACGTCGACCCGTCGATTACGGGCCAGCCGCACCAGGTGACGGGCAACAGATCCCGGCCTGATGGGCAACATATCGAGGACGCTTGGTAACCCGGTGAGCATGCCAGCGGCGGTACGAGATCTCGTACCGCCGCAACCCTGTTCGGGCAGTCTTCCGCCTCACGCCGCCCCGCGCTGGAGCGCCTCGCAGACCGCCGTCGACTCCCTGGCCCCCAGCACGACCGCCTTGCCGCAGTGCGCGATCCAGGCCGCCATGCCGTCAGGGGTTCCGGAGACATATCCGCCCAGAGCCGCCAGATAGGCCGCGCGGCCGAGCTCGGCGTGGCCCACCTCCGCCGGGCAGATCGACTTCGGGTCGAGGCCGCTGCCCACCAGGACGATCCGCTCGGCCGTGCGTGCCACCAGGCCGTTGTGGGAGGTGAAGGGGCGCAGCGCGAGCAGTTCGCCGTGGACGACCGCCGCGGTCACCAGCGCGGGGGCCGGACCGCCCGCGACGATCAGCCCGGACAGCCCTTCGAGGCGCCCGGCCACCTCGCCGGCGTCCGGCAGCGGCAGCTCGACAAGGGGCTCGTCGACCGGCTCGCCGTCCTGCCGCGGGCGGCCGATCGCGTCGTCCTTGCCCGCAGCCGCCACCAGATGCAGCCGGGCCAGGACCCGGAGGGGCGACTGCCGCCAGATGGAGAGGAGTTGGCCCGCCTCCGCGGTCAGCCGCAGGGCAGCACCGACCGTACGGTCCTCGTCGTGCGCGCTGAAGTCGGTCCGGCGGCGCACCTCTTCGAGAGCCCAGTCGGCGCCCGACAGCGCCGCGGAGCCGCGCGCGCCGCGCAGCGCCGCCTCGGACGTGATCTCGTTGCTGCGGCGCCGCATGATCCGGTGCCCGTAGACCCGGTCCACCGCTTTGCGGACGGACTCCACGGATTCGGCCACTCCGGGAAGGGACCCCAGGGCCGCGAGCGGATCGGCGTGCGCACCTGTCGTACTCATGAGTACGACACTACGCACCCCGGACCCCCGCCCCACGAAGGAGTGGTCTTCTTCACGTGACCCTGACACTCAGCGCTATCAAGCGACTACGCTTGGTGAACATGAAAATTGCTTTCGTCGGGAAGGGCGGCAGCGGCAAGACGACCCTGTCCTCTTTGTTCATCCGCCACCTCGCGACCACGGGGGCGCCGGTCCTCGCCATCGACGCCGACATCAACCAGCACCTGGGGGCCGCGCTGGGCCTCGAGGAGGCGACAGCCGCGGCACTGCCCGCCATGGGTGAGCGACTGCCGATGATCAAGGACTATCTCCGCGGCTCCAACCAGCGCATCGCGTCCGTGGAGACGATGATCAAGACGACCCCGCCCGGCGAGGGTTCGCGCCTGCTGCGGCTGAACGAGAACAATCCCGTCTACGACGCCTGCGCGCGTCCGGTGGAACTGGACGGCGGCCCCATCCGTTTGATGGTCACCGGCCCGTTCACCGAGGCCGACCTGGGAGTGGCCTGCTATCACTCCAAGACCGGTGCGGTGGAGCTCTGCCTGAATCATCTCGTCGACGGCCGAAGTGAGTACACCGTCGTCGACATGACAGCAGGCTCGGACTCCTTCGCGTCCGGCTTGTTCACCCGCTTCGACGTCACCTTCCTGGTCGCCGAACCGACCAGGAAGGGAGTCTCCGTCTACCGCCAGTACAAGGAATACGCACGCGACTTCGGCGTGGTCCTGAAGGTCGTGGGAAACAAGGTGCAGGGCCAGGACGACATCGACTTCCTGCGCGCCGAGGTCGGCGACGATCTCCTGGTCACGGTCGGGCACTCGGACTGGGTGCGCGCCATGGAGAAGGGCCGCCCGCCCAGGTTCGAGCTTCTGGAGGAGCCCAACCGCCGCGCGCTGCGCACGCTGCAGACCGCCGCCGACGCCACGTACGAGCTGCGCGACTGGGAGCGCTACACGCACCAGATGGTGCACTTCCACCTGAAGAACGCCGGGAGTTGGGGCAACGCGAAGACCGGCGCCGACCTGGCCGCGCAGGTCGACCCCGGGTTCGTGCTGGGCGAGGGCCTGGTGGCCATCGCGTGAGCCGCGGCCACCGCCGTCAAGCCGTGACGGCCGGCGCCCCGGGGAGGCCCGCCGTCACGGCTTGACGGCCGGCGCCCCGGGAACGCCTTTCGGAGCCGGGGCGGGGCGGCCCGAGAGGAAGGACGCCCAGCCCTGCTTCGGGGCCTCACCGACCTTGAGTCCGCGGAGCTTGTCGAGCGTGGCGGGGTCCTGGACGTCGAGCCAGTCGGCGAGCTGCCGGAAGGAGACGCAGCGCACCTCGGACTTGGTGCAGACGCTCTCGACGACCTGGTCGATGGCCCGCATGTAGGTGCCGCCGTTCCAGGACTCGAAGTGGTTGCCGATCACCAGGGGCGCACGATTGCCGTCGTAGGCGCGCTGGAAGCCCTTGAGCAGCCCGTCGCGCATCTGGTCGCCCCAGTACTCCTGCTTGTCGGGGTCGCCCTGGGTCTCGGTTCCCGACTGGCTGACCATGAAGTTGTAGTCCATGGTCAGCTGCTCGTAGGTGTGGCCGGGGAAGGGCACCAGCTGCATCGACAGGTCCCACAGGCCGTCCTTCTTCTTGGGCCAGACCTGGTTGTTGATGCCACTGGTGTCGTAGCGGAAGCCCAGCTGGCCGGCCGCCTTCCGGAAGTTCTCCTTACCTTCCAGGCACGGCGTCCGGGCGCCGACGAGCTCCTTGTCGTAGTCGAACGGCAGCGGCGACGCCTTCCTCATGCCGGTGTTGGTCTTCCAGGACTTCACGAACGACTTCGCCTGGGAGATCTCACTCTTCCAGTCCGCGACCGACCACTCGCCGACCCCGCCGTCGGTGCCGCAGAAGTGGCCGTTGAAGTGCGTGCCGATCTCATTGCCCTCCAGCCACGCCCCGCGCAGCTGCTTCACGGTGTCCTTGATGCCCTGCTCGTCGTTGAAGCCGATCTCCGAGCTGCCGGGCGAGTGCTGCGGCGGCCTGTACAGATCGCGCTTGTCCTCCGGCAGCAGGTACAAGCCGCTCAGGAAGTACGTCATCGTCGCGTTGTTGGCCTGGGAGATCTTGCGGAAGTGCGAGAAGAGCTTTTGACTGTCCTCGCCGGCACCGTCCCACGAGAACACCACGAACTGCGGAGGCTTCTCACCCGGCTTCAGCCGCTTCGGCTTCGGCAGATGCGGCTGCGCACCGGTGAACGCGGTGGACCCGTCGCCGATCAGACGGATCGCGCTCTTGGGCGCCGGGGCTCCCGCGCCCTCCTTGGTGCCGTGCGCGCCTTCCTTCGAACCGGTGGCGCCCGTCCCGCAACCTGCGAGCGCCGATGCGCAGGCCGCGGCGACTGCCACGCCCGCGGCGATTCTCTGAGTGGCGGCCATCTTCCGCCCTCCTTCTTCCTTCGGTCGGGGCAACGCCGATCAGGGCGTTCTGTGGTGATGTGCAGTGATCTGCCGACAGCGCCGCCAAGGTCGCACGGGACCGAGAAAGGAATAAATATGACAAGCTGATGAAATGCCCGGTTCACTCAAGCGAGTGAATTAATGCCCCATTTGCTCTGATATCTGGCAAGAATCCTTTACTCTGCATTACGATCCATTTACCGAGCGTTGAAGATCCCGCCGCTGCACGCCGTGACCCACGGCCGCGATCCACCCCCGCCACCTCGGACGGGGGACCACTCGTTCCGCGACCGCGCTGCCCCGGAGGAGACGGGAACCATGTCCGCCTGCGTCCCCACCCGCGCCGCCGACTCGACTCGGCCCGCCCACACCCACCAGCCCCACAGCCCCCCACCCACCCCGCCCCGCCGATTCCATGTCGCCGGGCCCGACCTGTCGGCCTCGATCGCCGTCTTCCTGATCGCCCTGCCCCTGTCCCTCGGCATCGCCCTCGCGACCGGCGCCCCGCTCCAGGCCGGCCTCGTCGCCGCGGCCGTGGGAGGAATCGTCGCCGGACGGCTCGGCGGCACACCGCTCCAGGTGAGCGGGCCCGCCGCGGGACTGACCGTCGTCACCGCCGAACTCATCCACCGTTACGGATGGCGGACGACCTGCGCCATCACCGTCCTCGCCGGAGTCGCCCAACTGGGCCTGGGCTGCCTGCGCGTAGCCCGCACGGCGCTCGCCGTCAGCCCCGCGATCGTGCACGGCATGCTCGCCGGCATCGGCGTGACCATCGCCGTCGCCCAGCTGCACATCGTGCTGGGCGGCACCCCGCAGAGTTCGGTCCTCGACAACGTCCGTGCGCTGCCCGACCAACTGGCGCACGTACACCTCGCCGCGGTGACGATGAGCGCGCTGACCCTCGCACTCCTGTTCACCTGGCCGCGCATTCCCGGCCAGGCCGGGAAGCTCCTGCGCACCATCCCCACCGCGCTCGTCGCCGTCGCCGGGGCCACCGTCGCGGCCACGCTCGCGGGACTGACCCTGCCCAAGGTCGACCTGCCGTCATGGAGCAGCCACGCACTGGCCGGACTGCCCGAAGGGCCGGTGCTCGGGATCGCCGCCGCCGTGCTCACCACCACGCTGGTGTGCAGCGTGCAGTCGCTGCTCGGCGCCGTCGCCGTGGACAAGCTCATCGCGGGCCGGCCCGCACAGCAGACCCGGGTGGGCCGCTCCGACCTGAACCGCGAACTGCTCGGTCAGGGCGCCGCCAACATCGCCTCCGGCGCGCTCGGAGGACTGCCGGTCGCCGGCGTGGCCGTACGAAGTTCCGCGAACGTGAACGCCGGCGCCGTCAGCCGGAACTCCACGATGCTGCACGGCGTTTTCGTAGTGATCGCCGCCCTGCTGATGGTCCCGATCCTCGAGCTGATCCCCCTCGCATCGCTCGCCGCCCTGGTGATGGCCGTCGGCATCCAGATGGTGTCCCTGAACCACATTCGCGCGGTGACCCGCCACCGCGAGGTCCTGGTCTACGCCGTCACCACCCTCGGCGTCGTCCTCCTGGGAGTCCTCGAAGGCGTGGCACTGGGGGTCTCCGTGGCCGTCGGCGTCGCCCTGCACCGCCTCACCCGCACCCGCATCACGCACGAGGAGAAGGGAGATGTCCATCACGTACGCGTACGAGGGCAGCTGACGTTCCTAGCGGTGCCGCGGCTCAGCCGGGCCCTCCACCTCATCCCCCAAGGAGCGCACACCGTGGTCGAGTTGGACGGTTCCTTCATGGATCACGCGGCATACGAGTCACTGCAGGACTGGCAGAACTCGCACGTCGCGCGGGGCGGCACGGTCGAGTTCACGGGCCGTGCGGGGGCCAGGATCGCCGAGCCGGCGGGCTCCGCGCACTGCCGCTGCCGACCCTGGACCCCCTGGCGCAACCACCACTGCGAGACGTCCGCCGCCCCGCGGGCCACGCCCGCCTGCGAACCGTCCGCCGCCCCGGACGAGGAGGACTGTGCCCCCAGACCGAGCAGCCACCAACTGGCGCGCGGCATCAGCGCGTTCCAGCGCAACACCGCACCCCTGGTGCGGGGCGAGCTGGCCCGGCTGGCCCGGGAGGGGCAGCGGCCGTCCCAGCTGTTCCTCACCTGCGCCGACTCCCGGCTCGTCACGTCGATGATCACCTCCAGCGGCCCGGGCGACCTCTTCGTCGTACGGAACGTGGGCAATCTCGTGCCGCTGCCCGGGGACGAGAGCGGCGACGACTCGGTCGCCGCCGCGATCGAGTACGCGGTGGACGTGCTGAAGGTGCGGTCCATCACGGTGTGCGGACACTCCGGGTGCGGGGCGATGCAGGCCCTGCTGGCTTCGGAGCCCCGAGGGGCGCTGACCCCGCTCAAGCGCTGGCTGCGGCACGGACGCCCGAGCCTGGAGCGGATGGCCGCCGAGGGCCACCCGGGAGCACGGTTCGCCGGACGTGAGCCCGCCGACGCGGTGGAACAGCTCTGCCTGACCAACGTGGTGCAGCAGCTGGAGCACCTGCGGTCCCACGAATCCGTGGCACGAGCCCTTCGGGAGGGTGCGCTCGAACTGCACGGGATGTACTTCCACGTCGGGGAGGCACAGGCGTACCTGCTGGACGATCGCGACGGGACCGAGCTGTTCGAACGCGTCGGGGCGACGGAGGATCTGCACCACCCGGCATGACCGCACCACGCCACCCGGCGTGACCGGCTGATGGTGCGCGGCCCCGTCCGACGGGGCCGCGCACCACATGCGCACCGCATGTGTGCCTCCCGCGCGTCGGGGGGCACTTCGTGCGTTCCGGGGACCGAAGCGGGGAAGCTGGGCGGGTGAACCCGACGGCCGGACCGTACGTGCCCCAGAGTGCGGCCCTCTTCGGCCCGCACGAGGGATGTGCGGGCCGTGCCCGAGGGCCAGGACGCACAGCGAGAGCCGGCTGCCTGGACCAGCACCGTTCAACAGGTCTAAACCAATTTGGGATCGGCCCTTGTCATCGAGGCCCCCGGTCTGATGAGCTGTGGTCTGGGACACAACGGACACCCTGGGAAAGGGAGATGTCGTGAGCAACGAAAGCCTGGCCAACCTGCTGAAGGAAGAGCGCAGGTTCGCGCCGCCCGCCGACCTGGCCGCGAACGCCAACGTCACCGCGGAGGCGTATGAGCAGGCCAAGGCTGACAGGCTCGGCTTCTGGGCCGAGCAGGCCCGCCGGCTGACCTGGGCCACCGAGCCGACCGAGACGCTGGACTGGTCGAACCCGCCGTTCGCCAAGTGGTTCAAGGACGGCAAGCTCAACGTCGCGTACAACTGCGTGGACCGGCACGTCGAGGCCGGACACGGCGACCGCGTGGCCATCCACTTCGAGGGCGAGCCGGGCGACGGCCGCACCATCACCTATGCCGAGCTCAAGGACGAGGTCTCCAAGGCCGCGAACGCCCTGACCGAGCTGGGAGTCGGCAAGGGCGACCGGGTCGCCGTCTACCTGCCGATGATCCCCGAGGCCGTCGTCGCGATGCTGGCCTGCGCCCGCATCGGTGCCGCGCACTCCGTCGTCTTCGGCGGATTCTCCGCGGACGCCATCGCCGCCCGCATCAAGGACGCCGACGCCAAGCTGGTCATCACCTCCGACGGCGGCTACCGGCGCGGCAAGCCGTCCGCTCTCAAGCCCGCCGTCGACGAGGCCGTGAGCCGCGTCGACGGGGTCGACAAGGTCCTGGTCGTACGGCGTACGGGCCAGGAGGTCGACTGGACCGAGGGCCGCGACGTGTGGTGGCACGAGATCGTCGAGCGGCAGTCGGCCGAACACACCCCGGAGGCGTTCGAGGCCGAGCACCCGCTCTTCATCCTCTACACGTCGGGGACGACAGGGAAGCCGAAGGGCATCCTGCACACCTCCGGCGGCTACCTCACCCAGACGTCGTACACCCACCACTCCGTCTTCGATCTCAAGCCCGAGACCGACGTGTACTGGTGCACGGCCGACATCGGCTGGGTCACCGGACACTCCTACATCACGTACGGCCCGCTCTCGAACGGCGCGACGCAGGTCATGTACGAGGGCACACCCGACACCCCGCACCAGGGGCGCTTCTGGGAGATCATCCAGAAGTACGGCGTCACGATCCTGTACACGGCGCCCACCGCCATCCGCACGTTCATGAAGTGGGGCGACGACATCCCCGCGAAGTTCGACCTGTCGTCGCTGCGGGTGCTGGGGTCGGTCGGCGAGCCGATCAACCCCGAGGCCTGGGTCTGGTACCGCAAGCACATCGGCGGCGACCGCACCCCGATCGTGGACACCTGGTGGCAGACGGAGACCGGCGCGATGATGATCTCGCCGCTGCCCGGGGTCACCGAGACCAAGCCGGGCTCCGCGCAGCGCCCGCTGCCGGGCATCGCGGCGACGGTCGTCGACGACGAGGCCAACGAAGTACCGAACGGCGGCGGCGGTTACCTCGTCCTGACCGAGCCGTGGCCGTCGATGCTGCGCACCATCTGGGGCGACGACCAGCGGTTCATCGACACGTACTGGTCGCGCTTCGAGGGCAAGTACTTCGCCGGGGACGGCGCCAAGAAGGACGAGGACGGGGACATCTGGCTGCTCGGCCGGGTCGACGACGTCATGCTCGTGTCCGGGCACAACATCTCGACGACCGAGGTCGAATCGGCTCTCGTCTCGCACCCGTCGGTCGCCGAGGCGGCGGTCGTCGGCGCCGCGGACGAGACGACCGGGCAGGCGATCGTGGCCTTCGTGATCCTGCGGGGCTCGGCCTCCGCGGACGACGAGGGACTCGTCGCCGACCTGCGCAACCACGTGGGCTCCACGCTCGGGCCGATCGCCAAGCCCAAGCGGGTCCTCCCGGTGGCGGAACTGCCGAAGACGCGGTCCGGCAAGATCATGCGCCGGCTGCTGCGCGACGTGGCCGAGAACCGCGAGCTCGGTGACGTCACCACCCTCACGGACTCCGCGGTGATGGACCTCATCCAGGCCAAGCTCCCGGCGGCGCCGAGCGAGGACTGACGACGAGGACTCGCGAAGCGGCCGGACGACGAGGACTCACGACGAGCCCTGACGACCCGGCACCGTGCGTTCGGGGGCACTCGGCGCGGCTCTCCCCCAGCCGCGCCGAGTGCCCCCTTTCGCGGTTCATGTGAAGATCGTCGTACAGCAACGGCCACCTGCTGGGTAATCTGAAGAGAGCGTCAACGACGCGACAAGATCGTCATGGTGTGCCGGGAAGTCTGGTCGGCAGGTATTCAGCCCTGCCCACCGACCGGAGGTCTCATCGTGACCGCGCTCCGCACCCCCGCCCGCAAGTTCCTCGGCCGGCTGTCCCTGCCCGAGCGGACCTTCGTCGCGGACGCGCTGCGCACCGAGACCGTCGGCGGCGTCCTGCTGCTCCTCGCCACGATCGCCGCACTGATCTGGGCGAACACGCCACTTCAGGACAGCTACGCGAGCGTCGCCCACTTCCACTTCGGCCCCGCCGCGCTCGGGCTCGACCTGTCCGTCGAGCACTGGGCGGCCGACGGCCTGCTCGCCGTGTTCTTCTTCGTCGCCGGCATCGAGCTGAAACGCGAACTGGTGGCCGGTGACCTGCGCGACCCTAAGGCCGCGCTGCTGCCCGTCGTCGCCGCCGTCTGCGGCATGGCCGTTCCCGCCCTCGTCTACGCCCTCACCAACGCGCTCGGCGGCGGCTCGCTCGACGGATGGGCCGTCCCGACCGCCACCGACATCGCCTTCGCGCTCGCCGTCCTCGCCGTCCTCGGGACATCGCTGCCCTCCGCCCTGCGCGCCTTCCTCCTGACCCTCGCCGTCGTCGACGACCTGTTCGCCATCCTGATCATCGCGGTCTTCTTCACCGAGGACATCGACCTCGCCGCGCTCGGCGGCGCGGTCGTCGGCCTCGCCGCGTTCTGGCTGCTGCTGCGCAAGGGCGTACGCGGCTGGTACGTGTACGTGCCGCTCGCCCTCGTCATCTGGGGGTTGATGTACAACAGCGGCGTCCACGCCACGATCGCCGGCGTCGCGATGGGCCTGATGCTGCGCTGCCACCGGCGCGAGGGCGAGGAGAACTCCCCCGGCGAGCACATCGAACACCTCGTGCGGCCCCTGTCCGCCGGGCTCGCGGTGCCGCTGTTCGCCCTGTTCAGCGCGGGTGTGGCGGTGTCCGGCAGCGCGCTGGGCGACGTCTTCACCCGCCCGGAGACGCTGGGTGTCGTCCTCGGACTCGTCGTCGGCAAGGCGGTCGGCGTCTTCGGCGGCACCTGGCTGACGGCGCGATTCACCCGGGCGACCCTCAACGAGGACCTGGCCTGGGCCGACGTCGCCGCCGTCGCGACCCTGGCCGGCATCGGCTTCACCGTCTCGCTGCTGATCGGCGAACTGGCCTTCCAGGGCGACGATGCCCTCACCGACGAGATCAAGGCCGCCGTACTGGTCGGCTCGGTCATCGCCGCCGCCCTCGCCACCGCAATGCTGAAGATCCGCAACGCCAGGTACCGCGCGCTGTGCGAAGTCGAGGAGCGCGACGACGACCGCGACGGGATCCCCGACATCTACGAGGAGGACGACCCGGCGTACCACCTACGGATGGCCGAGATCTACGAACGGAAGGCCGCCGAGCACCGCAGGCTTGCCGAAGTGAAGGGCGGGGCAGGCGCGGGAGACGACGGTCCGGCATGATCTGACCAGACGGTACAAACAGAAGCAGAAGCCGGACCGCACAGACTCAGCAGAAAAGGGAGAACGCGATGAGCGCACCCGACGGCAGCCCGGTCGGCGCCGAACGCAGCATCGGCCAGCTGTTCGCCTCGGCGACGACCGAGATGTCCGCCCTGGTGCACGACGAGATCGCGCTGGCGAAGGCGCAGCTCAAGCGGGACGTCAAGCGCGGCGCGACCAGTGGCGGCGCGTTCTCGGTGGCCGCGGCGGTGCTGCTCTTCTCCCTGCCGATGCTGAACTTCGCCCTCGCCTACGGCATCCGGACCTGGAGCAACTGGAACCTGGCGATCTGCTTCCTTCTGTCGTTCGCCGCGAACGTGCTGGTCGCCGCCGTACTGGCGCTGATCGGTGTCGTCTTCGCCAAGAAGGCGAAGAAGAGCCAGGGCCCGCAGAAGGTCGCCGCCTCGATGAAGGAATCGGCGAGCGTCCTGCAGAACGCCAAGCCGCACCCCCGCGCGGAGCGGGTCGATGACGCGGTCGAGGCTGTGGCACGCTCATCCTCATGACCGACCCCGCCACACCTTCGGCGCAACCCGCCTCCGCCGTACGCATCGGCCTGCCCGGCGGACCCGAGGTGACCCACCGTGACGTCGCGGCGAACGGCGCCCGCTTCCACATCGCCGAACTGGGGGACGGCCCGCTCGTCCTGCTGCTGCACGGCTTCCCCCAGTTCTGGTGGGCGTGGCGGCACCAGATGACCGCGCTCGCCGACGCCGGGTTCCGGGCCGTGGCCATGGACCTGCGGGGTGTCGGAGGCAGCGACCGTACTCCCCGCGGTTACGACCCCGCGAACCTCGCGCTCGACATCACCGGCGTCGTACGGTCCCTCGGCGAGCCCGACGCCGCGCTCGTCGGGCACGACCTGGGCGGGTACCTGGCGTGGACGGCGGCCGTCATGCGGCCCAAGCTGGTCCGCCGGCTCGCCGTGTCGTCCATGCCGCACCCGCGGCGCTGGCGTTCCGCGATGCTGTCCGACGTCAAGCAGACGGCGGCCGGCTCCTACATCTGGGGATTCCAGCGCCCCTGGATCCCGGAACGTCAACTCGTCGTGGACGACGGCGCCCTGGTGGGCCGTCTGGTACGGGACTGGTCCGGACCGCGGCAGCCGGACGACGAGGCCGTACAGACGTACCGCCGCGCCATGTGCATCCCGTCCACGGCGCACTGCTCGATCGAGCCGTACCGCTGGATGGTGCGGTCCAT
Organism: Streptomyces sp. 142MFCol3.1; assembly: GCF_000424945.1. Taxonomy (NCBI): domain Bacteria; kingdom Bacillati; phylum Actinomycetota; class Actinomycetes; order Kitasatosporales; family Streptomycetaceae; genus Streptomyces; species Streptomyces sp. 142MFCol3.1. The sequence continues at coordinate 169,972 of NZ_AUKV01000002.1, forward strand.
GGCACGCCCGGACGGCATCCAGTTCAACCGGCGCATGAAGCGGCCGGTACGGGTGCCGACGCTGCATCTGCACGGCTCGCTCGACCCGGTGATGCGGACGCGGAGCGCGGCGGGGTCCGGGGAGTACGTCGAAGCGCCCTACCGCTGGCGGCTGTTCGACGGGCTCGGGCACTTCCCGCACGAGGAGGACCCGGTGGCCTTCTCCACCGAACTGGTCAACTGGCTCAAGGACCCCGAACCGGACAGGTGAACGGGCCGGCGCGGACAACCCGGGCAGCCCGACGACCCCTCAGCAGACGCCCGACGCCACGTCAGGAGTCCGCCCGGGCCCCGCGCGCGCAAGCCGTCACGCGCCCGCGAGGACAGCCGTCACACCCGCGCGGACAGCCGGGAGTGACCGCGCGGACGCGCCCGGTATGCGAACGGGAACATCTGTGCTTCGAACGGCCAATTGCCTGGCGCATAGGCCAATTGAGGGCCCCGGGCGCGGTTATGGACCTTGGGGCTGGGGCAGACGTCGGGGTATGGGCTGGACGCACGACTACAGTGACGCAGCACGCAATCGCCGCTCGGCGACGGGCCTGAGCTCCCATCGGAGGGGTACCCCGCAGATGCCGGGCGCGGACACTCGCGTGGGGATTCCGCACATCCTGCGCCGCCGGGCCCGCTGGGTCTCGGTGCGACTGCGCCACCCGCGCGGCTGAGCGACGGCCCGCCCCCGCGGGGCGGGCTCAGAGCGCGCAGCTGTCGCTGTCCACCTGCTGGTTGGCGGTACGCCCCTCGGCGACGTCCTCCGCGACCTCGTCCGCGGTGAGCGCGTATCCGGTGTTGGCGTCGTCGAGCGACTTCGCGAAGACCACGCCGTACACCTTGCCGTCGGGTGTGAGCAGCGGGCCGCCGGAGTTGCCCTGGCGGACGGTCGCGTAGAGCGAGTAGACGTCTCGGCGCACCGTCTTGCGGTGGTAGATGTCCGGGCCGTTGGCCGTGATGCGACCGCGTACGCGCGCGGGCTGGACGTTGTACGCGCCGTTCTGCGGGAAGCCGGCGACGATGGCGCTGCTGCCGCTCGTCGCGTCCTGCCGGCTGAACTGCAGCACGGGCGCGTGGAGGTTGGGCACGTCGAGTACGGCGATGTCGCGCTCCCAGTCGTACAGGACGACCGTGGCGTCGTACTTCTTGCCCTCGCCGCCGATCTGCACGGTGGGCTCGTCGACCCCGCCGACGACGTGCGCGTTGGTCATCACACGGCGGTCGCTGAAGACGAAGCCGGTGCCTTCGAGCACCTTGCCGCAACTCTGCGCCGTGCCCATCACCTTGACGATGGACCTCTGGGCGCGGGTGGCGACGGGGCTGCGGGCGAGCGCCGGGTCGGGCGGCTGCACCTCGGTGATGGGCTCGTTGGCGAAGGGGCTGAAGACCTGCGGGAAGCCGTTCTGCGCGAGCACCGAGGAGAAGTCGGCGAACCAGGTGTTCGCCTGGGTGGGCAGCGCGCGGGACACCCCGAGCAGCACCTTGGAGTTGCGGACCTCCTTGCCGAGCGTCGGCAGCGTCGTACCGGCGAGGGCGGAGCCGATCAGCCAGGCCACGAGGAGCATCGCCACCACGTTCACCAGGGCGCCGCCCGTCGCGTCCAGGGCGCGGGCCGGGGACCAGGTGATGTACCGCCGCAGTTTGTTGCCAAGATGGGTGGTCAGGGCCTGCCCGACCGAGGCGCAGACGATCACGACGATCACGGCGACCACGGCGGCGGTCGTACTCACCTCGGTGTCGTCGGTGGCCCAGCCCCAGATCAGCGGGAGCAGGTAGACGGCGACGAGGCCGCCGCCCAGGAAGCCGATCACCGACAGGATGCCTACGACGAAGCCCTGGCGATAGCCGACGATCGCGAACCACACGGCGGCGACCAGCAACAGGATGTCCAGCACGTTCACTGCTTCGAGCCTCGCCTCATCACTTTCCGGTCGCGATCGTCCGGCCGGGGGTCCAGGGGTCGCCCCCCGGAAAAACACAGCACGGGGGCCACCCTGTCATGAGCGCCAGTCGAGCGGGACCTGCTTCGCGCGGTCCCAGGGACGCTCCCACCCGGAGTAGTGCAGGATCTTGTCGATCACACCGGCCGTGAAACCCCAGACGAGGGCCGATTCGACCAGAAATGCCGGACCTCGGTGGCCGCTGGGGTGCACCGTGGTGGCGCGGTTGGCGGGGTCCGTGAGATCCGCCACGGGGACCGTGAAGACTCTGGCCGTCTCGGCGGGGTCGACGACGCCGACCGGTGTCGGACGGCGCCACCAGCCCAGGACCGGGGTCACCACGAAGCTGCTCACCGGGATGTACAGCTTGGGCAGCACGCCGAAGAGCTGGACGCCGCTCGGGTCGAGCCCGGTCTCCTCCTCGGCCTCGCGCAGGGCGGCCCGCAGCGGCGCATCCCCCTTCGGATCGCCGTCCTCGGGGTCGAGGGCGCCACCGGGGAAGGAGGGCTGCCCGGCGTGCGATCTGAGGGAGCTGGCGCGCTCCATCAGCAGCAGCTCGGGACCTCGCTCCCCCTCGCCGAAGAGGATGAGGACGGCCGATTGGCGCCCGGCCCCGTCCGCCGGCGGCAGGAAGCGGCTCAGCTGGAGCGGCTCCACCGTCTCGGCGGCGTGCACGACCGGGGCCAGCCAGTCGGGCAGACCGTCCTTGCTGAGCGTCACCGGCCCGCCCTGCGTGTCACTCGCGTGCGTCATCGCCACCCCCGTTCTGCTGTTCCCAACGCCTGTCGGTGCCGTGTTCGTTCCGTCATCCGGCACCCAGTGGGGGTGCGGGGATGCCTCCGGCGTCCAGATACGACTGCGGGGGCTTGAGCCGCTGGCCGGGGAAGCCGCCCTTCTCGTACTTCAGGAGCTTCTTCGCCTTCTCCGGATCGGTCTCGCCCTCCCCGTACGCCGGGCAGAGCGGCGCGATGGGGCATGCGCCGCAGGCGGGCTTCCTGGCGTGGCAGATGCGGCGGCCTTGGAAGATCACATGGTGGGACAGCATCGTCCACCCGCTCTTCGGGAAGAGCGCGCCGACGGCCGCCTCGATCTTGTCCGGGTCGGTCTCGTCGGTCCACTGCCACCGGCGCACGAGCCGCTGGAAGTGGGTGTCCACGGTGATCCCGGGCCGCCCGAAGGCATTGCCGAGGACGACGAAGGCCGTCTTGCGCCCCACGCCCGGCAGCTTGACGAGGTCTTCGAGCCGGCCCGGCACCTCGCCGCCGAACTCGTCCCGCAGGGCCTTGGACAGCCCTATCACCGACTTGGTCTTGGCCCGGAAGAACCCGGTCGGTCGCAGGATCTCCTCGACCTCCTCCGGATCGGCCGCGGCCAGGTCCTCCGGGGTCGGGTACTTGGCGAAGAGCGCCGGGGTCGTCTGGTTCACCCGCAGATCGGTGGTCTGCGCGGACAGCACCGTGGCGACGATGAGCTGGAAGGGGTTCTCGAAGTCCAGCTCCGGGTGGGCGTACGGGTAGACCTCGGCGAGTTCGCGGTCGATACGCCGGGCGCGGCGCACGAGGGCGGTGCGCGACTCGTTCCTCGGGGGCTTCGCGGCGGCCGCGACGGCCTTCTTCGCGGGAGCGGCGGCGCTGTTCGCCGCGGTCTTCTTCGCGGAAGCGGCGGCCTTCGCAGCGACAGCCTTCTTCGCGGCCGTGGCGGTCTTCTTCGCCGGAGCCGTCTTCGCCGGCGTCACCTTCTCGACCGCATCGCCACCGGCTCTCTTCGCGGGCACGGCGGCGGTCTTCTTCCGGGCCCCCGCGGTCACCTGCCCGGCGGACTTCTCAACTGCCGTCCCGGCGGTCTTCTTGGCGGTCTTCTTCGCTGCCCTCGTGTCGGCTGCTGCTGTGTCGGCCGCCGTCTTCTCGGCTGCCGTACTGGCGGTCTTCTTCGCTGCCGGCGTCACGCCGTCGTCCCTTCCCCGCCTTCCGGCGGCAGAGTCGCCCCCGCCACCGGCAGGTGCTTTGCCCCTTTTGTCGGTTTCTTGAATCCGTCGAGAGCTTGTTCGCCCATAGCGGAATCGCGACGTACAACCACCCGCGCAGCCCCCTTGGCCTGTGCTCTCACCGGCGATTTGGACACCCGGCCAGCCTAAAGCCCGGCACCGACATCCGCCCTGGACCCGGAAGATCGGCGCCCAATTGGCCCCCTGCCGCACTCCCTGGGACGCCAGTGCGGCAGACTTGTGACTGATCACACTGTTTGGACGGTCCGGCAAGATGGGGAACACGGTCCCCTGGTACCAAGGGGGAGCAAGATCCCCTGAGCAGGTCGACAAGGAGAGAACTCGTGGACGACGTTCTGCGGCGCGCCCCGCTCTTCGCGGCGCTCGATGACGAGCAGGCCGCGGAGCTCCGCGCCTCCATGAGTGAGGTGACCCTCGCGCGAGGTGACGCTCTCTTCCACGAGGGCGATCCCGGAGACCGCCTCTATGTGGTGACCGAGGGCAAGGTGAAGCTCCACCGCACCTCCCCCGACGGCCGCGAGAACATGCTCGCGGTCCTCGGCCCCGGCGAGCTGATCGGCGAACTGTCGCTGTTCGACCCGGGCCCGCGTACGGCGACCGCCACCGCGCTCACCGAGGTCAAGCTGCTCGGCCTCGGCCACGGCGACCTCCAGCCCTGGCTGAACGCACGGCCCGAGGTGGCCGCCGCACTGCTGCGCGCCGTCGCCCGTCGACTGCGCAAGACCAACGACCAGATGTCCGACCTGGTCTTCTCCGACGTCCCGGGCCGTGTCGCCCGCGCGCTCCTGGACCTGTCGCGCCGCTTCGGCGTGCAGTCCGAGGAGGGCATCCACGTCGTGCACGACCTCACGCAGGAGGAACTCGCCCAGCTGGTGGGCGCGTCGCGTGAGACCGTCAACAAGGCACTCGCCGACTTCGCCGGCCGCGGCTGGCTGCGCCTGGAGGCGCGCGCGGTGATCCTGCTGGACGTGGAGCGCCTCGCGAAGCGCTCACGCTGACGCGTACTTCGTACGAGGAGGGGCCCCGCCGTGCGGCGGGGCCCCTCCTCGTTTCGGCCACCCGACGCGGCCGCACGCTCCGTTCGCCACTGCGCCTGTCCCGCGACCGACCGGGAAAGACCGAGGAGCCGGACCCGGAGCTCTCAGATCAGGCCGTGTTCGCGCAGATAGTCCATCTGGGCGCGCACCGACAGCTCCGCCGCGGGCCACAGGGAACGGTCGACATCCACGTACACGTGGGCGACGACCTCGGCGGGCGACCGGTAGCCGTTCTCCACGGCCGTCTCCACCTGGGCCAGCCGGTGGGCACGGTGCGCGAGGTAGAACTCGACGGCGCCCTGGGCGTCTTCGAGGACGGGCCCGTGACCCGGCAGGACGATGTGGACGCCGTCGTCGACCGTCAGGGAGCGCAGCCGGCGCAGGGAGTCGAGATAGTCGCCCAGACGGCCGTCGGGGTGGGCCACGACGGTCGTGCCGCGCCCGAGGACGGTGTCGCCGGTGAGCACCGCCCGATCGGCGGGGATATGGAAGCACAGCGAGTCGGCGGTGTGGCCGGGCGTCGACACGACCCGCAGTTCGAGACCGCCGACGCTGATGACGTCGCCCTGCCCCAGCCCCTCGTCGCCGAGCCGCAGCGCGGGGTCGAGCGCCCGCACCTCAGTGCCCGTCAGCTCGGCGAACCGCGATGCGCCCTCGGCGTGGTCCGGGTGCCCGTGGGTGAGCAGGGTGAGCGCGATCCGCTTGCCGGCCTTCTCCGCCGTGTCGACGACGTTCCGCAGGTGCACGTCGTCCAGGGGGCCGGGATCGACGACGACCGCCGACGCGGAGCCGGGCTCGGAGAGGATCCAGGTGTTGGTGCCGTCCAAGGTCATGGCGGACGCGTTCGGGGCCAGGACGTTGACGGCGCGCGCGGTGGCGGGACCGGACTCGACCCCGCCGCGGGGCTGGCCGGGGAGGGCGGTTGCGTCGGTCATGCGGAGGCTCCACCGGTCGGGATGTGCTTGGTGAACTCGTCATGGCCGGGCCAGGCGAGGACCACTTCGCCGTTCTCCAGGCGGGCCTTGGCCAGGACGGGCGTCAGATCGCGTTCGGGTGCGGCGGCGAGGGCGTCGGCGGCGGTGCCGTACGGGACGAGCTGGCGCAGGGTCGCGATGGTCGGCGGCATCATGGTGAGCTCGCCCTCGTCGTACGAGGCCGCAGCGTCCGCCGGGTGGATCCACACGGTGCGGTCGGCCTCCGTGGAGGCGTTCCGGGTCCGCTGGCCCTCCGGGAGGGCGGCCACGAAGAACCACGTGTCGTAGCGGCGGGACTCGAACTCCGGGGTGATCCAGCGGGTCCAGGCACCCAGCAGGTCGGAGCGGAGCACGAGACCGCGGCGGTCGAGGAACTCGGCGAAGGACAGGTCGCGGGCGACCAGGGCGGCGCGGTCCGCCTCCCACTCGTCGCCCGTCGTGTCGCCGACCACGGTGTCCGGGCTGGGTCCGGCGAGCAGGACGCCCGCCTCCTCGTACGTCTCCCGCACGGCCGCGCAGACCACGGCCTGGGCGGAGGTCTCGTCCACGCCCAGCCTGTTCGCCCACCACGCGCGCGTGGGGCCCGTCCAGCGGATCTGGTGCTCGTCGTCCCGGGGGTCCACTCCGCCGCCGGGGTAGGCGTACGCGCCGGCGGCGAAGGCCATGGAGGCGCGTCTGCGGAGCATGTGCACGACGGGGGTGGTGTCGGTGTCCTTGAGCAGCATGACCGTGGCCGCGCGCCTGGGGGGCACCGGTGTGAGGGTGCCCTCCGCGAGCGCGCGGATCCGCTCTGGCCACTCCGGTGGATACCACTGCCCATTCGCCATGGCCGGAGGCTATCCCGAGCCGGGCGGATGTTCGAGTGCCTCTCGCCCCAGCGGGCGCCCACCAGGTCTTTCGCCCCCTCCGCCCCTGCCCGGACCGAACCCCCGGGGGCTCCGCCCCTCGGACCCCCGATCGGCCGGAACGGCCTCGTCCTCAAACGCCGGACGGGCTGAGGCACGGCCCCCGACCGCGACAACGACGACCTCAGGGGTGCGGGAAATCGGCCTGAACGGCCTCGTCCTCAATCGCCGGACGGGCTGAAAGGTGGCTCCCTGCCCTCAATGCGGGGCGGGATGGGGCGAGAGCCGCCGCCCGCCGGGCCAACGCCCGGGCCCCGGCCCCACTCACACCCGCAGTCGCCTCCCCCACGGAAGGGGCCGTGCCGGTGAATCAAATGCCCGTTGCGGACGACGCCACCAACCCACCGCACTGACACACCGGACCACACAAGGGCTGCAACGGGCGGATCACCGGCACGGCCCCGACCCGCCCACCGCGCAGACGGCGAAACGGCCACCGGACCGGCGCCCCCCGGCTACGGCGCCGTCAGCTCCACCTGGATCTCGACCTCCACAGGAGCGTCCAGCGGCAGAACAGCCACACCGACCGCGCTGCGTGCGTGCACGCCCTTGTCGCCCAGCACGGCGCCCAGCAGCTCGCTCGCGCCGTTCAGGACACCCGGCTGCCCGGTGAAGTCCGCAGCGGACGCCACGAAGCCCACGACCTTCACGACCCGCGCGATCCGGTCCAGGTCACCGGCGACCGACTTGACCGCCGCCAGCGCGTTCAGCGCGCACGTACGGGCCAGTTCCTTGGCCTCCTCGGCCGTGACCTCGGCCCCCACCTTCCCGGTCACGGGAAGCTTGCCGTCCACCATCGGCAGCTGCCCCGCGGTGTACACGTACAGACCGGACTGCACGGCCGGCTGATAGGCGGCCAGCGGCGGGACGACGTCCGGCAGGGTCAGCCCGAGCTCCGCGAGCTTCGACTCGACGGTCCCGCTCATGCCGACTTCTCCCGCTTCAGGTAGGCCACCAGCTGCTCGGGGTTGTTAGGCCCGGGCACGACCTGGACGAGCTCCCAGCCGTCCTCGCCCCAGGTGTCCAGAATCTGCTTCGTAGCATGGACGAGCAGCGGCACGGTTGCGTATTCCCACGAACGACGGCTAGCTTCAGCCATGACAACACCCCAGGTGGTAAGCGGTATGAACCTTCACGTCGCAGGCTACACACGACAGTCCTACGGCCGGGTCAGCGGCAGCGAGGCCAGCCCCGCAAGCCAGCGCGACGCCAACCAGGCACGCTACGAGTCGTTCGCCGCTGAGGCTGCGAGGCAGGGCCGTGAAGCCACCTGGTGCGGTCACTATGAGGACGTCGGCATATCCGCCTACTCAGGAACCGAGTGGCCCGACTTTGAGCGTCTGCTCCGCGACTGCCGCATGGGCCGGATCAACGTCCTGATCGTCTACAACATCAGCCGCCTGTCTCGGCTGGAGCCGCGCGACGCAATCCCCATCGTTAACGACCTGCTTTCGCTGGGCGTAACCATCGTGTCGACCATGGAGGGCGTATTCCGGCCCGGCGACACCATGGACCTGATCCACCTGATTTTCCGACTGGACGCCGCGCACCAGGAATCCAAGAGCAAGTCCGCCGCCGTCCGTGACGCTGCTGCACTGGCACGCTCCCTGGGCGGATATGTGGGCGGGAAAGCGCCCTACGGTCGCAGGCTTCAGCAAGAGAACCGAACGGCGCCCGGCGGAAAGCCCGTTGCCGTGCAGATGCTCGTAACTCAGCCGGATGAGGCCGAAGTTATCCGGCGCATTGTTAAGGCGCTGCTCGCCGGCACGGACTCTGTGCATTCGATCTGTGTAACACTGAACGCTGAAGGGGTTCCGACCCTGGGCGCCTCGCGCGGTAAGAAGACAGCGAACAGCGCGTGGCACCCCAAGACAGTTATCCGCATGCTGCGCCACCCGCATATCGCCGGCTTCGACGCTGAGGCCATCTACAGCGCTGCCGGCAGGGTTACCGGCCACCGTGTCCGCCGTGACGCCGAGGGCAAGCCAGCGCGTGTCTGGGAGCCCATTCTCAGCGAGGCTGACTGGTTCGCCGTTCAGGAATGGCTTGACGCCCGGCCGGTCCGCATGAATGAGCATCGGACTACGGCGCTACTGTCGTCCATGGGCGTACTCGCCTGCGCGTGCGGCTACTCGATGAGCGCGAACAACTCGGCCCGGCCGTCGTACTTCTGCAACCGGGCAGCGGGTAAGCCTCTGAGCGATGCCGCCGGGGACCATGAGGGCCGCTCCTACGTCTCGCGCACGACCCTTGACGATCACGTGGTGCGGAGCATTTTCGCGCTGATCGATGCCGCCGAATGGGATGAGGAATCGCGCCGCATCCTTGAGCGGGTGTCAGCGCACTACGCCGAAGTCAACGAAACTCCCGAGACGGCGCAGGAACGGCAGACAGTGCTGCACGATCGCGCCGATGCGCTGCTCGCCCTGCGACAGCTCTACGACGACGCCGACTTGTACCGGGGTGATGAAATCGGCCGGGCACGCTGGCAGGAAGACATCAAGACTCAGCAGGCGCGTGCAGCCGCCGCTGATCGGCGACTTGAGGAACTCGGCCAGGCTGGTTCGCTAGTGCTTCCTATCAGCGGGTGGACCGGGTCGGACAACGGCGATCCGATGGGTCCGGGGTCGTGGTGGGAGTCGGCAAGCCTCGCTGACCGCCGAGAGTTCGTCGCGCTGTTCTGCAAGCGAATCACGGTGCGCAAGGCACTTCCCAGCGAGAAGAGTCGGGGGAACAAGGCACGTGCCGTCATTGAGGGGCGCGTGTCTATCGAGTGGGTCTAAGGGCTGTCCCGAGCGTCCGCGAGGGTGCCCAACCGGAGCGGCCCTGGGCGCTCCGGAGAGCGCCTTGCCGGCCCGTCCGGCCCCCGTGGCCAGGCGGGGGCTTTCTCATGCCCTCGGACGGCCGTACGGGCGGCACTGCTCGGGCAGGGCTCTTGCGTTTCCGCCGGCCGCCGACGTCGAGCAGCCCGGTCGCCGTTTCACAGATCACGACGGGTGAGTGCCGCCGATGCGGCGCCATGGTGAGTGGTCTCAATGGCAGGTACGCGCGTGGTGTCCGCGGGTGGGTCAACGACTGGTCCGAGGGGCACACCGCGCCGACCGCTGAGGATGACCCGGACCACCCGGGCCCTGAGAGGCCTCAGCGTGTTGCCCGCCCCCTCCCCGTGCCGCTTCCCGATGGCGCACGGGCGGGGCATCCTGCTGTCGCGTCCGCCACACAACGGGACGGCCTCCCAGGGCCCGTGGGCAGGTGGGGCGCCGACGCGGTGACGGCTCCTCGCCGAGCCTGCCCGGAGCATGCATCACCGCTGGTCAGACAGCCCGCCGTTCATGCCATCGTGCGTGACGTAACTTTATGTCTCCTCACTTGGTCATGCGGCCGACCGCAGCCCCTGCCGCCCCGCCCCTCGCGCACCTTGTCCACAGCCTCCTGCGTAGTCCGGCGGCGGACTGGTTAGGCTCGAATACGTGAGCAGGCTCCAGGTCGTCAGCGGCAAGGGCGGTACCGGCAAGACCACGGTGGCCGCGGCCCTCGCGCTTGCCCTCGCGACCGAGGGCAAGCGCACCCTCCTCGTCGAGGTCGAGGGCAGACAGGGCATCGCGCAGCTCTTCGAGACAGAAGCGCTGCCCTACGAGGAGCGGAAGATCGCCGTCGCTCCCGGCGGCGGGGAGGTGTTCGCCCTCGCCATAGACCCGGAACTGGCGCTCCTGGACTACCTCCAGATGTTCTACAAACTGGGCGGCGCGGGCCGCGCCCTGAAGAAGCTCGGCGCCATCGACTTCGCGACCACCATCGCGCCGGGTCTGCGCGACGTGCTCCTGACCGGCAAGGCGTGCGAGGCCGTACGGCGCAAGGACAAGAGCGGACGGTTCATCTACGACTACGTGGTCATGGACGCGCCGCCCACGGGCCGCATCACCCGCTTCCTGAACGTGAACGACGAGGTCGCGGGCCTAGCCAAGATCGGCCCGATACACAATCAGGCACAGGCCGTGATGCGCGTCCTCAAGTCCGCGGAGACGGCCGTCCACTTGGTGACGCTCCTGGAGGAGATGCCCGTCCAGGAGACCGCGGACGGCATCGCGGAGCTGCACGCCGCGAACCTGCCGGTGGGCAGGATCATCGTGAACATGGTGCGGCCCCAGGTCCTCGACCCGACCGACCTGGAACTCACCCGCGCGGCCCCGCACACGGCGATCGCCCGGTCCCTGTCCGCGGCCGGTCTGGGCGGAGCACGCCGCGGCGGGAACGCCGAGCGGCTCGTCGACCCGCTGCTGGAGCAGGCCGAGGAGTACGCCGAGCGGTACGCCCTGGAGCACGAGCAGCGCGGGGTCCTGGCGGAGCTGGGCCTGCCGCTGCACGAACTGCCCCTGCTCGCCGAGGGAATGGATCTGGCGGGCCTGTACGAGTTGGCCGCACAGCTGCGGAAGCAAGGGATGTCATGAGCCTGGACCCCGCCCGCGTCCTCGACGTCGATCCGCTGCTCGACGACCCGCAGACCCGCATCGTGGTGTGCTGCGGATCGGGCGGCGTCGGCAAGACGACCACGGCGGCTGCCCTGGGGCTGCGCGCCGCGGAGCGCGGCCGCAAGGTCGTCGTGCTCACCATCGACCCGGCGCGCCGGCTCGCCCAGTCGATGGGCATCGACTCGCTGGACAACACTCCACGCCGGGTGAAGGGCATCGAGGGCGACGGCGAGCTGCACGCCATGATGCTCGACATGAAGCGCACGTTCGACGAGATCGTCGAGGCGCACGCGGACCCGGAGCGGGCCGCGGTCATTCTGAACAACCCCTTCTACCAGTCGCTCTCCGCGGGCTTTGCGGGCACGCAGGAATACATGGCGATGGAGAAGCTGGGTCAGCTGCGGGCGCGGGACGAGTGGGACCTCATCGTCGTCGACACACCGCCGTCGCGTTCGGCGCTGGACTTTCTGGACGCCCCGAAGCGACTGGGCTCGTTCCTCGACGGGCGGCTGATCCGGCTGCTGACGGCGCCGGCGAAGCTGGGCGGCCGGGCGGGCATGAAGTTCCTGAACGTCGGGATGTCGATGATGACGGGCACCCTGGGGAAGCTGCTCGGCGGGCAGCTCCTCAAGGACGTGCAGACGTTCGTGGCCGCGATGGACACCACGTTCGGCGGGTTCCGTACGCGGGCTGACGCCACGTACAAGCTGCTCCAGGCGCCCGGCACGGCGTTCCTGGTGGTGGCGGCCCCGGAGCGGGACGCGCTGCGCGAGGCCGCGTACTTCGTGGAACGGCTGGCCGCGGAGGACATGCCGTTCGCGGGTCTGGTGCTCAACCGGGTGCACGGCAGCGGCGCCACCCGGCTGTCCGCGGAGCGGGCGCTCGCCGCCGCGGAAGATCTTGATTCCGAGGCTGCAGAAAATCTTGACGACGCCCGCATTGTGGATCAGGGGGACGGGAAAGCTGGACTTCGTAACTCTCCCGACACGTACGGCAGTTCAGAACCTCCCGCTTCCGCGGCACCGGCTTCCGAGGAAGGCTCCCCCGCCGCCACGGACCAACCCGACCCGAGCCGGACCGCCGCCACGGACAGCACCGCCCGGGACCGGACGGACGCACATGACACACCGGACGCGCCCGACACGGCCGACGCACACGGCACGGCCCACGCGCAGGACGAGACCGACACGGCCGAAGCGCAGGATCCGACCACCACGGCGGGCGAGACCCGCTCCGACGCGGAGAGCACGGCCCGAACCGTCGACCAGCTCACCGCAGGCCTGCTGAGGCTGCACGCCGAGCGCATGCAGCTGCTCTCCCGCGAGCAGCGCACGCGTGACCGGTTCACCGCGCTCCACCCCGAGGTGGCGGTGGCCGAAGTGGCGGCACTTCCGGGCGACGTGCACGACCTCGCCGGGCTGCGGAACATCGGGGACCGGCTCGCGGCCAATCGGCCGGAGCTGCCCGAAAGCTGAGTATCCGGGGCGACCCGAGGGGAAGGCCCCTCAGCCCACCGCGGCGTAGCGCTCGTACACCTCTTCCTCGTCGAGGGGCAGCAGGCCCGCACCGCGCTCGTACTCCGTACGCGCGGTCTCCAGCAGTCGACGCCACGAGGTGACGGTCGGCCGGCGGCGCAGCAGCGCGCGGCGCTCCCGCTCCGTCATGCCACCCCACACGCCGAATTCGACGCGGTTGTCGAGCGCATCGGCGAGGCACTCCGTGCGTACCGGACACCCGGTGCACACTGCCTTGGCCCTGTTCTGCGCTGCTCCTTGAACGAACAGTTCATCTGGATCGGTAGTGCGGCAGGCCGCCTGCGCACTCCAGTCGGTTACCCAGCCCATACCGGCGCCGTCCTCTCCCGAATCGAGGCTCCCCCACGGCGGCAGCGGCATATTCACCGCCGCCAGTTGAGGACGTTACGGAAGGTGGGCACAGCGCAACACCCCCTTCGGGCCCAATCTTGAATGGCCCGAACGGACTATGCGTAAGCGGCAGATCACCCGGGGGAGTGAGCTGGGGACATACGAGACAATCCCAGCAAACCGGGACACTTCAGTTGAGTCACAACGGACACCAGGTGACACACAAGGCGGAGTCGGACGCGCGCCCCACAGAAATCGGGGAACCTCCGGAACGATTCGGGTTCGCCGGACGTATTGATACGTGGCCGCACTGCTGTGACAGTTGAGAGCAGCTTAGGCCAAGGCATATACGCGTGTCCGGCGAATGAGAACGTAGGCTGCCCTCATGCCAAAGAAGCGCTCGGGCGGTGGTCTGTCCCCTACGCAGCAGGCCGCCAAGTTCCTCGGTGTCAGCGTGCTCGCGGGCGCCGTCATGGCCGGAATCGCACTGCCCGCCGCGGGCGCACTCGGTCTTGCGGCCAAGGGCTCCGTCAAAGGGTTCGACGAGATCCCCGACAACCTGAAGAGTCCCGCGCTGAGTCAGCGGACCACGATCCTGGACAATCAGGGCGGCCAGATCGCGACGGTCTACTCGCGCGACCGCACGGTGGTCGACCTCAAGGACATCTCGCCGTACATGCAGAAGGCGATCGTCGCGATCGAGGACTCCCGCTACTACCAGCACGGTGCGGTGGACCTGAAGGGCATCCTGCGCGCCGTGAACCAGAACGCGCAGAACGGCGGGGTCGCCCAGGGCGCCTCCACCCTCACGCAGCAGCTGGTGAAGAACTACTTCGTGGAGGAGGCCGGCGACGACCCGACGAAGGTCGCCCAGGCCACCCAGCAGACCCTCGGCCGCAAGATCCGCGAGCTCAAGTACGCGATCCAGCTGGAGGAGAAGCTCGGCAAGAAGAAGATCCTCGAGAACTACCTGAACATCACGTTCTTCGGGGAGCAGGCCTACGGCATCGAGGCCGCCGCCCAGCGCTACTTCTCCAAGCCCGCCAAGGAGCTGAACCTCCAGGAGTCGGCGATGCTCGCGGGCATCGTCCAGTCGCCCAGCCGGTACGACCCGGTCAACGACGAGGCGGAGGCCATCAAGCGCCGCAACACCGTGCTCCAGCGCATGGCCGAGGTGCACGACATCTCGCAGCAGGAGGCCGACGCGGCCAAGGCGAAGAAGATCGAGCTGCACGTGAGCAAGCCGAAGAACGGCTGCATCACGGCGGCGAAGGGCGCCAGCTTCTTCTGCAAGTACGTGGAGCACGTCTTCCTGACCGACCCGGTCTTCGGCAAGACGAAGGAGGAGCGGGCGAAGATCTGGAACCAGGGCGGTCTGACGATCCGCACGACCCTCGACCCGCAGTCGCAGGAATCCGTCCAGGCGTCGCTGAAGGACCACGTCTACAAGTCGGACAAGGTCGCCGCGGCGGCGACCCTGGTCGAGCCGGGCACCGGGAAGATCGTCGGCATGGGCCAGTCGAAGCCGTACGGCTACGGGAAGAACGAGACCGAGTACAACTACTCGGTCGACTACAGCATGGGCGGCTCCAACTACGGCTTCCCGACCGGTTCGACGTTCAAGCCGTTCGTGGCCGCTGCCGCGATCGAGCAGGGCCGGCCGCCGACGCAGGAGTACTCGTCGCCGAACAAGATGCCGTACCCCAGCCCCGTGCAGACGTGCAGCAGCAAGCCGTGGACCAACCAGGCGAACGAGCAGGTGCCGAACGAGGACGCCTCGGAGGTCGGTCCCTACCGGCTGAAGGAGGCGATGGCCAAGTCGGTCAACACCTACTTCGTGCAGATGATCTCCGACATCGGCCTGTGCCCGGTGATGAAGCAGATCGACAAGCTCGGCGTCGTCCAGGGCAACGGCGACAAGCTCCCCGAGGTCCCCTCCATCGCCCTCGGCGCCAAGGGCATCTCCCCGCTGACGATGGCCACGGCGTACGCGGCCTTCGCCTCCCGCGGCATGTACTGCACGCCGATCGCCGTCGAGTCGATCACGCAGAAGATCGGCGGTACGCAGAAGTCCCTGGAGGTGCCGAAGTCGACGTGCTCGCGCGCGATGTCGGAGAAGACCGCGGACACCATCAACACCCTGCTGAGCGGCGTGGTCGACTCCGGTACGGGTCAGCAGGCGGGTCTGACCGACCGGGCCAACGCCGGTAAGACGGGTACGACGGACCAGCGCAAGAACGCCTGGTTCGTCGGCTACACGCCGAACCTGTCCGGCGCGGTCTGGGTCGGCAGCGCCACCCAGAAGGTCCAGATGCGGGGCATCCGCATCGGCGGCGTATACCGCGACAAGGTCTACGGCGGACAGGTTCCCGGCCCGATCTGGCGGGACCTGATGACCGGCGCCCTGGTGGGCAAGGACTCGCCGTCCTTCAACCTGGTCGACATTCCCGACGAGGACAAGGACCGGGATCACGAGGGGAACGACGACGACAACGGTCACGGAAACGGAAACGGAAACGGCGGGAATGGAGACCCCCTCGGCGGCCTGACCAACGGCGGGACGCTCCCCACACCTTCCTTCTCCATTCCCGAGGGATGGATTCAGGGCACCACCAACAGGGGTAACGGAAACGGCGGTCAGCGCTGATGTCCCATATTCGCCGATCCACCCCGCGTCCCCCGGCTGACCTGCTGCTGAAGCGTCCGGCGTAATTACGTCAGCTTCCCGGTAAGGGCACCCTCTCGGCGGAGGCCGTGACATATTCACCTCCGGCCCCGCCTCGAGGGTGCCCTTGCTGTTTTCCAGCCCGTCCGGAGGGGACATGAAACTCAGATCGCGGCTCAGTGTCACGTTCAGCGCGTTGCTCGGCGCCCTGACCCTCGCCCTCGCCGTACCGAATTCGGCGGCGGCCGCCACCTGCGACAACTTCGGCTGCGACGGTCACGATCCGAACGTCCAGACCTGGCAGACCGGTCCGGTCAGCCCCTACGGCCCGTACGACCTCGGCGGGTCCTTCATGTACGAGCTGCGCTGGGGGAAGACGGACGGCGACCAGTACAGCTGGGGCCGCCTTTGGTACATCAGCGGCTCGGACGAGCAGAAGTACACCGTGTACGTGCAGCGCTGCACGAAGAGCCACTCCACCTGTTACTGGCGCCTGGGCGAGAAGAAGGGCGGCGCTTCGGGCTGGACCGCGAAGGTCCCCGAGGGCACGAACTACTACTACACACGCACGCCGATGTACTACAACCCGTCGGGTTACGAAATGCGGGCCTGCGTGGAGGACCCGTCGGGCGACGAGTCGTGCACGCCGTGGTACTGAGCCGGCCCGGCCGTCCGACGTACGGATGAAGCCAAAGCGAGCGGGGATGGCGCAAATACGTCATCCCGCTCGCCCCGTTAACAGTCTTTGGTGAGATTTATTCGGCTGTTCGCGCTCACAAGCGGTTCCTAGACTTGCCCTACCAGATGCAGTGATCCACTGCTGCTACTTGGGGGGAAGGCGAATTGACCGTTACGCCAGAACTTGACGTCAATAAACCGAGAATAGAAGCCAACGACCAGAAGATTCTGAACCTGCTGTATGCGGGGCTGAACGACGCATCGATCGCCCGGCATTTAGGAGTAGGTCACCGCACGATACAGCGCAAAGTGCATCGACTCATGGAACTTCTCGAAGCAAATGGCCGCGTGGCCCTGGGCGCTCGAGCGCAGGAACTCGGCCTGCTGGTGGGCGCGTCCCGCCAGCCGCCACGGCCGAGAGACCTGACCGCCCGGGTGGCGGACGGCGCCCTGCGCGCGGGGGTCGGCTGACCCCGCGACGGGCAGTACCGCCGGGTCATTCACGGACGCGCACGACGGGAGCGTGCGCTGGAGAGAACGCCGAGCGAGACGACGGCGTCCGGCCGGGACAATGACGTCCGAGCCGCAGCCGACGCCGGAACAGACCACCGGCGTCACGAACCGCAGCCGACGCCGGATCGGGACAACCACGTGACGACGTCCGGCCGGGACAACGACGTCCGGCCGGACCGATGACGTCCAGCAGGGGCGACGACGCCCGAGCCGCATGCCGACGCCGGAGCGGGACACCACACCGGGGACGTCGGTCCACGTAGGCCCCGCAGGGAAACTCTTCGCCCCGTGGGACAGCGCCCAGCCGAAGGGGTGGTGACCGCCGCACCGCGGAGGCCACCACCCCCGTTCCGCTGTTGCCCCACAAGGGCGTTCCGGCCTTCTGCCGGAGTGCAGGCAGCGGGTGAACTCGGCACCCGCACACCCGTCCTGGCGGGCCCTCAGCCCGCGAGAAGCTTCTTCACGACGGCGGCGACACGGCCGCCCTCGGCCTGACCGGCCACCTTCGGGTTCACGATCTTCATGACCTGACCCATGGCGCGCGGCCCCTCGGCACCGGCGGCCCTGGCCTCCTCGACCGCCTGGGCGACGATCTGCTGGAGCTCGTCGTCGGACAGCTGCTTGGGCAAGTACGCGGCGAGAACCTCGCCCTCCGCCTTCTCCCGCTCGGCCGACTCGGCGCGACCGCCCTGAGCGAAGGCGTCGGCGGCCTCACGACGCTTCTTCGCCTCGCGGGTGATCACCTTCTGCACCTCGTCGTCGGAGAGTTCGCGCTTGGTCTTGCCCGCGACCTCCTCCTTGGTGATCGCGGCGAGGGTCAGCCGGAGCGTCGAGGAGCGGAGCTCGTCGCGCTCCTTGATCGCGGCGTTGAGGTCTTCCTGCAGCTTCGACTTGAGCGTGGTCATGCCGTCGATTGTCGCAGGTGCGGTGCGCGGGTCGCCTGCTGATTTCGGAGCGGACGTTCTGTGGCTTCAGGAGGGCGCGTCCTGTGGCTTCGGGAGGGCGCGTCCTGTTCCTTCAGGAGGGCGCGGCCTGTGGCTTCAAGAGGGCGCCCTGTTCCTTCAGGAGGACGGGCCTTGTGTCCTCACTCGGACGCATCCCGCTCCCCCTCACGCGAACGCATCCCACTCTCTCGCGCGACCGCGCGCCTGGCCCTTGCGCGGAGTTCGCGTCCTGACCGAGGATTCGCCCGGCGCGCCCCGTGCCCGCGGGGACGCGCCCCAAGCCCTGGGGGCACGAAGGCCCGCGGGGGTCTGACACGATGGACGTATGCGCGCGCGATACGGAGTACCCCTGGCAATCACGGCGGTGGGCGCCGCCGGTCTGTTGTACTCGGCCGGTTTCGAGGCCCGGTCCTTCCGCCTTCGGCGGGTGACGGTGCCGGTCCTGCCGGCGGGGATGCGGCCCTTGCGCATCCTCCAGGTCTCCGACATCCACATGGTGAGCGGCCAGCGCAAGAAGCAGCGCTGGCTGCGGTCCCTGGCCGGGCTGCGCCCCGACTTCGTCATCAACACCGGGGACAACCTGTCCGACCCCGAAGGCGTTCCCGAGGTTCTGGACGCCCTAGGCCCCCTGATGGAGTTCCCGGGGGCGTACGTCTTCGGCTCGAACGACTACTACGGCCCCACACTCCGCAACCCCGCCCGCTACTTGATCGAGAAGACCCAGGGCCGCCACGGCCTGAACGGCAACAAGCCCGTCGTGGGCGCCGTCCACAACCCGTGGGAGGACCTGCGCGACGGCTTCGACACGGCGGGCTGGCTGAACCTGACGAACACCCGCGGGTCGCTGAAGGTCGACGGCGCCGAGATCGAACTGACCGGCCTGGACGACCCGCACATCAAGCGGGACCGCTACGCGCGCGTGGCCGGTGGACCGTCGGAGTCGGCCGACTTCTCGATGGGCGTGGTCCACGCACCGTACCTGCGCGCTCTCGACGCCTTCACCGCCGACGGCTACCCGCTGATACTCGCCGGCCACACCCACGGTGGCCAGCTCTGCCTCCCCTTCTACGGGGCCTTCGTCACCAACTGCGACCTGGACACGGACCGCGTGAAGGGCCTGTCCACGCACACGGCGGACGGCCGTACGTCGTACATGCACGTCTCGGCGGGCTGCGGCACGAGCCGCTACACGCCGGTACGTTTCGCATGCCCCCCGGAGGCGTCGCTGCTGACGCTGGTGGAGCGCAGGTAGCGGTCGCCGCGGGGCGCCCCGGGACCGGGGCGCCTTAACGTCTCGCGGTGACTTCGACTCGACGGGCCGGACACGGGCGAAGAGGTGCGGGCCGGGGACCGGTCCCGCCTCCTCGCCCGTATGTAACCCACCCGGACGACCCGTATCGCCCGATTCGTCCGGGCTCCTTAGCGTGGGGCCATGACCGCCCCCATACCCAGGGACATACCCGATCTCCCCGCGATACCGGGTATCGCTCCGCCGATCGCCTCGTCCTTCGTCCCCGCGACGGCGGTAGTGGCACCCACCCGCCGCCCGCGGGCGACCGCCTTCCGCATCTTCGTGGCCCTTGTCGCGGCGGCGGGCGTGGCGATCGACCTGCTCGCCGGCAGCGCACTCCACGTCCTGGCGTACTTCACGATCCAGGCCAACATCCTGGTGGCCGTGATCTTCGCGGTCTCGGCCCGGCGGGCCTGGGCGGCCCGCCGCCCCCTGTCGGGTGCGGTGACGGGCGCCACACTCCTCTACATCGTGATCACGGGCCTGGTGTACCACCTGATGCTCGCGGACCGGCCCGGCGGCTTCTCCATGACCGGCGAGGCAGGCGACTCCACCGGATGGCCCTGGGTGGCCGACCAACTCCTCCACACGGTGACACCGGTCGTCGTGATCGCCGATTGGCTGCTGCTGACCCACCCCGGTCGCATGGCGCTGCGCCACGCGGCCACCTGGGTGCTCTACCCACTCTTCTACCTGGTCTTTTCCCTGATCCGCGGCGCGATGCTGGCCCCCGGGACGCCCGACCGCTACCTCTACCCCTTCGTCGACGTGGACCGGCACGGCTACGTCGGCATCCTCGGCAACACGGCCATCCTCGGCCTCGGCTTCTACGCCCTGGCCCTCGTCACCATCGTCGTGGACCACCTGCGCCCCGACCTGGTCCGCCCCCGCGCACGACGCCCGTAAAACCGGATTTCGTCTCAGGCCACCGGTGGGCTAAAGTAAACGTCGTCGCCGCGACAAGCAGTGACATCGGGGTGTAGCGCAGCTTGGCAGCGCGCTTCGTTCGGGACGAAGAGGTCGTGGGTTCAAATCCCGCCACCCCGACAGAGAAACACCAGGTCAGGCCCGGTGCTGAGAGATCAGCGCCGGGCCTGAATTGTTGTTCGGCCCCGTCTTGGCAGTCGACTTCGGGAACCGGGTCTCAGGACCCGTCTGCCGGCGAGCACGCAGGAGCGTGTGCGGTCAGAGCCAGTCCCAGTGCCTGAAAGCGAAGTACAGCGTCAGAGAGACAACGACGATGACGGCGCTGGAAACGATGAAACCCGACTGTTGTCCGAAGCCGGGGTAGGGAAGGTTCTGTCCGTAGAATCCAGTGATCGCCGTGGGCACGGCGATCACCGCGGCCCAGCTCGTCACCTTCTTCATGATCAGGTTCATCCGGTTCGCCTGCACCGACAAGTTGGTCTCCATCACCGAGGCCACCAGGTCGCGCAGCGACTCCGTCCACTCGCCGGCACGCAGCACGTGGTCGTACACATCGCGGTAGTACGGCAGCAGGGGGCCGTCGACGACGTCGAGGTCGGGGCGCATGAGGGCGTTGACGACCTCCCGCATGGGCAGGACCACGCGACGGAGCCGAACCAGTGATTTCCGCAGGGCGTAGGACTGGCGCTGTACGGTCTGGATCTGCCGGCCGCCTTCGGCGAAGAGCAGATCGTCAAGTTCCTCGATACGTTCGTCGAGTTGCTGTACTGCGGCGAAGTGCCCGTCGACGACGTAGTCGAGCAGGCCGTGGAGCAGAAAGGCGACCCCGTGTGCTGCCAGAGCCGGGGCACGGTCCCAGCGGGCGACCAGCTCGTCGAGGGCGAACGCGGCGTCCTTGCGGACGGTGATCAGCGCCTGTGGTGTGAGGATGACCGCGAGCTCGCTCATCGTCAGTCCTGCGCCGTCCGGGTCGAAGGCGACCGCGTAGACACTGAGGAAGTGATGGGTGCGGTAGTTGTCGAGTTTCGCCCGCTGTCCCTCGTGCAGCGCGTCCTCGAGAGCCAGCTCGTGGAGGCCGAGTTCCTCGCCGACCGCCGTGAACTCGGCGCGGTCCGGGCGGTACAGGTCCAACCACACGGTCGAAGACCGGTCCGCCAGATGCTGGGAGATGTCCCGGACCGGGAAGTCCTCCTCGACCAGGGAGCCGTCGCGGTACAGCCGAGTACGGGCCATGTCGCGCACCCTAACGGCACCGGCGGAACATCAGCGGACACCACTACCGGGAATCGGCCGGCGGAACCGTAAGAGCCCACGTGCAACCGCGCCGAAGGGTCCTCCTGCCGCCGCCACGGCCGTGAGCGTCGAGACGGGAGCCGCTGATGACTCAGACCGCTTCCAGCCGGCGGTGGGTATGGGCGACGGCCGTCACGCCCACCGGCACGTCGCCCCACGTCGTCCTGAATGAATAAGGGGTCACCCTGAAGTCACCGGAACTGCCGTCGGCCGGGCACGCGGAGGTTCGTATCGTCGCCGCGGACCCGAGGCGGCTCGCCATGCCGCGGAGATCCTCCGCCGCTGTTTCGCGGCCGCCGAAGCGCGCAGCTACCCCGCAGGCGCTGACGGAGGAGCACGCCTCCACTCACGTGGACACCACGCGCATGGCGGAGCCGGTGCGCTCCTGGCTGTTGACCCTTTCAGTTCCTCCCGGGACGATCACACACAGTTGGACGAAATCTGAGGAGATGGCCCTCAGCGGGGAAGGGGGATACCGCCCCAGACGTACGGGTTTCCGTCCGTGCCGGCACGAGCAGCAGGCGACCATGGCGACACTGCACGAGCGGCAGCACTACCGCGAGGCGATCATGAAGACCCTGTACGAGGCCATCGAGAAGACCCTGTACGAGGCCATCGAAGGGAATCGCCTCCTCGGCCTCACCGGGGGCGTGGCTGCGCGAGGACCTCGCCATGCCCGACGAGGACCTGGCCGCCGCCTGCACGTACCTGGCGGCCGAAGGGCTGATCCAGGTCGACTGGGCGCGAGGAAACACACCCGCGATGGTCACACTGACGCACAAGGGGATCCAGCTCATGGAGACCGAGGAGAAGGACAGTGACTGACACGGCCAAGGCCGCCCTCAGGGCTCCGGCCGGTCACATGACAGCTGTGTCCTCCCATATGACCGAAATGGCTTACCGGGCATACCCTGGTCAGTGGGTCGGAGCACTCTCACGTGCGACGACCCGGAAGGGCGGTCCCGGTGTGTATACGCCGGGGCCGTTGCGTCACCGGCACCTGCCACAGGGAGAAGATGTGTTCCACTCGGCCGCTCTCCGCCAGTGACGCAACGGCGACGTCGTTGACCCGAAGGGCCGAGTGATCAGCGCGCCGTCTACGTAAACGGCCGACAACGACGCGACTGACGCGACTGGACTGGCCCGCCGCTGACGCCGGGAGGCTGACGTGGTGCTGTTTCTTCTGCTGCTCATCGTGGCCGTTGCGCTCGGCGTCATCGGGGCGCTCGGCAGGGACACGCTCTACCTGCTGATCATCGGGGTGATGGTGCTCATCGCCGACCTTGTCCTTCTCAGAACGCGGATGGGGGGCCGCCGCAGGCCCCGTGTCCGGTAGGGCGGTCCGACCGGCCACCCGACCTGCCCTTCTGTGTGGGGTACCACCGCCGACTCCTGGCGCCGCGGCCAGCATCGCTCCCGTGCCCTTGCCTGAGCGACGTCGGGCACTCGACGTTAGCGTGGAGGAAGAGAACGACAGGCCGCCTGCGCCTTGTAAAGAGGTGACCGAAGATGACGGACACCGGACTGCCGAACCGGCCCGAGGCCCCTCGCGCAGGATCATTGGGCGAGCGCGGCGGGAAGAGTGCGGGGGTGCCGCACGGAAGCGATCCGGGATCGCGTGGCCGTACGACGATCGCCGACGGTACGGTGGCGAAGATCGCCGGGATGGCGGCCCGCGATGTGCCGGGCGTCCATTCGATGGGCGATGGGTTCGCCCGTGGCATGGGGGCCATGCGTGAACGTATGCCCGGTGCCGGCGGGAAGTCCGTCACCAGCGGGGTGAAGGTCGAGGTCGGCGAGGTACAGACCGCGGTCGACCTGGAGATCGTCGTCGAGTACGGCGTCTCCATCATCGAGGTCGCGGACGACGTCAGAGAGAACGTGATCGCTGCCATCGAGCGGATGACCGGTCTGGAAGTTGTCGAGGTCAACATCGCGGTCGGCGATGTGCATGTGGACGAGGAACAACGAGAGCGGCGGCTCGGGTAATCGCTTGCCGGAGCCGAAGCGAGCAAGGAGCGCGCGCACGCCTCCCGTCCTCGCCTGCCTGCCATGGGGGGGGTGACAGCTCGTCAGGACGGCGGTCATCGGATCCGCCTCACCGAGAGCATCCCGGCACCCCCACCGCAGCGGACCAGCCCGAGGACCCCGGCGGCTGATCGCTCTCACATCTCCGGCGTTGCCCGGTCGGTGCCGGTGTCGATGAGGATCTGAACGGCCTGCGTGACGTTGCCGGCGCGGACGGCCTCAGCCATCGCGGCGCGCGCAGCGTCGGGCGTCGCGTGCGGCGGGACCACGAGCAGGGAGAAGAGATCCTGCTCGCCCCGAGTGATGAGGACGGTGTCGTCGCCGACCGGGAAGGAGTCGATGTGCACGACTCGGTCATCGATGACCAGCCTCGTCGGCAGTGCTTCCCAGGCACCGGCGTCCAGGCCGACACGTGTGATCGGCCCGAGGTACTCGGCCAGGGCGGCGATCAGGGCGGGGAGCTCCGCGGCGATGTCCCGGGACCGCGGCCACCATGCTCCGTCGAGAACACCCCGGCGGTCGTGCGTCGTCTCCAGTCGCACGACAGCCGTCCCGGGTTTCAGGGCCTGGTGGACGGCGTCCGGCAGGAGCCTGGTCACACGCGGGGAGCCGGAGTCGGACATCGCACTCGCCTGTCTACCTGTGAGGAAAACGGAGTGACTTCCTTGCTTCACGGTACTCCGCGGCCCACGTCGGCCAGGAAGCTCGCCGGTCGCACCCGAGGGCCACGGGGCATGCCGGAGTAGAGTGAAAGATCGGTCCGCTCATCTGTGCCCGAACAACGAGGTCGCCATGCAGCCCACGGAAACACCCCCGGACGGGCACGCCGAGGTACGTATCGTCGCGGCCTCCCCCGAGGTCGCCCGTCGCGTCGCGGAGGTTCTCCGCCAGTGCTTCGCCGCCACCGAGCAGCGCAGCTATCCCGCGGACAGCCAGGGAGGGACCCGCCTCCAGCTCACCGTGGACACCACCCGCTCGCCAGAACCGGCACGGTCCTGGCTGGAGACGAGCCGCTCCTCGGAGGACGATCGCCGACGGGAGTGAGCCGACGTCCAGGAGCGGTCCGTTCGGCCTCTTCGCGAAGTAGCGTGAACTCATCGGGAGCACTTCGCACACCGGCTCCGATGCCGGCTTAGTTCCCGGTGAGCCCCTATGCGGCGGGCCGTTGGGACCTCCAAGACCAGCGCTCCCTCGGCCGCCCGGCTGATGGGCGCCGCGAGCGCGAACACCGGCCCGCCGATGACCGCGAACCGCCCTCGTGACGGCGGAACAGTCCGGCGAAACTTCCTCGTCGTACGAGACCACCACCGGCCGGCCCGGCCGACTGGTCGTGGGGGTGTGACGGTCGTCGTCGCCGCCCTGGCCGTGGGTGCCTGATGATTCGGCGGGCAGTCCGTGGTGGGCCGGATCAGACGTGACCACGTGCCGCGGCCGCCATGAACGGTTCCGCGGCCTCCTCGGTCGTATCCGGAGGCACGACCAGCAGGTCCCAGCGCCCCCGGCCGGGGGCGAGCAGGACGATCTTGTGCGGGGCGGATGCCGCCGCCGTCCTGCGCAGTCGTACGACTTGGTTGAAGACGAGCATCCGGCCGGGCACCGCGGACCACGCCGCCCCGTTGACGGTGACGCTGGTGATGTCGCCCCACGCGCGCGGCAATCCGGCGAGCAGCCGGGGGAGTTCGGCGAGCAGGTCGTACGAACGGGGCCACCACGCTCCGTCGATGGGCTGGGGCATACCGCCGTAGGGAGCCAGGCGCAGGCGGAGGAGGGGATGGGAGGGAGGAGGGGGTTGCAGCGCGGTGGTCATGAAAGCTCCTGTCAACTGCCGTGCGGCGGAGGAGGTGAGTGACCGGTGTCAGGCGCGGCGGGCGGCCACGCGGTCCGGAGTGGGCCAGCGCACGTCGTGCACCCAGCCGAGGCGTTCCAGGAGGCGGATGACGGCGGCGGAGGGGTCGAGCTGGCCGCGGTCGACGCCGTGGCGGGCGCTGGTGGGGTCGGCGTGGTGAAGGTTGTGCCAGCTCTCGCCGAACGACAGCAGGGCGAGGGGCCACAGGTTCGTGGCCCGGTCGTGGCGCCGGGTGCGGAACGGGCGCTCACCGATCACGTGACAGAGAGAGTTCACGCTCCAGGTGACGTGGTGGAGCAGCGCGATACGCACAAGTCCCGCCCACAGCAGGGCGGTTACGCCGTACAGCCACGTACCGCCGATGGCCCAGCCCACCGCGAACGGCAGGGCGAGCGTGAGGACGCACAGCGCCGGGAAGGCGCGGGCGACGGCACGGATGTCGCGGTCGGCCAGCAGGTCGGGAGCGTACCGGTCGGCGGGTGTGCGGTCGTTGCGGAACAGCCAGCCGACGTGCGCGTGCAGCAGCCCACGCAACTGGCCGCGCAGATGCGTGCCGTAGCGGTACGGGGAGTGCGGATCGCCGGGCCGGTCGGTGAAGGCGTGATGGCGGCGGTGGGTGGCGACCCAGCCGATGACGTCGCCCTGGAAGCTCATCGAACCGGCCACCGCGAGCGCGATCCGCACGGGACGGATGGCACGGTAGCCGCCGTGGGTGAGGCCGCGGTGGAAGCCGACCGTGACGCCCAGACCGGTGATCGTGTAAAGGACGAGCGCGAGGACGATGTCGGCGGGATGGATGAGGCGTCCCCACAGCAGCCAGCCGGCCAGGCCGATTGCCACGAACGGCAGGACGACGATCACCGCCGTCACCGTGACGTACAACCGGTCACCGCCGTCGCGCGGAGGCGCCGGGCCGTCAGATGGGAAGGGGGACGCCCCGTCGTAGCCCTGGGGCGGCGGGGCAGGGGGCGACGGTGTGACCGTCGTGGACGTGGTCGGACTGCGCGGCATACGTTGCTCCTCGGCCCTGGATGCGTTTGACGCGGCCGGGGACATGGGCTGCCCCTGTGATGGGGAGTCGCAAGGACGGGCCGGTTCGGGCACCGGCATACGAAGAGACCTCGCTTTCTCCACCGTACTCCCGCACGCTCCGAAACGAGGCGGGCCGGATCGCGTGGCCACCGCGTTGACACCGACCGTCGCCGGACGTTGACTGGCGGCACGGCGCAGGTCCATGCCACTCCCGAACACACGGCGAAGCATTCCGACCACCCGCCTCGCCCAGACCCCGCGGGAACCCACCTACCGGACAACAGCGAGGCCGGCCATGACCGTTGCACGGACGATCAGGAACACGGCGCAGACGATGAAGGGCAGGATCACCGAAGAGCTCGGCCGGGTCACCCGCAATGGGCGACTGCAACGCCGAGGCAGGATCGACCGGGTCTCCGTAAGCCTGGAACAGGCCGTCGAGAAGACCAAGGACGCCTTCGGGCGGAACGGAAGCGGCACCCGATGATGTACGACCAGACACGCGCCCAGCAGCCCGCGGGCCAGACCCGGGGCCCCGCCGAACGCCGTGCCCCGGGCCCGGAGCCGCTGCTCCCGTCGACCGAAAGGGACAAGATCGTCCTGCGCCTCCGGCACGACCTCAACACCTTCGCCGACACTCCGCGCGAGGCGCTGGAAGAGGCCGAGAGCGCCTACGACGAAGCCACCGCCCAGCTCGTGAACGTCCTCGCGGAACGGCGGCGTGTCCTGCGCGCCGGGTGGCAGGACCAGGCACCCGGAACACAGTCCGACGAACTCCGGCACGCGCTGAGGCAGTACCGGGAGATCACCCAGCGGCTGCTCCAGCTCTAAGGGCTGTCCCGTAATCCCCGCTGCGGCGGAGCGCGGAGTACCGTGGACGTTACCGAGGGCATTTCGCACACCGGCTTCCACGCCGGGTCGTTCTCGGTGAAAGATGAAACCCGGGCCGCCGCAGAGGCGGCCCGGAGACGGGTCCGCATCATGTCGGCGACCTTGCACCCAACCCTGCCGCAACCCGAGCCCGTCGCAGCCCCGGCCGCGCGCCTCGCATTGAAGACCGACGGCACCTCCCGCGGACTCCTGGACGGTGCCTGGTGGCCCCGCTCCCGGGATCTGCTGAGCGAACTGCCCGCACTGACCGACGTGTTGGACCCATTGTGGGGCCGCATCACCCGCATCGCCGTCAACCCGGAGCACTGGCCGGTCATCCCCCGCCAGGTTCCCGTGCACGGCCACATCGTCAAGGTCGGCTGGTTCACCCCGGAAATCGACCCGCACAAGCTGCTGCTGCTCTCCTACGGCACCGGCCGCTGGGACCTGCTGATCATCCCGCCCGAAACCGGGGCGGAGTCGGCGGCCCGGCTGATGGCTGCCGCGTCCGACTACGACGGCCCGCCACTGACCGCGAGCGCGCTCATCGCCGCGGACGAGGCATGGGAATGCGAGGGCGGCGCCTGCGCGGTGCCAGTGTCAGCGGCCGTTCCGCAACAGACCGGTCCCCCCGGCCGGGCCAGCCGCCTGATCATCGGTATGTGACGTGGCCGCCATGAACGCCGTCCTGACAGCCGCCGCCTTCGTGGTCCTCATCGCAGCGGCGGCGTACATGATCCACCGGCTCAACATCCAGCACGCCGAAAGAATCGCCGTGCACCAGTACAGCGCCCGCCTGCCCGGCCACCGCGGCCGCGGCACGCCACAGCCCCCGGTGGAACCGGACCGGTTCCAGTCGCCGACCACCGGCGAACGGCGGGACCACCGCGACGGGGGCCGCGGCCGCTTCCCACCGCGCCGCCGCCGCAGCCGTACCACTCACCGCAGGTGACCAGCCGGTTTCCCCCACCGGCCGGGCATACGGACCGTCGACTCGTAGCGTCGTGTGTGCCCGAGCGCGTGCACCCGGGCCATGGACCGCGCGAGGAGCGGCCGGTACCCATGAACCGAGGCGTCATGACTCTTCCACAGCTGAACGTCTACCGGCACGACCGGGGCAGGCGCGCCCTGATCACCCTGGCCGGTGAGATCGACCCGGCCACCGCGCCCCAGGTGCGCGCCGCTCTGGAGCGGTGCCTGCATGACGGCATCACCACCATCGACGTGGATCTGACTACCGTCGGCCGCTGCGACAACAGCGGTCTGCGCGTCTTCCTCGACGCGTCGCGGCACGCCGCCGGGATCCACGCGTCCCTGCGGCTGCACCACCCGTCCCCGCAGACCGCGCGGCTCCTCGCGGACACCGGCTCCGATCTTCTGCTCCTGTGACGGCTCCGGGAGAGACGTGGTGCACAGCGGTACGGAGAGCCACCTGATCATGTGTGACATGCCGTTCTCCGGCGTGATGGGCTGTTCGGGGTGACCGGCCGCGTCACTCTGTGCGGGAACAGCAACGGGGCGG
This sequence comes from Streptomyces sp. 142MFCol3.1, assembly GCF_000424945.1. Taxonomy (NCBI): domain Bacteria; kingdom Bacillati; phylum Actinomycetota; class Actinomycetes; order Kitasatosporales; family Streptomycetaceae; genus Streptomyces; species Streptomyces sp. 142MFCol3.1. The sequence continues at coordinate 198,806 of NZ_AUKV01000002.1, forward strand.
CCGCACCACCGGCGACGCGACCCTCTTCCTGATCGAACGGCGCGGCGGCGCCGCCGAACACCTCGCCATCCTGGAGTGAGCCGACCACCGCACCACCAAGGGTCCGCCGACGCCGTGGCCGGGCGTTTTCAGCGGGCCGGGCGCCGAGTGGAGCGCCACATGGAGCGGGCCGCCAGGTAGAGCAGATCGGCGATGAGGAGTAGTACGCCGGCAGACAATAGATAGAGCATGCCGTCGACGGCCGCGCCGATGGCGATCAGAGCGATTCCGGCGATGAGCAGGGTCAGGAAGAGGACCATGACGGGATGCCTCCCTGGGAAGGAACCGCGCGCGATATGCGTGGCCTCTCGAGTACGGCGGGACACGCTGTGACTCTCCCCGGTGTCGCGTCGGCCGAGGAGTGGTAGGTGACGGCCCCGACAGGCCGCTACCAGTAGTGGCGGCGTCCGCCGACGGCGTACCCCACCGATCCCAGGATCCGCAGGATGAGACCAACGACGACCAGGTGATCCCGACGGTCTCCAGGATGGAGAGGCCGGCGACGAGGAGGATGACACCGAGGCAGTCATGAGGGCCTCCGACGCGAGCCAGGTCTCCCCCTAACCCCAGAGTAGGTCGGACCGGTCCTGTGCGTGGGGCGTCGCAGGCCGGACGGTTCTACCGGCCAGGCGGAACGAGGCACCTGGAGCGCGCCATAGGAGTGGAGACGGTCCCGCCCTCGTCATCGGCGGCGTGGTGCTGCTCGACGTCGGCGGGGCCCACTGATGGCGCGGCGCTACGACCCCGAGCGGCGCCAGCGCATCATCGACGCCGCGATCCGCGTCGGAGTGGTGCCAGGAGCTGTCCGACGCCTTCGCCGAGCGCATCGATCCCGTCACGGCACGGGCCCTGGTCGCGCTCATGGACGGGATCTCGCCGCCGGTGCTGCTCACGGGCGGGGTGTACGAGATCGGGTACGCACGGGAGATGCCGGCGCGGCTGATCCCGTAGGGTCGCGCCCACTCCCTGAGAAAATCCCGTGCGGCCGTGAACTCTTCGCGGGGCAGCGGGGAACAACGGGTGACACGCTCGACCCCACCCGCTGACGGAGGACCCGTGACCGGACCACCGGCGCTCGACCCCGGCGACGAGCGCGACGGCCATGTCATCGCGCAGTCCCTGGAACATCCGGAGCTGTTCGCCCGGCTCTACGACCGGTACGCACCCGACATCCACCGGTACGCGGCCCGGCGCCTCGGCGACCACGCGGCGGACGACGTCACGGCCGACACGTTCCTGACCGCGTTCCGGGTGCGTGCCCGCTACGACGCCTCGCGGGCCAGTGCCCGGCCCTGGCTGTACGGGATCGCCGCGCACCTCATCGGCAAGCAGCGCCGGAAGGAAGTACGCGGTCTGCGGGCGCTGGCCAGGACCGGCCAGGACCCCGTCACGGCCGGCTGGGTCGAGGACACCGCGGACCTGGTCGCCGACCGCGCCCCGCTCGCGGACGCGCTCGCCGCGCTGTCCGCCGCCGACCGGCATGTGCTGCTGCTCGTGGCCTGGGCCGACCTGACCTACCAGGAGGTCGCCGAGGCGCTCGGCATACCCGTCGGGACCGTGCGGTCCCGGCTCAACCGGGCCCGCCGCAAGGTACGGGCCGCGCTGGGTGCCGACCCGGCGATTCTGCTCGAAGTGGCGGAGGTGGTCCGGCCGTGAACGTGGACGAGATGAAGGACGTACGCGAGTTCCGGGCGGGGGCGCCGAAGCCCGACCGGGCACGGCTCGCCGAGGGGCGGGACCGGCTGAGCAGCGCCGCGGGGCGTGGCCGGGGACGCAGGCTGCGGGCCGACTGGCGGCTCGCAGCGGTCGGGGCCGCCGCCGCGCTCACCGCGGTGGCCGTGCTGGCCTCCGGCCTCGGAGGGGGCGGCCACAGCAACGTGGAGCCCACGGTGCCAGCCGGGACACGGACGGTGCAGGGTTCGGTGAAGGAGGTGCTGGAGCGGGCCGCGTCCACGGTGGAGCGGGCTGATCCGCCGCCCACGCCGCACGCGGGCCAGTGGATCTACGAGAAGAAGCTCTCGGCCAGTCCCGGAATCTGGCCCAAGAGCAAGGCCGCCCAGCCCGAACCGGAGCCGGAGCCCCAGGAGCACTGGGAGCGGTACGCGGACCCGCGCTTCGAGAACGGCAAGGAGGGCGACGACCGCTCCATGCGCGAACGGCTCCGCTTCCTCGACGAGCTGCCGGACGACCCGGCCGCCGTGCTGAAGAAGGTCCGCTCCTACTACCCGTCCGGGAAGGGCAACCCCGAGCCCGAGGGGGAGCACGACATGCGTGCGCTGACTGTGCTGTTCGCGTCCCAGCCCATCCCGCCGCAGGCGCTCGCCAAGCTGTACCGCGCGCTGGCCGCGGTCCCCGGCGCCGAGATCACCGACCATCTCGTACGGGACCTCGCGGGCCGGGACGCCCTCGCCGTCGGGCACGACGAGAAGGGGCAGAAGGTCCGCCGCGAGATCCTGATCGACCCGCACACGTACCAGTACCTCGGCGACCGATGGCTCGTCGTCAAGGACTACAAGGACACGTTCCCGGGCGCCGACGACACCCCTGACCGGCCCTGGAAGGCGGGCGACATCATCTTCCAGCACGCGGTCCTGGCCACGGGAGTCGTCGACCACAAGGGCGACCGCCCCTGACATCCGGCGGGGGCGCCGAAGCTGTTCGCATGTACGACGAGATTGCGCTGCTACACGGCATCAAGGCTCCACCGCCGGCGGGCGCTTCTCCGCGCCGGCCCGCGGGTTTTTGCCGGGGGCAATCCAAAGTGGCGCCTTCGTCGTACCCATAAGGAGAGCCGCAGCCCCGGGGTACGTCCCGGTCCACCCGTTCCCGTACGGCGGGGATCCTGTCCGTGGGACACGCTCCTCGTCCGTGCGGGGCGACGTCCGCCACCACGCCGATCGGGCCCTGCGGCTGCGGCTGTCGATCTCGTGCGGCCGAGAGCCGCGCGAGACGACGGAGGGAAGGTGCATCCATCATGCGAGCACAACGCGCAAGGCGTCTCGCTGCGGTCGCCGCGGTCGGCCTTCTGACGGTCGGCGGCGCCGCGGTCGGCACGACGGGGACGGCCATGGCGGCGACCCCCGCCGTCCACACCCAGGTGACCAACTGGTGCGGCGACGGCTGGGGCGGCTGGGGCGGGGGCTGCTTCGACCACCGCTTCGACCACCGCTTCGACCACCACGGGTTCCGCTTCGATCACCGCTTCGATCACCGCTTCGATCACCACAGCTCCTTCTTCCACCACGGAGGTTTCGTGATCGTCGTGCTGTAGCACTCCCCCACGGGCCCGGTCCGGGGCACCGGCCCCGTGGCGGTGCTGTGGAACCGGCTGTCCCGGTACGGCAGTCTTCTCCTTCGTGAATCTTCCGTCTCAGAGTGCGTCGGTCGACGGCGTCGCGCCCATGGTCGTGGCCGGGGACGACGCTCTCGCCCACCGGCTGGCCGCCGAGTTGCGCGGGGTGTACGGCGAGCCGGTGACGCTCGTCGTGCCGAGCACCCAGCGCAGTGTGCGGCCGCCCGTGGTCGGGCGGGCGCGGGCCACCGCTCTCCTCGACCGGGTGACCGCCGCTGTGAACCGGGCCTCCGGCAACGGGGAGGGGAACGGGACCCGGAGCGCCGAACCGGCAGGCTCCGGGCGGCTGTTGGAGGCCGCCGAGGTCTCCGAGGCCGTACTCACCGAAGCGGGCGTCGAGCGGGCCGCCGCGCTCGCGCTCGTCTATGACGACGACGAGACGAACATCCGGGCCGCGCTCACCGCCCGGCGGCTCAACCCGCGCATCCGGCTGGTGCTGCGCCTCTACAACCGGCGCCTCGGCCAGCACATCGAGGCCCTCCTCGACCAGGCGTCGGCGCTGGCCAACGCGGGAGCCGACGCGGACGCCGGGGCCGGCGGCGCGGGCGAGGCCCTGGACGCGGCCACCACCGTCACCGTGCTGTCCGACGCGGACACCGCCGCGCCCGCGCTGGCCGCGACCGCTCTCGCCGGGACCAGCAAGTTCGTCCAGACCGACGGGTTGATGCTGCGCGCGGTCGAACGGCCGCCCCCGGGGCCCGGACAGGTCGCCGACCCCGGGCTGTGCACGCTGGCCCTCCTGTCCGCGACCGCCAACGACCCGGCCGGCGCCGACGGTTCCGAGGGGAGCGGTGCGCACGGCCCTCAACTCCTGCCCGACGAGCGGGCGGTGGCCGCCGCGACCGGGCGCGCCACCGTCGTACTGGAGAACGTGTCGTACTCCGGTCCCCCGCTGCCCGCCGGGCGCAGTGTCGTGCCCTTCGGCTCGCTGCTGTCCCGTCGGCTGCGATGGTCGTTCGCCGGACTCGTCGCCTGTGTCGTCGGCCTCGCCGTCGCGTCGATGGTGGTCACCGGCGAGCACCCGCTGCAAGCCACCTATCTGACCCTGCTCGACCTCTTCGCCATCAACGACCCCGCCGTCGGGCAACCGGTGGGGCGGCAGATCCTCCAGCTCTTCTCCGGGCTCGTCGGTTTGCTGCTGCTGCCCGTGCTGCTGGCCGCCGTGCTCGAGGCGCTCGGTACGTTCCGCAGCGGGTCGGCGTTGCGACGGCCGCCGCGCGGGCTGTCCGGGCACGTGGTGCTGCTCGGCGTCGGCAAGATCGGCACACGCGTGCTGGCGCGACTGCGGGAGCTGCACATCCCCGTGGTGTGCGTCGAGGCCGACCCCGAGGCGCGCGGGCTCGCTCTGGCACGGCGGCTGCGGGTGCCCGTGGTGCTCGGCGACGTCACCCAGGAGGGTGTGCTGGAGGCCGCCAAGATCCACCGTGCCGATGCGCTGCTCGCGCTCACCAGCGTGGACACCATGAACCTGGAGGCCGCGTTGTACGCGCGGACCGTGCGGCCGGATCTGCGGGTCGTGCTGCGGCTGTACGACGACGACTTCGCGACCGCCGTGTACCGCACGCTGCGGGCCGCGCATCCCGGCGCCCTCACCCGGAGCCGGAGCGTCTCCCATCTGGCGGCGCCCGCGTTCGCCGGGGCGATGATGGGGCGGCAGATTCTCGGGGCGATTCCCGTCGAGCGGCGGGTGCTGCTCTTCGCCGCCGTGGATGTGGGCGGGCATCCGCAGTTGGAGGGGCGGACCGTGGGGGAGGCGTTCCGGGCGGGGGCGTGGCGGGTGCTCGCGCTGGATACGGGGGTGAGAAACCGGAAGGCGGGGGCCGGGGGCGCCGGGAGTGCGGGGTCCGGGGGTGCCGGCAGCTCTGGGGGGTCCGGAAGCGGTGGGGCGTCCGGGGGGTCTGGTGGCTCCGGCTCCGGGGGGTCTGGGGTGGCCTCGTCCGGGCGGGGGGCCGGGGTGGGGTCCGGGCTCGTGTGGGATCTTCCTGCCGATTACGTGCTGCGGGGTGCGGACCGGGTGGTGCTTGCCGCTACGCGGCGGGGGCTGGCCGAGTTGTTGGGGCGGCGGGGGCGGGAGCGGGCGTCCACGTAGGCCCTTCGGGCCGGGTGCCGCGGGCCCTCACCGGCTTACCGGGATGTCGTGTGGTTGACGCCGTGTGGGTGGCGCCGCCCGCCCTGGGGGTTTTCGCCCCCTCCGCCCCTACCCGTCCCGTTGTCCTGAGGGCTGCCGCCCCCAGACCCCCGCGTCGGCGTGGACGGCCCCGTCCTCAAGCGCCGGACGGGCTGGGACCAGCCGACAGCCCCTGAAGGCGACGGGACCGGGAGCCAGGGGCGAATCGGCCTGGACGGCCCCGTCCTCGAGCGCCGGACGGGCTGAACGTGCCCCCAGCCCTCATGGAGACGGGCCGGGAGCCGCGGGCCGACGCCGGGACCGGGGCGGTGTCGTCAGCCCGTCAGGTGGCGCTGGGCGAAGTCCAGTTCCAGGCGGACCTGCTTGATGCGTTCGTCGACGACCAGGGAGCCGTGGCCGGCGTCGTAGCGGTAGACCTCGTGGACTGCGTCGCGGGCGGCGAGGCGGGTGACGTAGTTGTCGATCTGGCGGATGGGGCAGCGGGGGTCGTTGACGCCCGCGGAGATGTAGACGGGGGCCTTGACCGCGTCTACGTAGGTGAGGGGGGAGGACGCCTCGAAGCGTTCGGGGACCTCTTCCGGGGTGCCGCCGAGGAGGGTGCGGTCCATGGCCTTCAGGGCTTCCATCTCGTCGTGGTACGCCGTGACGTAGTCGGCGACGGGGACGGCGGCGATGCCGAGGGTCCAGGCATCGGGCTGGGTGCCGAGGCCGAGGAGGGTGAGATAGCCGCCCCAGGAACCGCCGGTGAGGATCAGGCGGTCGGGGTCCGCGAGGCCCGAGGTGACCGCCCATTCGCGGACGGCGGCGATGTCCTCCAGCTCGATGAGGCCGACGCGGTGCTTGAGGGCGTCGGTCCACGCGCGGCCGTAGCCCGTGGAGCCTCGGTAGTTGACCCGGACGACCGCGTACCCGTGGTCGACCCAGGCTGCCGGGCCCGCCGCGAAGGAGTCGCTGTCGTGCCAGGTCGGGCCGCCGTGGATGTCGAAGACCGTGGGCAGCGGACCGGTGGTGCCGGCCGGCTTCTGGACCAGGGCGTGGATGCGTCCGCCGGGGCCCTCCACCCAGACGTCCTCCACAGGCACCGATCCCGGGGACTTGAGGCCGGGCGGGTCCAGCACGACGTCGCCGGTCGTGGAACGGACCACGGACGGCTCGGCGGCCGACGACCACAGGTACTCCACGGTGCCGTCCGGGCGGGCCGTCGCGCCGGACACGGTGCCGGGCGGGGTGGGCACCCTGGTCAGCTCGCGGGACGTGAGGTCGTACCGCCACAGGTCGCTGCGTGCCTCGAAGCTGTGGGCGACGAGGAGGGCGGAACCGTCGGGATACCACTCGGCGGCCACGTCTCCGGGCAGGTCGAGGCCGAGGTCCGTCTCCTCGCCGGTGGTCACGTCCCACACGAGCGGCTCCCAGCGGCCTCGCCGCTGGTGCCCGATGAGGAGCCGGCCGTCCCCGTCGACCGGGGCGAAGCCGAGCACCTCCAGGCCCAGCTCGACCGTGCCGCCCTTGGTGTCGTCGAGCTCCGCGACCGTCGATCCGTCCGGGCGCAGGACGCGCAGCGCCGAGTGCATCGCGTCGCCGTGCTCGGTGTGCTCGATCGCGACGAGCGAGCCGTCGTGCGAGAGGTCGCCGACGCCGGCCGACTCCCGGTGCCGGTAGATCTCCACAGGGGTCTCGCCGGTGCGTGCCACATGGATGGTGGAGCCCTCCTCGTCCGTGGAGCGGCCCACGACGGCGGTGCGCCCGTCGCGGGCGATGGCCAGTCCGGCCGGGTACGAGGGGTCGAGACCCGGCACCGCCGGCTCGTCGGGCCGCGCCTGCGGGTCACCGCCGGCGCTCTCGGGGGCTCCGGCGGTGAAGGGGCGGCGGCGCCAGATGCCGAACTCGTCGCCGTCCTTGTCGTCGAACCACCAGATCCACTCGCCGTCCGGCGAGAGCACTCCGTCCGTCGTGCCGTTCGCCCGCGAGGTGACCTGGCGCTGCTCTCCCGTGGCGCGGTCCCAGGCGTACAGCTCGTACGTCCCCGTCGCGTTCGAGACGAACAGGGAGCGGTGCGGGGCGTCCTCCGCCCAGTCCGGCAGCGACACCCGCGGCGCCCTGAAGCGCTTCTCCCAGTCGGGCATGGCGGGCTGCTGCTCGTTGGACCTGCTGCTCTCAGTCATGGCCCCATAGTGCCTGGCCGGGCGGGGTCTTCGCCGACGCGGTCCCCAGCCTGTGGACAAACCCCGTTCACCGGGGCCCGGCGGGGCCGGCGGCGGTGACCCCGCGGCCCGCCCGTGCGCACGGGCCCCGTACCTTGGAAGGCGTGTACCGGTTCCTGCTGACGCCCCGCTGGTGGGGGATCAACGTCTTCGTGCTGTTGGCCATCCCCTTCTGCGTCTTCATGGGGTCATGGCAGCTGGGACGGTTCGAGGACCGGGTCGCGGACCATCGGACGGCGAGCGACCTGGCCGCGGAGGCCGGGACCTCGTCGCCCCGCCCACTGGCCGAACTGCTGCCCGTGGACAAGGCGACGTCCGGCAAGCAGGCCACCGCGACCGGGCGGTACGGCAGGCAACTGCTCGTGCCCGGTCGTGAGCTGGACGGCGAGCGCGGGTACTACGTCCTGACCATGCTGCGGACCGACGGCGGTGCGCTACCCGTCGTACGGGGCTGGCTTCCCGGTGACGCGGATCCGGCGAAGGCGCCCGCCGCGCCGACGGGTGAGGTCACCGTGACGGGCGCGCTCCAGGCGTCCGAGAGCCCCGGGTCCAACGGCGTCAGTTCGGCCGGCGGTCTTCCCGCCGGGCAGACCGGCGCGATCAGCTCCGCGTCGCTGGTGAACCTGGTGCCGTACAAGAAGGTCTACGAGGCGTGGATCACCCTCGGCAAGGCCGACGGCGGGATGAAGGCGGTGCCCGCGGCGGCTCCGCAGAACACCGGCCTGGACCTGAAGGCGTTCCAGAACCTCGGCTACACCGGCGAGTGGTTCGTCTTCGCGGGCTTCGTCGTCTTCATGTGGTTCCGGCTGCTGCGCCGCGAGGTCGAGTTCGCGCGGGACGCCGAGCTGGGCATCGTCCCCGAAGGGGCCGGCGGCGGGTCGGAGTCCAGTGCCGGATCCGAGTCCGGGATCGACGGGGAGAGCGGGGTCCCTGCCGGGGGCAGCGCGCCGGCCTCGTCGTCGACGACCGCCTGAGTCCTTCGGACTGCCGTCCGAGCCCTTGGACCGCGCCTCGGCGGCCTCGATACGGCCCTGCCCCAGGGACCGGGCCTCACAGCACGCGACGGCTCGCGGCAAGACCACGAGACGGCTGCCGGAGGCGCCGTCCGCGTCGCTCAGGACGACAGGACGCCCGTGTGGTAGACGGTGCCCGCACACGCGTTGGACACGGTCGTCGAGGCCTTCGCCCCGCCCGTCGCCGCCGTGTTGGACACGGCGACACTGCCGTCGGCCACGCCGTCCTCCGTGACGAGCTGCGGCGCTGCGCCGCCGCCGTCGGTCGTACCGGTGCTGCCGGTGTCGCCGGCGCCCTCGGTGGGCGTCGGGTCCGGTGAGGGCTCCGAGGTGGGACAGGTCTCCGAGGGCACCCAGGCGAACTTCACCACGTACGACGCGCCCGGCTGGAGCACCAGGGAGGCGACCTCCGTGGACGGGTCCGGCAGCCCGGTGGCCGCGTCGCCCGCCACATGGGTCGACACGCCGACCTTGGCGGGGTCCGCGGCGCCCGCGGCGGACGCGGTCACCGTGCCCGCGCCGGTGACCGTGCAGCTGGCGGCGGAGATGTTCGAGAAGGTGAAGGAGCCGTAGACCGCGCCGGTGGAGTCCGGGACGCCGACGGCGCTGGTGGCACCGCCGATCTGCTCGGTCGTGCAGGCGGGCGTGGTCGCGGCCGAGGCCGTCGGGTCGACGCCGCCCGTGGTGGCACCGCCGCCGGTGCTCTTGTCCGTGCCGGGCGTGCTCTTGCCGCCCGTCTTGCCCTTGTCCTTGGAGGTGCCGGAGGAGCCGCCCGCCGCCTTCTCGTGGCCGTCGGCGTCCTTGCCCTGGCCGGTGCCGCCCTGTGCCTGCGAGGCGCTGCCCGCCATGGACGGGTCGGGCTTCGATCCGGCGGAGTTCGAGACGTGGACGAAGGCGGGGATGGCCGTGCCGATGAAGAGCGCGGCCGCGGCCATGCCGACGACGGCCTGCCGCTTGCGGGCCCGCCTGGCCGGAACGGCGCGACGCAGGTGGTCGAGGGTGCCGTCGGTGGGCTCGATCTCCTGGACGGCCTGGTGGAGCAGCCGGCGCAGTGCCAGTTCGTCGGAGCCGAGCCCGTCTGGTCCCTGTCCGCCCGTCTGTTCGTCGGACTGTCCGTCGGGGCCGTGGTTCACAGTTCCGTTCCCAGCGTGCGATTGCTCGTGCTCGTGCTCGTGGCGCCGGCCCCGGTCGGGGCCCCACCGCTCGTCGTGCCCACTCATGCCGGGGCCTCCATGGCGATGCGGAGCGCGGCGATGCCCCGGGAGCCGTACGCCTTGACCGAGCCCAGCGAGATACCGAGCGTGTCGGCGACCTGGGCCTCGGTCATGTCCGCGAAGTAGCGCAGGACCAGGACCTCGCGCTGCCGGCGCTGGAGCCCCTTCATGGCCTTGATCAGCGCGTCGCGCTCCAGCTGGTCGTAGGCGCCTTCCTCGGCGCTCGCCATGTCGGGCATCGGCTTCGACAGGAGCTTGAGGCCGAGGATGCGCCGGCGCAGCGCGGAACGCGACAGGTTGACGACGGTCTGCCGCAGATAGGCGAGCGTCTTCTCCGGGTCGCGGACGCGTTTGCGTGCCGAGTGCACCCGGATGAAGGCCTCCTGGACGACGTCCTCGCAGGAGGCGGTGTCGTCGAGCAGGAGCGCCGCGAGGCCCAGGAGCGACCGGTAGTGGGCGCGGTAGGTCTCGGTCAGATGGTCGACGGTGGTACCGGCGGCCACGCTGTCGTCGGAGCCGTCACGTTGATTCGGTATGCGGGCGGGCCGCGCTGCGGGCATGGGCGCGATCACCGGCATGCCGCCGGGCGTCCCGGGGCTGCGGAGTCGGCGGGGTGGACGCAGGGCTGTGCCCCTCGTCTGGACCGCGGTGAAGTCGAGTACCTCTGCCACGCCTGTTTGACACGCGTACCCCCGGCAGGGTTGTACGCGACAGGCGTCACATTCGCGTCGGTCGGCACAGTGGCCGGAAGCGGACCCTCCGGAGCGCCCCCTGGTACGCCTGCGGGACCGCCGGCCGGGACGCCTCTCAGCCCGCCTGACAGTGCACTAAATGCCCTCATGCGTACCAGCTCTTCCCCTATGCCGCATGTGCCGTGCCGCCCCCGGGCACCCCTGAATGGCGACCGCAAAGACGCTCCCCGTCCTCCGCGCGGTTGCGGAGAACGGGGAGGGAAATCTTCGGACGCCCACGGGGGCGGATTCAAGTGGTCCGGACCATATTTCGATCACTGGACTCACACAGATCCTACAAATGAATCCCCCGACGGCCACCGAGATTCCGGCTGCCGGACGCCCGGGACGCAGAACCTTGCGGAACCCGCACACACCCAGGAGGCAGAACCTACGCCCCGATGATCTCCGCCGCCACCAGCTCAGCGATCTGAGCGGTGTTCAATGCGGCACCCTTGCGCAGGTTGTCCCCGCACACAAACAGTTCGAGTGCGGTCGAATCGTCCAGAGCCCTGCGGACTCGGCCGACCCAGGTCGGGTCCGTGCCCACCACGTCGGCGGGGGTGGGGAACTCGCCGGCCGCCGGGTCGTCGAACAGCACGACCCCCGGCGCTGTGGCGAGGATCTCCCGCGCCTTGGCGACGGTGACCTCGCCCTGGAAGCGGGCGTGGACGGTCAGTGAATGCGTGGTGACGACGGGTACGCGGACGCAGGTGACGGCCACCTTCAACGCCGGCAGTCCGAGGATCTTCCGGGACTCGTTGCGGACCTTCATCTCCTCCGAGGACCAGCCGTCCTCGGCGAGGGACCCGGCCCACGGCACCACGTTCAGCGCGACGGGCTCCGGGAAGGGCCCGGTGTTGTCGCCCACGGCCCGACGCACGTCACCGGGGCTGGTGCCCAGTTCCGTACCGGCGACGAGCGACAGCTGCTGGCGCAGGGTCTCGACGCCGGCCCGCCCGGCGCCGCTGACCGCCTGGTAGCTGGAGACGACCAGTTCACGCAGCCCGAACTCGGCGTGCAGCGCGCCCAGAGCCACGATCATCGAGAGCGTGGTGCAGTTCGGGTTGGAGATGATCCCGCGCGGACGCACGCGCGCGGCGTGCGGATTGACCTCGGGGACGACGAGGGGCACGTCCGGGTCCATCCGGAAGGCTCCGGAGTTGTCGACGACGACCGCGCCCTTGGCGGCGGCGATCGGCGCCCACTGGGCGGCCACCTCGTCCGGTACGTCGAACATCGCGACGTCGACCCCGTCGAAGGCCTCCTCCGACAGGGCCACGACCTCGACCTCCTCGCCGCGCACGGCCAGCTTGCGGCCGGCCGAGCGCGAGGAGGCGATCAGGCGGATCTCGCCCCAGATGTCCGCGTGCTGGGACAGGATCTGAAGCATGACCGTGCCGACCGCTCCGGTCGCTCCCACGACCGCGAGCGTCGGCGCCAAGGACCCCTTGGGTCCCACGGACCCGGCCATCAGCGGCCGGTGCCCCCGTAGACGACGGCCTCGTCGCTGTCGGAGTCGAGTCCGAAGGCGGTGTGGACGGCGCGGACGGCCTCCGGGACGTCGTCGGCACGGGTGACGACGGAGATGCGGATCTCGGAGGTGGAGATCAGCTCGATGTTCACGCCCGCGTCGGACAGCGCCTCGAAGAAGCCGGCCGTGACACCCGGGTTCGTCTTCATGCCGGCTCCGACGAGGGAGATCTTGCCGATCTGGTCGTCGTAGCGCAGGGAGTCGAAGCCGATCGTGGTCTTCGCCTTCTCCAGGGCGTCGATGGCCTTGCGGCCCTCGGTCTTGGGGAGGGTGAAGGAGATGTCCGTCAGACCGGTGGAGGCCGCGGACACGTTCTGCACGACCATGTCGATGTTGATCTCGGCGTCGGCGATGGCGCGGAAGATCGAGGCGGCCTCGCCCGGCTTGTCCGGAACACCGACCACCGTGATCTTGGCCTCGGAGGTGTCGTGCGCGACACCGGAGATGATGGCCTGCTCCACCTTGCGGTCCCCTTGCTGAATCGGCTCGTTGCTGACCCAGGTGCCCTGGAGTCCGGAGAAGGACGAGCGCACGTGGATCGGGATGTTGTAGCGGCGGGCGTACTCCACACAGCGGTGGAGCAGCACCTTGGAGCCGGAGGCCGCCAGCTCCAGCATGTCCTCGAAGGCGATCCAGTCGATCTTCCGGGCCTTCCGCACCACGCGCGGGTCGGCGGTGAACACGCCGTCCACGTCGGTGTAGATCTCGCAGACCTCGGCGTCGAGGGCCGCCGCCAGCGCGACGGCGGTCGTGTCGGACCCGCCGCGGCCGAGGGTGGTGATGTCCTTCTTGTCCTGCGAGACGCCCTGGAAGCCGGCCACGATGGCGATGTTGCCCTCGTCGAGGGCCGTACGGATACGGCCGGGCGTGACGTCGATGATCCGCGCTTTGTTGTGGACCGAGTCGGTGATGACACCTGCCTGGCTGCCGGTGAAGCTCTGGGCGCTGTGGCCCAGGTTTTTGATCGCCATCGCCAGCAGGGCCATGGAGATCCGCTCCCCGGCGGTCAGCAGCATGTCGAACTCTCGCCCGCTGGGCATCGGAGATACCTGCTCGGCGAGATCGATCAGCTCGTCCGTCGTGTCGCCCATCGCGGAAACGACGACGACCACCTGGTGGCCGTTCTTCTTCGCTTCCACGATCCGCTTGGCGACGCGCTTGATGCCCTCGGCATCGGCTACGGAGGAGCCTCCGTACTTCTGCACGACAAGGCCCACGTGCGCTCCTCGCTCAATCCGTCTCTGCACCGCACAACTGCGGTCGGCTCAGTTTAACGAGCGGCCGGATTTCCCCTCCGAGATATCGCATCGTGAGATGTCCCGCTCACGACGTGATCACTCGGACCAACGGACCGACGGAGTCGTCAGGGCTCCTCGGGCGAGGCGGCTCCGGCCGCTCCGAGACGGCACCTGCCCGCAGGTCAGCCGCGCCACTCCGGAAAGTGCCCCGTGTCACACGGGAGGGCGGCGATCCGGCCGTCCGCGGCGACCCGTCCGCCCCTCCCGGGCGCGGTCCGGGCCTGCCGGGCGCGGTCCGGGCCTGCACGGGTGTTGATCGCGCGGTGCCCACGGGAAGACGCTGTCGGGCGTGACGGGTGGTGGTTGGGCGGACAGTCTCCTGCTGGGCGGGATCGTGCTGCTGGGGTCGGGCGTGCAGTGGCTCACCGGCATGGGCTTCGCCCTGGTGGCCGTGCCCGCGCTGGTGCTGCTGCTCGGGCCCGCCGAGGGCGTCGTCCTCGCGAACTGCGCGGCGGGCGTGATCAGCGTGGTCGGACTCGCGGGCGGCTGGCGGCGGGTGCGGCTCGGCGCGATGGTGCCGCTGTGCGCGGCGGCGGCGTGCACCGTCCCGGCCGGGACCTGGCTGGCCCGGCGGCTCCCCGAGCCCGCGCTGCTCGCTTGCATGGGTGCGCTGGTGACGACGGCGGTGGCGCTCGTGATGCGGGGCGCCCAGGTGCCCGCCCTGCGCGGCGGCAAAGGCGCGGTGGCCGCGGGGGCCCTGGGCGGTTTCATGAACGCGGCGGCCGGGGTGGGCGGCCCTCCGGTGTCCCTCTACGCCGTCAACGCGGGCTGGACGGTACGGGAGTTCGTGCCGAACGCGCAGTTCTACGGGGTGCTGGTGAACGCGTTCTCGGTGGCCGCGAACGGGGTGCCGCGGCTCGGCGGGCCCGTGTGGGCGCTCGCGGTCGCGGGGATGGTCGCGGGGTCCCTGGCCGGACGGGCCCTCGCGCGATGGCTGCCCGAGAGACGGGCCCGGCTCCTGGTCCTGGGGCTCGCGCTGGCCGGCGGGGTCACCACGCTGGGCAAGGGGCTGTGGGAGCTGCGGTGACGACGCCGGCGGCGGGCCGCCGTCGTGCCCCACCGCGGTCGCAGCCGACGGCCGCCGTCACGGGCGGCTGCCGCTACTTGACCGGGCGCAGGCCCAGCGGGCCCGCGATCTCCTCCACCATGACCTTGCCGGCCTCCTCGGCGAGCGCGTCGTCGCCGAGGTCCTGGTCGGTGTCCAGGCCGTTCAGGTCGTCCAGGGGCTGGTTCAGGCGCACGTGCGCCACCACGGACTGGAGGGCGCGCAGGGCGGCCGAGGCCGTGGAACCCCAGTTGGAGAAGTACGAGAACTGCCACCACCACAGGGCCTCCGTGGTGCGGCCGGCGCGGTAGTGGGCCATGCCGTGGCGGAGGTCGGTGATGACGTCGGCGAGGTCGTCGGAGATCCGGCAGGCGACCGGCGCCTTGCGGGGCTCGTACGGGTCGAAGACCTCCGAGTACACGTCGATCGGGTCCAGCATCACCGCGAGGCGCTCGCGGAGCTCGTCGACGTCCGGCTCGGGGCCCAGATCGGGCTCGTAGCGCTCCTCGGGGAGGATGTCCTCGTGTGCGCCGAGACGGCCGCCGGCCAGGAGGAGCTGCGAGACCTCCAGGAGGAGGAAGGGCACGGCCGAGTCCGGCTCGTCGCCCTTGGCCACCTCGGAGACGGCGACCAGGAAGCTCTCTACCTGGTCCGCGATCTGGACCACGAAGTCGTCGGGGTCCTGACTGGTCGCGTGCAGCGTGGCGTCAGACATCTAGGAGTCGTCTCCCCTCGAAGGCGCGGCCGAGCGTGACCTCGTCCGCGTATTCCAGGTCGCCACCCACCGGGAGGCCGCTGGCCAGGCGGGTGACCTTGAGGCCCATGGGCTTGATCATGCGGGCGAGATACGTGGCCGTGGCCTCGCCCTCAAGGTTCGGGTCGGTGGCGAGGATGAGTTCCGTGACCGTGCCGTCGGCGAGACGGGCCAGCAGTTCTCTTATCCGCAGGTCGTCGGGGCCGACGCCCTCGATGGGGCTGATGGCGCCGCCCAGCACGTGGTACTTGCCGCGGAACTCGCGTGTCCGCTCGACCGCGACGACGTCCTTGGGCTCCTCGACCACACAGATCACCGAGACGTCCCGGCGCGGGTCGCGGCAGATGTTGCACAGCTCTTCCTGCGCCACGTTGCCGCAGGTCGCGCAGAAGCGGACCTTGGCCTTGACCTCCATGAGGGCCTGCGCGAGGCGCCGCACGTCCGTCGGCTCGGCCTGCAGGATGTGGAAGGCGATCCGCTGCGCGCTCTTGGGACCGACGCCGGGCAGCCGCCCCAGTTCGTCGATGAGGTCCTGGACCACGCCTTCGTACAACGGACTGCCTTTCCTGGTTCCTGAATCCTGCTTCGTCCCTGTGCGTACGGTAGTTGGCTGCCGCCCGTCTTAGAAAGGCAGGCCGAGCCTCAGAACGGCACGCCCGGCCTCAGAACGGCAGGCCGGGGATGCCGCTGCCGCCGCCGAGGCCCTGGGTGAGCGGGCCGAGCTTCTGCTGCTGGAGCGTCTGGGCGTTCTCGTTGGCCGCCTGGACGGCCGCGACGATCAGGTCGGCGAGCGTCTCCGTGTCCTCGGGGTCGACCGCCTTCGGGTCGATCACCAGGGCGCGGAGCTCGCCGGAGCCCGTTACGGTCGCCTTCACCAGGCCGCCGCCCGCCTGGCCGTCGACCTCCGTCCGCGCCAGCTCCTCCTGCGCGTTCGCGAGGTCCTGTTGCATTTTCTGGGCCTGCTGGAGCAGCTGCTGCATATTGGGCTGGCCACCACCGGGAATCACGATCAGCTCCTGGTTTCGAGTACGGCTGAGTGGACCCTTTTTCCTGTCCAGCTTGAGCCTACGTGCTCGACGGGCCCGTCGCCCAAGCACTCTTTCGAGTGAGAGCGTCGGGACTCCTATACCTGATCAAGACCCACTTCCGGGCGGAAAAGCGATGAAATCCGGTTCATCGCCACCCATTGGGCGGTAGGAAGGGTCCGGCGCTTTTGCACCAGGCGTCACACGACGTCACACGCCGTCGTCACTGCCGTCACCGTCGTCAGTAGGGAGTGCCGGGTGAGTCAGCCGGAGATGCAGCCCGAGGGGCCGCCCCAGGACGGGCGGGGCGACGGGGCGGCCGAGCTGGTGCCGGGCGATCTGACCGGCCGGCCGTTCCCGCTGGGCGACTGGGGAGAACCCGCGGAGCGGCTCCACGAGCTGTACCGCTGGGTGGAGCGTGGCGCGCTCGACACGGCCTCCTGGTACCTGTCCGACCGCGTGTGGAAGCGGCGCGGGGCGCGGGTGCTGCGCTGCGGGGCGGCTGTCGGGGCGGTGTCCGGGGCAGCCGCTCCGCTGCTCGATCTCACCGGGGTGGTGGGCGGGGTGGCCCCCTGGGGCTATCTGGCGCTGCTCGTCGGGGTCGCGTGCGTGGCCGGTGACCGGTTCTTCGGGGTGACCTCGGGGTGGATAAGGGACGTGGCCACGGCCCAGGCCGTGCACCGGCGGCTCCAGGTCCTCCAGTTCGACTGGGCGTCCGAGAGCGTGCGGGAGGTCCTCGGGCCGACGGAGGGGACGGCCGGAGAGGCCGCGGAGCGGTGTCTCGGCGTGCTGCGGCGGTTCTGCGAGGACGTCACGGAACTGGTGCGGGCGGAGACGGCGGACTGGATGGTCGAGTTCCGGACGGGGTCGGCGCCCATGGGCATCCAGTCGTCGCTGTCGGGCGCGCCGCGCACCGAGGCGGTGCCTCCGGGGCGCGCCCCGCTGCCTCCGGGCGCGCGCCCGAACATGCCGCGGCAGCGGCCTCCGGAGCCCCGCTAGGCCTCCGGGCACGGCTGGGCCGCCGAGCCCGGCGCGGCCCGAACGCACGTCGTCGCCTGTCGGGTCGTCCATCCGCACCCGGTGGCCGATCCTCTTGCGCCGCGGCACCCGGCGCTCGTACCGGACCATGCCGGTGGTGGCCACGATGCCGGCGACGGCCGTCGCCACGGCCACGACGTCCTCCGCGCTCGGCCACTCAAGCCACTCCCCCGGGCCTGTCGTCCGGTCACGGCACGAGCTGGCCCGGGAACCCCGGCATACGCGAGGTGAACTTCAACGGGGTTTCAGAGCGAGCGAGTCGGGGGTCCCTCCCGGGGTGCTTTCAGCCGCCCTTCGTGTACGTCAGGGCCTCGCCCGAGTCCTTGTTCACGCGGCGCAGCCGGCCGTCCGAGAGGAGGGTGACCTCGGAGGCCGCGCCCGGCGAGCAGGACGTGGCCGGCTCTCCGACGGTGACGTCGGAGGCGCTGATCTCCAGGGGGCCGCCCGCGGAGGGCTCCTCGGCGAGCCTGGCCTCGAAGACGCAGTGGTAGGTGCCGCTGCCGGCCGGGCCGTCCGCGACGAGGGACAGCACGGTGTCCCCGACCTTGCCCTGCTGGATCGTGAGTCGGCGGGTGTTGTGTCCCGTCGCGTTGTCGATGCTGGTGTTCCAGGTGCCGAGGAACTCGTCCGGGATGGTGCCGTCCGTCGACTCCCGCGCACTGGGCGACTCGGAGGCCGTGGAGGGCTCCGTGGTGCTCGGGCCCGGCGTGGTGGGCGCGCCGGAGGCGGTCGCCGACGCCTTGGCGTCGTCGTGGTCCTTGTCGCCCCCGGTGCCCTTCATCAGCGCGTAGACGCTGCCGCCCGCGCCGAGCGCGACGACCAGCGCCACGACGATCAGAAGGGCGGTGGACCGGCCGCTTCTGCGCGGGGGTTCGGGCGACAGCGGGGCGCCGCCCGGTCCGTACGGGGGTGTGGCGCCGCCCGGTCCGTACGGCGGCGTCGCGCCACCGGGGCCGTACGGCGAGGCGACGCCCGGCCCGTACGGAGGCGTCGAGCCGTACGGGGCCGGCTGTGCGCCCCAGCCGCCCTGCTGCGGATAGCCGTACCCGGGGTGGGGCGCGGCGGGGCCGGTGGGCTGGGGGTGCTGCTGGGGATAGCCGTACGCGGGGTGCGCGGTGGCCGGCGGGGCGGTCGGAGGGGGCGTCGGGCCCGCGCCCGCCACCATCGTGGGCAGATGGTCGAGCGGGGCGGGCTGCCCGGGTGCGGGCGGGGTGCCGCCCTCCTCGGCCGCGGCCGGGGCGTGCTCCGGCGGGGTCTCGGGCGAGGCGTCGGGTGGGGTGGCCGGCGGTGCGGGCGGGAGTGCGGGCGGCGCCTTCGAGAGGTCGGGGGCCGGGGGTGCGGCGGGCGGCGGCGCGGCGGGCAGCGCCGGCGGCACGGGAGGCGCTCCGGCCGGCAGGGCGGGCATCCGCGGCTGCCCGTCGTCGGGGTCCTCGGCGTCCAGCAGCTGCACCGCGTGCCGGCCGAGCTGGGCCACCAACGCGCTCGGCAGCCACGGATCGCGGGCGCGGCCGTCCGAGACGGTGTCCTCCGCGCCGGTGCGCTCCAGCACCTGGGCGAGGCTCGGCCGGGCGGACGGGTCCTTGCGCAGGCAGTCGCGCACGAGGTCGGCGAGCCCCTCGGGAACGCCTTCCAGGTCGGGCTCCTCCTGCGCGATGCGGAACATCATCGCGTGCACCCCGCTGTTGGCCGCCCCGAAGGGCAGGGCGCCCGTGGCGGCGTACGAGAGGACCGAGCCGAGGCAGAACACGTCGCAGGCGGGTGTGACCCGGTCGCCGCGGACCTGCTCGGGGGCCATGAAGCCGGGTGAGCCGACGAGCGCGCCGGTGCGGGTGAGGCCGCCGTCGGTCACCGTCTCCAGGGCGCGTGCGATCCCGAAGTCGATCACGCGAGGGCCGTCGATGGTGACCAGGACGTTCGACGGTTTGAGGTCGCGGTGGATGAGACCCGCGGCGTGGATGTCCTGGAGTGCGTGCGCGAGGCCGGCGGCGAGGATGCGGACGGAGCGCTCGGGCAGCGCGCCGTGGTCGTGGCCGACGACGGTCTGCAGGGACGGCCCGGCGACGTAGCCGGTGGCGACCCACGGGATCACGGCCTCGGTGTCCGCGTCGAGCACCGGGGCGGTCCAGTACCCGCCGACCCGCCGCGCGGCCTGCACCTCCTGCCGGAAGCGGGCCCGGAACTCCTCCTGCTCCGCGAGTTCCTCGCGCACCAGCTTGACCGCGACGGTGCGGCCCCGGTCGGACCGGGCGAGGTACACGTGCCCCATCCCGCCCGCGCCGAGCCGAGCCAGCAGCCGATACGCGCCGATCCGCTGCGGATCCCCCGCCCCCAGCTTCTCCATGCCCGCGCCCACCTTCCCCCGTGTGTGTGCAACAGACCGAGGATAATCCGGTCGTACGGGGAGGTGGGTGGGGCGGTGTCTACGGTTCCGTAACAGCCCGTGGTGATTCCGTGACGTTCGCGGCGAGCTCGTCGAGGACCGTCGACAGGCGCTCCAGGGCGCGTACCGCTTCGGCCGGCCCGTCTTCGCCGAGCGCCTCGGCGGGCCGGTCGGCGAAGACGGCGTGCCCGGGGACGCTCCGTGTCCGCCGGCCCGGCAGCCTTCGCCCCGCCCCGTCTTGAGGTCCAGAGAGCATCTTTCAGCCCGTCCGGCGATCGAGGACGAGGCCGTCCAGGCCGATCCACGGCGGCTCCGGGGACGTCACGGCCGGCGGCAGCAAAGACGCCGGCGTGGTCAGGCCCGACAGACTGTCGCGGAATGCCCGCGTCGGCAGACAGGACGCCGATATCGCGTCCACTCCGTGGACATTTACGCTTCGGCGCATGACCCCTCAGCCCAACCCCCAGGTCGGTGCCGCCGTGAAGGCCGCGGACCGCGCGCACGTGTTCCACTCCTGGTCCGCGCAGGAGCTCATCGACCCGCTCGCCGTCGCCGGCGCGGAGGGGTCGTACTTCTGGGACTACGAAGGCAAGCGGTATCTGGACTTCACCAGTGGGCTCGTCTTCACCAACATCGGATACCAGCACCCGAAGGTCGTCGCCGCGATCCAGGAGCAGGCCGCATCCCTGTCCACGTTCGCGCCCGCCTTCGCCGTCGAGGCGCGTTCGGAGGCGGCCCGGCTGATCGCCGAGCGCACCCCCGGCGACCTGGACAAGATCTTCTTCACCAACGGCGGCGCGGAGGCCGTCGAGAACGCCACGCGGATGGCCCGGCTGCACACCGACCGTCCGAAGGTGCTCTCCGCCTACCGCTCGTACCACGGCGCCACCTCGACCGCGATCAACCTCACCGGTGACCCGCGCCGCTGGCCCAGTGACAGCGCTGCCGCCGGTGTCGTCCACTTCTGGGCGCCGTTCCTGTACCGCAGCCCCTTCTACTCGGACGACGAGCAGCAGGAGTGCGAGCGGGCACTCCAGCACCTCGAGGACACCATCGCCTTCGAGGGGCCGGCCACCGTCGCCGCGGTGATCCTGGAGACCGTGCCGGGCACGGCGGGCATCATGACGCCGCCCGCCGGCTACCTCGCCGGTGTGCGCGAGATATGCGACCGGTACGGGATCGTCTTCGTCCTCGACGAGGTCATGGCCGGCTTCGGGCGGACCGGCAAGTGGTTCGCCGCGGACCACTTCGGTGTGACGCCCGACCTGATGACCTTCGCGAAGGGCGTGAACTCCGGATACGTGCCGCTCGGCGGTGTCGCGATCTCCGGAGCCATCGCGGAGACCTTCGCCCGGCGGCCCTACCCGGGCGGGCTCACCTACTCCGGGCACCCGCTGGCCTGTGCCGCCGCCGTCGCGACGATCAACGTCATGGAGGAGGAGGGCATCGTCGACCAGGCCGCGGCCATCGGCGAGAACGTCCTCGGGCCGGCGCTGCGCGAGCTCGCCGAGCGACACCCGAGCGTCGGCGAAGTACGCGGCACCGGTGTCTTCTGGGCGCTGGAGCTGGTGAAGAACCGGGAGACGCGGGAGCCGCTGGTTCCGTACAACGCGGCGGGCGAGGCGAACGCGCCGATGGCCGCGTTCGGTGCCGCGGCCAAGGCCCGCGGCCTGTGGCCCTTCATCAACATGAACCGCACCCACGTCGTGCCGCCCTGCAACATCTCCGAGGCCGAGGCCAAGGAGGGTCTGGCGGCCCTGGACGAGGCGCTGTCCGTGGCGGACGAGCACACCGCGTAGCGCGAGATCCGGTCACCTTCCGAACCCCCGGCCGGGCGGTTGAGCCCGGCCGGGGGTTCGAGGTCTGCGGCCCCTCCACCGCGTAAGGTGTCCTGCTCGTAGTGATACGCGAGTAGACCCACCACCACATCCACGCGATGGGGGAGCCAGACACCATGCCCGGCACCGGCGGCAATGGCGCCGTGACCCGCAGCACCCTGCGGCAGCAGATCGCGGACGCGCTCCGCGACGAGGTGCTCGCGGGCCGCCTCCAGCCGGGCCAGGCGTTCACGGTGAAGGAGATCGCGGACCAGTACGGCGTCTCCGCCACCCCCGTCCGCGAGGCCCTGGTCGACCTGTCGGCGCAGGGTCTGCTGGAGGCGGACCAGCACCGCGGCTTCCGCGTGCAGGAGTACTCCGCCGACGACTACCGCGACATGATCGAGGCCCGCAGCCTGGTCACCGAGGGCATGTTCCGCAGCCTCGTCGCAGGTGGTCTGCGCCAGCTCGACGACCAGCGGGCCGTCGTCGCCCTGGCCGCCGTGCGCCGCCGCGGCGAGGAGGCCCAGCGCGCCGCGACCGCCGGCGAGCTCAACATCCTCATCGGCTACGACCTCCGCTTCTGGCGCGAACTCAGCGGCCTCTTCGGCAACCCCTACCTCGCCGACTTCCTGCACCGGCTGCGCGTCCAGTCCTGGGTGTGCACCGTCCAGCACCTGCGCCGGGTCGCCGACCTGAGGGGCCACCTGTGGGCCGGGCACACGGAGCTCGTGGACGCCCTGGCCCGCCGCGACGCGGACGCGGCCCAGGCGATCGTCGTGGCCTACAACGCACACTCGCTGGCCCTCATCCAGCACCTGACCGCAGACGACGGCCCGTCCGGCGTTTGAGGAGGGCCCCCGCGGGCGATCGGGGGGTTGGGGACGTGACCCGGGGGGCACCGCGCGCCCCCGGCCACCGGAAAACCCAGTTGTGCACCGAGGCCTTCCGAGGACCGCCGCGCGCATTACGCTGCCCTGACCACCGTGCACCCGAGGAAGAGGAGCCGTCTGTTGGCCTGTGACCTGTGGTTGGTCCCGCTCGTCGACGTGTTGTGCCACACCCCCGACAACCCCTTCGCCGAGGAACTCGCGCTCTACGACAAGGCGCTGGCCGAGGCGGGACTCCCACCCGTCCCGGTCTACGCGTACATGCCGGGGCTGTCCGGCGACGTGGCCCCGGTCGCCGGCTTCGACTACGACGCGCTGCACTTCCTGCGCCGCGCCTACCTGCTCCAGATGTGCGGTCTGGCGGTCACCCCGGTGGACGAACTCGGCGGCGACTACGAACAGCTGCTGGAGATGTTCGAGACCAACGCCCAGCAGTCACACCTGGTCTGGCACTACGACCACGCGGGCGCCTACGTCCCGGTCGACTTCCCCCACCCCCTCGCCAACGACGAACTCCTCGCGGGCGGCGGCCCTCTGGGCTCCTCCCACGCGCTGCTGCGCGAACTCGAGTTCGTGGCCCCCTCGATCGGTATCGACCCGGCCAACCCGCCCGCCGCCCCGCAACCGCCCGCGGCGCCCACGGAGCTGGAGGAGCCGGCCGCGCCGGCGCCCTACGACGCCAGCCCCTTCGCCCGGGAGCGCCACGTCTGGCTCGGCCTGCACGCCGCCGCGACCCGCAGCCTCGCCCAGGGATCGATGATCATCTTCAGCTAGCGGCCGTCGCCCGGACCGGGCCGCGGGGTGCCGGCGGTGCCCGGTCCGGGCTACAGCCACGGGCACGGGCCCGGCCCCACCCGTGAGGGTGCGGACCGGGCCCGCGGGCCACCGGTCAGACCTGCTGGGCGGCGAGCCGCTTCGCGGCCCTGCGGCGCTGCGGCTGAAGCGGATCGACGAGAACACCCGAACCAAGACCGGGCGTCTCGGCCCAGCGGCGGATCTTCTCCGCCACCGCGGTCAGGCGCGCATCGTCCGGACCCACGTCGATGGAGAACAGCGACTCGTCCGGCTTGCGGTCGTCGCCGCCCCAGCGGACCACGCCCTCGGCGTCCGCGAGGATGTCGCGGATCACCAGCTCCTGGAGGGGGTAGAACCCGCCGCGCACCCCCAAGGGGTAGGAGCCGGGCCGGATCTGCACCGCCGTGCCGGAGGCCTGGTTGGACTCGGCCAGTCCCCTGCGCACCGAGCCCGGGGTGCGCCAGCCGACGACGTCGCCCTTGCGCAGGGCGTCGATCTCGTAGTGGAAGCGGCGGACGACGTGCACGAGGACGGTTTCGACGTCTCCCATGCGCACCCGCACGTCCACCGGGGTGCCCGTCACGGGTCTGGTGTAGATGTTGCCGCGGTCGTCGACGACCTTCTCCATCTCCCAGCCGTTCTTCGAACGAAGGCCGTTGAGCACGTGGGCCTTCCGCTCCTCGGCCCTGCGCCGGGCCTTCTGCACCGCCTCGCGGAGCGCGGCGGGGTCGGGCCCGTGGTCCGCCGCGTATCCGGGGGTGGCGAGCAGTTGTGATCCGGCCGTGGCGCCTGCGGCCATGAGGACGGCGCGGCGCAGCACGGTGCGTCGCGGCAGGTTCGCCGTCATGAGATTTCCTCCTTGCGTCGGGCGGTCGCGAATCCGGCGAGGGTGAGCGCCAGGGCGCACACCCCCAGCACGGTCACTGCAGGGTTGATGTACGACGGGATGACCGCTTCGACCGTGTGCCCGTCACCGGTACGGCAGCCGAAGTGAAGCGGGATGAACGAGGGTTCGTATCCGGTGAGTCGCCGGTCGCCGACCGCCGTGTTGCACGCCCGGGACCGGTCCTGGTCGTCGAGGAGGACCAGGTGCAGAACGCCCCAGGTGTACATGCCGGCCGCCGCGGCCCACGCCAGTGCCGCGGCGGACCTGAGGGCCGCTGTCGCCGTCCGGGCGGCCCCGGCGCGGACCAGCGGCCTCACCCCGCGCACCAGGAGCCACGGGGTGGCCACCAGTCCGGCCAGGGTCAGCAGGAGGACGACGGTGCCGTCGTGGCCGGCGTACGGCTGGTCTCCGGACATGGGGCGCTCCGCTCTCTGTCACAGGTTCCGGGAGATCGCGTTGTACTTCTCCATCACGTAGTAGAGCCCCAGCCGCTTCTTCGCCTCGCTGAACGCGGGCTCCGCGGGGCCCTGGTAGCGGCGCAGGACGTCGTAGATCTCCGAGTCGTTGTAGTCCAGGCGCGGGGAGCGCATCGCGGGGGAGTCGTCGTCCCCGCCGGGCTTCCCGTCGATGTCCCACATGTCGATCATGAAGACGCTGGTGAGGGCGAACTCCTCGTCGTCGTGGGCTTTCTTCCAGATCGAGTACTTGTCGTCGTCGCTGGACGCGTCGAGGATCGGCCGGCCGGTCACGTAGCCCTTCGTGAGGCAGTGGTTCCACGCGCCGACGAGGGTGAGGGCCCGCTGCTTGGCGATGCCGGTGGACGAGTCCTTGATGAACTTGCCCGTCGTGTTGTACGCGAGGATCGTGGCCTCCCAGGCCGCCTCGTCGAGGGGCTCGATGTGCCGCATCTCCCAGTACGCCGACGTCTGGATGAGCGCCTTGCGCAGGTTGTACCTGTTCGACAGACTCGTGATGAGCGCGTCGTGGTCGACCACCGTCGACTGGAAGCACTTCCAGTGCTGGTAGCTGCGCGTACCGCCGTCGAGCGGGTAGCCGAGGGACTCCATGTACTTGCCGACGTCCGTCTGCATGGCGGTGAGGACGGAGTCGTCGAGGCGGGTGTCGGGCTTCTGGGTGCGCGGGGCGTTGAAGGAGCCCTGGCCGGTGTCGCGGCCCGAGGCGATGTTGTTGTCGATCTCGATCGCCCCGTCGCCCGAGCCCACCGTGCGGGTGACGATCTGGTCGTAGGCCCAGTTCTCGGGCAGCGGATAGCCGAAGTTCCCGGAGAAACCGGAGGACATGTCGGAGACGAACGCGGCGGTCGCGTGGCCGGCCTCGGAGACGCGGGTGCACACGTTGCGCGGCCCGTACACACCGACCGCGTACCGGTTGCCGTCGTCGGCTATCGCGTCCTCGATGCCCTTGAAGTGGGGCAGGACGCTGGAGGTGACGTCCTCGTCGAGGGCGTCGAAGTCGACGGCGAAGAAGATCCTCGCGCCGGCCTTGAAGCCGTGGTCCAGGGCCGCGTTGACCGCGGCCTGTCCGGCGGTCCGGCCCGCGATGTAGTTGAAGTCCGAGGCGTCCCGGCCGTAGGTCTGGTAGATCGGGAAACAGCGCAGCCCGGCGTCGGCGATGGTCTGGAGCTCGCCCTCCTGGATCGCCTTCTCGTACGGCTTCCCGCCGGTCGGGTTGGTGAGATAGCGCCCGACGTACTTGATGCCCTCGGCCTTCAGCGCGGCGGCACGGGCCGGGGTGATCCGGGTGACGCCGTCGCAGGCCTCGCCCTTGCGCGCCTGGTCGCCGTAGGAGACGAGGAGGGAGGCCCAGGTCGAGAAGTCGCCCTTGCCGGTGACGGGCAGCTTCGCGAACGACTGGAAGTCTGAGACGGCCGAGGCCAGGCTGCTGGTGAAGGTCCCGCCGAAGGACACGGGCCGGTGGTTGAGGACCATGCCGGCGGAGAAGAGCTGCACCCAGGGCCCGGAGTCCCCGGTGGCCACGGTGTGGCTCTTCAGACCGCTCTGGGTGCCGGGGCCGAACACTCCGTTGGCCGTGCCGTCGGCCATGCCCAGCTCGTACTGGACGGCGAACAGCATGGACTTGGCGACGTCGCGCGAGTGGTGGCCGTCCGCGGGGATGATGAAGAAGTCCTTGCGGGTCACGTACTGCCCGTTCAGCCATCTCTGCACGGCCTGGATGCTGTCCGAGCCGCCGTTGACGGTGACATAGGCGTCCATGTTCAGCAGGCCCTTGAACACCTTGGGCACCAGGTTGCCGCCGGGGTAGGTGAAGTCCACGCCCATGTTCTGCTTCAGCCGGGTGATCGAGGCGTAGACGCGGGAGTTGTACGTTCCGTCGATGTCGCCGCCGTCGTATCCCTTGCAATAGAGGGCCGACTGGATGATGCGGGCGAAGTTCGCCGACGGGACCGTCTCGCTGTTGAGCGTCGGGTACCTGGACGTGAGCGTGGACAAAGTGGTGGGGCCGAAGGTGTCCGACAGGCTCGTGATGCCCAGTTCGTACTGGAGGGCACGGGTGAGGCCGAACATCGTCGTCCAGCCGGTCACCCCGTTCTCGGGGATCCGGTCGATGCCCAGCTTGCCTTCGTAGGCACCGTTGATGAACTGCTGCGCCTTGCGCACCATCTCGTCGGCCACGGGGGCTCCTGTTCCGTCTCGGGGTCGGACGGCGTTCGACGTGGCGGACAGGAGCGCGGCCGGGCAGGCGTCCGCGACCGCCGACATCACGGCATGCCGATGCGACCCCCCGGACGACACCGTTCCCCCCGGTCGTCGGTCACCGTGCGCCCGGCCGCCGGGTGGGCGGGCACCGGGCACGTGGCGATCACCATAGCCACAGTTTGATCACCAAAGGCAAGCAAAAGTACGGGAGTTGGGGCAGGTCGGCGCAATTACGCCGCGCCGGGGGCGGTGGTGGCGGGGTGCGGTCGCTGAGGGAAGGGGACGCCAGGGTGCGGCCGGCGGCGGGGAGGTGACGGCAGCGGGGGGACAGGGGCGGGTGACCCTGTCTTTCGGCGGAAACGCGACGCGCCCCCGGCGGGCCGAAGCCGACCGGGGGCGCGTGCGAACGCCGTACGGACCCGTGAAGGGCCCAGGGGCCTTACCCGATGAACGAGTTGATCTCGATGGTCTCGTCACGGCCCGGACCGACACCGATCGCGGAGATCGGCGCACCGGACATCTCCTCGAGCGCCTTCACGTACGCCTGCGCGTTCTTCGGCAGATCCGCGAACGTCTTGGCCTTCGTGATGTCCTCGGACCAGCCCGGAAGGGTCTCGTAGACCGGCTTCGCGTGGTGGAAGTCCGTCTGGGAGTACGGCAGTTCCTCGACGCGCTTGCCGTCGATCTCGTACGCCACGCAGACCGGGATCTCCTCCCAGCCGGTCAGCACGTCCAGCTTGGTGAGGAAGAAGTCGGTCAGGCCGTTCACGCGCGTCGCGTAGCGGGCGATGACCGCGTCGAACCAGCCGCAGCGCCGGTCACGGCCGGTCGTCACACCACGCTCGCCACCGATGCGGCGAAGCGCCTCGCCGTCCTCGTCGAACAGCTCGGTCGGGAACGGGCCCGAGCCGACGCGGGTGGTGTACGCCTTGAGGATGCCGATGACCCGGCTGATCTTGGTCGGACCCACGCCCGTGCCCGTGCAGGCGCCGCCCGCGGTCGGGTTGGACGACGTCACGAACGGATACGTGCCGTGGTCGATGTCCAGCAGCGTGCCCTGGCCGCCCTCGAAGAGCACGACCTTGTCCTGCTCCAGAGCCTCGTTGAGGATCAGGACGGTGTCCGCGACGTACGGCTTCAGCCGGTCCGCGTAGCCCAGCAGCTCCTCGACGACCTGGCCCGCCTCGATGGCGCGACGGTTGTACAGCTTGGTGAGCAGCTGGTTCTTGACCTCGAGAGCCGCTTCGACCTTCTGCGTCAGGATCGACTCGTCGTACAGGTCCTGGATGCGGATACCGACACGGTTGATCTTGTCCGCGTACGTCGGCCCGATGCCGCGCCCCGTCGTACCGATCTTCCGCTTCCCGAGGAAGCGCTCCGTCACCTTGTCCACGGTGACGTTGTACGGCGTGATGATGTGGGCGTTTCCGCTGATCAGAAGCTTGGACGTGTCGACGCCGCGCTCGTTCAGTCCGTTCAGCTCGGAGAACAGGACCGACGGGTCGACGACGACTCCGTTTCCGATCACCGGCGTGCACTCCGGCGTGAGGATCCCGGAAGGGAGGAGGTGCAGGGCGTACTTCTGATCACCCACGACCACCGTATGGCCGGCGTTGTTGCCGCCCTGGTAGCGCACCACATAGTCCACAGATCCACCGAGCAGGTCGGTGGCCTTTCCCTTGCCTTCGTCACCCCACTGAGCACCGAGCAGCACAAGTGCGGGCACAGGCGTACACCCCTTCCGGGCGGGGCATGTCCAAGGTCGGGGACGTACGCTGCTGTTTTTCGGTACGGCTGCGTACGCCGGCGACCTCCTTTGGCCGCGACCGTCGGACCGGATGCCCCGGAATAGACGAAGCCCCTGGCGCAATAGCGCAAGGGGCTCTTGCACAAAGATGCTACCCGAGGAAGCGAGGCATGACCGAGGTGGCGGCTTCCGACCAGCTCTTGGTGGTCATCGACCCGGTCGCCCGTCGGACGGACGGCGAGTCTGTACGGATCGCGAAAGACGTGCTCAGCGCGGGTGCGGCGACGAAGGTGTGCCTGCCGGACGGGCCCGAGGAATTCGCCCGCGCACTGGCTCGCAGGGGCACGCGGCGACCCGTGGTGGTCGGTGACGACCGTGCCCTGATGCGCGCGGTGTCCCTTTTGCACCGGCGGCGGGAGCTGGGGGTGTGCGCGCTGTCGATGGTGCCCATCGGCGGTGTGCTGTCGCTCGCGCGGTCCCTCGGCGTGCCCACCGGGGCGGTGGCCGCGGCGCGGGCCGTGCTGGACGGGTCCGAACGGCGGCTCGACCTGCTCGTGGACGACAGCGACGGCGTCGTCCTCGGCACGCTCCGCATCCCGTCCGCGCCCGCCCCGGTTCCCACGGCGCCGGGCGTCGCCCCGGAGGCGGCCTCCCACGCCTGGCTGCGCACCTGCCAGTCACTGGTCCGCACGCTCGCCTCGAGGCCCGCCCGCACGGCTGCGATGCCCGGACCGGGGCCGACCCGGCTCCGGGTCGAGGTCGACGGGGTGACGGTCGTCGATCTGGACCAGCCGGTGGAGGCGGTGTCGGTGACGCCCGGGGGGCCCGGCGGTGCGGAGGTGGAGGTGCTGCCCACCACGGACGGGACCGCCGTCGTCCCGCTGCGCGCGTTCGGGCGGCGGGTCACCGTGTCGGGGGCGGACTTCCGCTACCGGGCGGACGCGGTGGTGTCCGGGCCCGTGCGGACGCGGACGTGGACCGTCCGGGAGGAGGCATGGGGGCTGACCCTGCCGCTGGGGTTCCCGTAGAGGCCGGGGCGTCTGCCGGTGGGTCGCCGTCGGTCCGGTGGGTGGGTCCGGCCCGTTCGCGTCCTGCCGGTGGGTCGCCGTCGGTCCGGTGGTGGGTCGGACCCGTGCCGGCGATCCGCCCGTTGCAGCCGTCGTGCGGAGCGGTGCCGGTAGGACCTCGGTGGGTGCGTGGCGCCGTCCGCAACGGGCATTTGGCGCCCCGGCGCGGCCCCTTCCGTGAGAGGGCGGTGCGGAGGTGTCCGGGGCACGGCCTCCTGCGGGTGAGGCGGGTGTCGGCGGGCCCTTTCGCGCGGGTGGGCTCGTGGGACCTCAGCCGTTGCCGAAGTGTTCTTCCCGGTGGACGCGCCAGCGGTCCATCATCTGGGAGATCTCGCCGTCGATGAAGTCGAAGAACGCCAGGGTCTCGGCGATCCGCCGGCCCGCCGGTGTCTCGGCGCCGAGCCGGTCGACGCCGTCACGCAGGGCGTACTGCCAGCGCTTGAGAACCGCCTCCCGGTTGGTGATCGCCTCGTACCACTGGTCGCTGTGCACGCGGTAGCGCTCGCGCCGTGAGCCGGGCTCGCGCTCACGCGAGACCATGTGCTGCTGGGCGAGATAGCGGACGGCACCGGAGACCGCGGCCGGGCTGATCCGCAGCTGTTCGCCGAGTTCGGCGGAGGTCAGAGCGCCGGTGTCGGAGGAGAGCAGGGCCGCGAAGACACGGGCCGGCATCCGCTGCATGCCGGCCTCGACGAGCTGCGCCGCGAAGCTCTCGACGAATCCGGAGACCGCCCCCGCGTCCCGCCGACCCTCCATGGGTTCGGTCATCCCGGATCATCTCCCCTGCTCGTCCCCGCCGGCCGCGCACCATCACTCAGTGTATCGGGCATTTCTACACTTCCTTAACTTCACAAATTTCTGAAAGAAGCGTACGTTCTGAAACATGACGAAGGCAATCACCGTCTCCGGACTGCACAAGTCGTTCGGCAGCACCCACGCCCTGGCCGGCCTCGACCTGGAAGTCGAGGCCGGCGAGGTGCACGGCTTCCTCGGCCCGAACGGCTCCGGGAAGTCCACCACCATCCGCGTCCTGCTCGGCCTGCTCCGCGCCGACTCGGGCGCAGCACAGCTGCTGGGCCGCGACCCGTGGGCCGACGCGGTGGAACTCCACCGGCACGTCGCCTACGTCCCCGGTGACGTGACGCTGTGGCGCAATCTGTCCGGCGGCGAGGTCATCGACCTGTACGGGCGGCTGCGCGGCGGCCTGGACCCGGCCCGGCGCGCCGACCTGATCGAGCGCTTCGAGCTCGACCCGACCAAGAAGGGGCGCACCTACTCCAAGGGAAACCGCCAGAAGGTCGCCCTCGTCGCCGCCTTCGCCTCGGACGTCGACCTGCTGATCCTCGACGAGCCCACCTCCGGCCTCGACCCGCTGATGGAAGAGGTCTTCCAGGGCTGCGTCGAGGAGGAACGCGCCCGCGGCCGTACCGTCCTGCTGTCCTCCCACATCCTCAGCGAGGTCGAGGAGCTCTGCGACCGGGTGAGCATCATCCGCAAGGGCGTCACCGTCGAGACCGGCTCCCTGGCCGACCTGCGCCACCTCACCCGGACCAGCGTCACCGCCGAACTCGCCGGGCCGCCCGACGGGCTCGCGCACCTGCCCGGCGTCCACGACATCGACGTCCAGGGCCTGCGCGTCAGACTCCAGGTCGACACCGACAAGCTCGACGCCGTACTGCGGTCCCTGACCGCCTCGGGCGTACGGTCGCTGACCTCGACACCCCCCACCCTGGAAGAACTCTTCCTGAGGCACTACCAGGACGACGCGGCCGAGACCGCCCCCACAACCACGTCGACGTCCGCGAAGGCGGTCACCCGATGACCACCGCCACCGCGCGCTTCGCCACCCGTCCCGGCGGGTCCCGTCAACTCGCGGGCACCGCAACCCTGCTGAGATTCGCGCTGCGCCGCGACCGCCTGACGATGCCGCTGTGGATCGGCGTGATCGGCCTGCTCGTCGTCTCCATGCCGAACTCCCTCGAGTCCATCTACCGCACCCCCGCCGAACGCGCCGACGTGGCACGGCAGATGCTCACCAACAGCTCCCTGCGCGCCACCTACGGACCGGTGTTCAGCGACACCCTCGGCGGACTCACCGCCTGGCGCATCGGCGGCTACGCCGGAGTGCTCGCCGCGATCATGAGCCTGCTCATCGTCGTCCGGCACACCCGCGACGAGGAGGAGACCGGACGCCAGGAACTCATCTCGTCCGCCATGGTCGGACGGCGCGCCCCGCTCACCGCCGCGCTGCTCGCGGCTCTCGTCGCCAACGGCGCCCTCGCCCTGCTGATCGCCGGCGGCCTCGCCGGACAGGGCGCTCCCGGAGCACTGGCGCTCGGGCTCGCCGTCGCCGGTGTCGGCATGGTCTTCGCCACCGTGGCGGCGATCGTCGCCCAGCTGACCGAGAGCGCACGGCTCGCGAAAGGGCTCACCGGAGGACTGCTCGGCGCCGCCTTCGTCCTCAAGGCCGCCGGGGATTCCGCCACCGTCGACGGCTCGTCCGTACTCACCTGGATCTCACCCGTCGGCTGGCTGGAGGAACTGCGCTCCTTCGCCGACGAACGCTGGTGGGTGCTCCTGCTGTTCGCCGCCGCGGCCCTCGCACAGGGCGCCGTCGCCTACGAACTCGCCGGCCGCCGCGACATCGGCATGAGCTTCCTGCCCACCCGGCCCGGCCCCGCCACGGGACGCCTTGGCACGGCCGGAGCACTCGCCCTGCGCCTGCAGCGCGGCGCCCTGCTCGGCTGGAGTCTGGGATTCCTCGCCGCCGGAGCGGCCTTCGGCGGGATCACCAAGGGGGCCTCCGACCTCGTCGGCGACAACGACAAGACCCGCGAGATCATCGAGCGGATGGGCGGACAGAGCGGGATCACGGACGCCTTCCTCGCCACGATGGTCAACATGCTGGGCATGGTCGCCGCCCTCTACATCGTCTCCTCCGTACTGCGGCTGCACGGCGAAGAGACCTCGCAGCGCGCCGAACCGGTGCTGGCGAACGCGGTCGGCCGCCTGCGCTGGGCCCTCGGTCACCTCACCATCGCCTTCGGCGGCAGCGTCCTCATCATGTCGCTGGGCGGCCTCGGACTCGCCCTCGGCTACGGTGCCGAACTCGGCCCCATCGTCGGCGCCTGCCTCGTCCAACTCCCCGCGATCTGGACCCTCGGCGGACTCGCAGCCCTGCTGTACGGCCTCTCGCCCCTACTGGCCCCCGGGGCCTGGGGTGCCGCCGGGCTCGCGCTCCTGCTCGGCTGGATCGGCCCCGCCCTGAACGTCCCGCAGAGCGTCATGGACCTCTCCCCCTTCGGACATCTCCCCAAGCTGCCCGGCGGCGACATGGCCTGGACACCGCTGCTCGTCCTCACCGGGATCGCCGCCGCGGCCACAGCGACCGGCCTCGCCGGTCTCCGCCGCCGCGACCTGAGCACCTGAGTCGGCGCTGGGTGCCCGGGCCCTTGAGCGCCCGCACGGGTGAGTGTCCGGGCAGGCGTGCGGGGCGACGGCGGGCGGTGGGGTCAGACCCGCACCCTCAAGGACTCCAGCCCCCTGATCACGAAATTCGGCTTACGCGACGGCTCCTCGGCGAGGTCCAGCGTCGGGGCCTTCGCCAGCAACGCACCCATCGACGCCGCCAGTTCGATACGGGCCAGCGGCGCACCGATGCAGTAGTGGATACCGGCGCTGAACGAGATGTGCGGGTTGTCCGCACGGGTCAGGTCCAGATCGCCCGGTGCCGCGAAGACCGCCGGGTCGTGGTTCGCCGAGCCGAAGAGCATCGCGATCTCCGCCCCGCGGGGGATCGTCGTACCGTCGATCTCGATCTCGTCGAGCACCCAGCGCTCGAAGAGCTGAAGCGGAGTGTCGTAACGCATCAGCTCCTCCACCGCCCGGGGGATCAACGCGTGGTCCGCGCGCAGCGCCGCCAGCTGGCCCGGGTTGCGGAACAGTGCCCACCAGCCGTTCACCGTGGCGTTGACCGTCGCCTCGTGCCCCGCGTTCAGCAGCAGCACGCAGGTCGAGATCATCTCCTGCTCGGTGAGCCGGTCGCCCTCGTCATGGGCCGCGATGAGACCCGAGATCAGATCGTCCCCCGGCTCCTTGCGCCGCGCCTCGATCAGCTCCGTCAGATACTCGGTGAACTCGACCGACGCGCGCACCGCCTTCGCCGCCGTCTCCTCGGACGGGTTCAGCTCGTACATCCCGCAGATGTCCGCCGACCAGGGCCGCAGCGGCGCCCGGTCCGACTCCGGGATGCCCAGCATCTCCGCGATCACCGCCACCGGCAGGGGCTCGGCGACATCGGACAGCAGATCGCCGCCGCCCGCCGCCACCAGCCGCTCGACCAGCTCACCCGCCAGCTGCTCCACATACGGCTTCAGCCGCTCCACGGTGCGCGGCGTGAACGCCTTCGACACCAGCCGCCGGATACGTGTGTGGTCCGGGGGCTCCAGGTCCAGCATCCCGTGGTCGTTCAGCACGTGGAACGGCTCGTGCTCCGGAGGCGGCGCCGTCCGCCCGAAGTCCTCGTGCGTGAACCGGTGCTGATACGTCCGGCCCAGCCGGCGGTCCCGCAGCAACGCCGACACGTCCGCGTGGTGCGGCACCAGCCACTGGTCGGTGGGCTCGTAGTAGTGCACCCGGCCGCGCGCCCGCAACTCCTCGTACGCCGGGTACGGGTCCGCCACGAACGCCTGGTCCCACGGGTCGAAGGACTGCGGAATCTCCAAAGCTGCCATGAACGGACGCTAGCCCGGCACGAGCGCTCTGAACAGGGGGGTCTTGGTCGGGGAGGGCCTTGGGAGACATGACGGCTTCGGAGGTGGGCAGGGCCGCACGGCGGGGGGGCACGGAAGCTTCGGGGTGGGCAGGACTGCTTCGGGGGCGCTCAGGTTTGTGGGCGGCAGCGCGGCTCGGCGGGGGCGGGGCAGTTCCGCGGGCGGGTCACCTGGGGGTGACCAGCCTGGCCTCGTACGCGAACACCGCCGCCTGGGTGCGGTCGCGCAGCCCGAGCTTCACCAGGATGCGGCTCACATGGGTCTTGATCGTGGACTCGGCGACCACGAGCCGCTCCGCGATCTCGGAGTTCGACAGGCCCTGGGCGATGAGGACCAGCACCTCCGTCTCCCGCTCGGTCAGATCCCCGTACGCGGCGTGCGCCGTGGCCGGGAACCGGGGCGCGTCCGCGAGCCTGGAGAACTCGGTGATCAGCCGCCTCGTGACGGAAGGAGCCAGCAACGCCTCCCCCGACGCCACCACCCTCACACCGTCGGCGAGCTGGCGTGCCGAGGCATCCTTCAGCAGAAAGCCGGAGGCCCCCGCGCGCAGCGCCTGGTAGACGTACTCGTCGAGGTCGAACGTCGTCAGGACCAGCACCTTCGCGGAACTGTCCGCGGCGACGATCTCTCGTGTCGCCTCCAGACCGTTCATCTCCGGCATGCGGACGTCCATCAGCACCACGTCCGGCGCCAGGTCGCGGACCCGCTCCACCGCCTCCCTGCCGTTGACCGCCTCGCCGACCACCTCGATGTCCGGCATCGCGCCCAGCAGGACGGAGAAGCCCTCGCGGACCATCACCTGGTCGTCCGCTATCAGGACCCGGATGGGGCCGTCCGTCATCCGGTCTCCTCCTCCGCGGCCGGCACCGGCAGGAACACCGTGACCTCATAGCCCCCGTCGTCCGTGCCGCCCGTCGTCATCTCACCGTCCAGCATCGTGACCCGCTCGCGCATGCCGGTGATGCCGTGCCCCGCGCCGTGCGTGGACTTCTCCAGACTCGTGGCCGGTGCGGGGCCGTTGACTATACGCAGTCCCAGCCCGCCGATGACGTAGCCGATCTCCACTCGGGCGACCGCGCCCGGTGCGTGCCGCAGCGCGTTGCTCAGGGCCTCCTGGACTATTCGGTACGCCGACAGCTCGACGCCCTGCGGGAGCTCGCGCACCGCGCCCGTGACCACCTTGTCCACCGTCAGACCCGCCTCCCGCACATTCGCCAGGAGGGCGTCCAGGTCGGCGAGCGTGGGCTGCGGGGCGTCCGGAGCCTCGTAGTCCTCGGCGCGGACCACGCCAAGGACGCGGCGCAGCTCGGTGAGCGCCGCCACCGCGTTCTCCCGGATGGTGCGGAAGGCCTGCTCCAGCTCCGGCGGGGCGTTCTCCACGCGGTACGGGGCGGCCTCCGCCTGGATGGCGACCACCGACATGTGGTGGGCCACGACGTCGTGCAGCTCCCGGGCGATCGTCGTGCGCTCTTCCAGCAGCGCACGCTTGGAACGCTCCTGTGCCGTCTCGGACTGCTGGGCGGTCACCTCCCGCTCCGCCGTGCGTCGTATGTGCAGGACCGTGACGACCAGAAGGGCCAGGGCCGAGACGAACAGCAGCGGCATGGTGTTGTCGCTGAAGTGGCCCGCGCCGAAAAGGGTCTCCGCGGTCAGTCCGTACGCGGCGGTGAGCAGCCACATCCACGCGGCGGTGCGAGGACGTGAGCGCAGGGCCACGACCGTCAGCACCGAGACGTGGGTGACGAAGGCGCCCGGCAGCCACGGCCAGTCGCTCCAGCTGTCGCTGAACACCGCGACCACGGGGGTTGCCGCGAGGGAGAACCAGAAGGCGCCCACGGGGCGGATCAGTGTGGCCAGGACCGGGAGCAGGGCGAGGAGGACGCAGATCGGGAGTCCGATTCCACCGCGGCCGTCGCCTTCGGCGGTGGCCGCGGCCATCGCCACCAGGCCGATCGCCGCCACTGCCGCGTGCGGTGTCCAGACCGCGTACTGCCGTATCCCCTGGGGCAGGCGGCGGGTGACGGGACCGTCCACTCGCATGCGCGGGAGCGGGCGGTAGGCGAAGGCGTCGTGGAACAGGTCCTGGCGCAGCCCGCGCAGGGCGTCCGCGGCCAGCCTGAACTCCGGGCTGCGGGGCTTGGCCCTGCCCGGCGGCGTCATCTGCGTCTGGGTCGTCTCGGTCACGTCGAAAACGGTAGGACGGCGGGGGGTGCGTGGTCGTCCCCTGTGAGGAGGGTCCTTGTGAGTCCGTCTCAGGTACTACGGGTAGTCGGTGGGGGGTCGGGGCGGTCAGTAGCCCGAGGGGCGGACCAGGCCCGATTCGTAGGCGAAGACCGCTGCCTGGGTGCGGTCGCGCAGGCCCAGTTTGACGAGGATGCGGCCTACGTGGGTCTTCACGGTCTGTTCGGCTACGACCAGGCGGTCGGCGATCTCCGCGTTCGACAGGCCCTGGGCGATGTGGGCCAGTACCTCGGTCTCGCGCTGGGTCAGCTCGCCCACGCGCTGATTGAGCGGGGACCGCGGTGCGGCGTGCAGGCGGGAGAACTCCGCGATGAGCCGGCGGGTGATGCCCGGAGCGAGCAGCGCGTCGCCCGCCGCTACCACGCGTACCGCCTCGGCCAGCTGGTCGGCGGAGGCGTCCTTGAGCAGGAACCCGGAGGCGCCGGCCCGCAGGGCGTCGTACACGTACTCGTCGAGGTCGAAGGTGGTGAGCACCAGCACCTTGATCCGGGGCGTGCCGTCGGTGATGCGGCGGGTCGCGTCGATGCCGCCCAGCTCGGGCATGCGGATGTCCATCAGGACGACGTCGGGGGCGAGTTCGGCGACCTTGGCGATCGCGTCGAGGCCGTCGACCGCCTGGCCCACCACCTCGATGTCCGGCTGGGTGTCGAGCAGCACGGTGAAGCCCTGCCGGACCATCTGCTGGTCGTCGGCGACCAGTACGCGAATGGTGCCGCTCGCGGTCGTCATGAAGTCTCTTCTCCCGTAGGGACGCTGGGGTCGTCGAGGGGTGCGGCGACGCCGTTGCGCGGCAGGAACGCCGCCACCGCGAAGCCGCCGCACGCCGTCTCCGAGGTCACGAGGGTGCCACCGAGCATCGCGGCCCGCTCCCGCATGCCGAGCAGGCCGTGCCCGGCACCGGGGGACGGTGGTGCGGGTTGTGCGGGACGCGAGTTGACGACACGCACCTGGAGGCCGCGCGGGAAGTGCCACAGCTCGACATGGACCGCGGAACCGGGCGCGTGCCGCAGGGCGTTGCTCAGCGCCTCCTGGACGATCCGGTACGCCGACAGCTCCACGCCCGGCGCGAGGGGAAGCTGCTCGCCGGTGATCTCCGTCGTCACGACCAGTCCCGCGGCGCGCGTGTTCTCCACGAGGGCGTCGAGACGGTCCAGCGTCGGCTGCGGGGAGTCGGGCGCCGCACCCGTGCCCGCGCCGAGGCCGTACGGGTCCTCGGGATTCTCCGAACGCAGCACACCTAGGACACGGCGCAGTTCGGTCAGGGCCTCCAGCGCGTTCTGCCGGATGCCCTCCAGGTTCTCCTTCAGCTCGTCGGTGGGGTTCTCGACGAGATGGGGGGCGACCTGGGCCTGGATGGAGATCACGGACATGTGGTGGGCGACCACGTCGTGCAGTTCGCGTGCGATGCGGTTGCGCTCCTCCAGGAGGGTGCGCCGGGCCCGTTCCTCCGCGGTCAGCGAGGCCTGCTCGACCAGTTGGGTACGCGCCTCGCGGCGCCCCCGCAACGCGGTGCCGAGGAGGACGACCGCGGCGAAGACGACGACCGCCAGTACCCCCGTCGACCGGTAGACCGTGCCGCCGACCAGCCCTTGCAGGAAGTAGGTCACCAGAACGGTCACGGACAGCGCGCCGACCGCGACGCGCGCGGACATCCGCAGGGCGAGGAGGAAGAGCACGAAGGCGTGCGTGATGATCGCCGGTGCGCTCCACGGCCAGTCCGGCCGCGGGCCCGGGAGACTCGTCACCATGTGCGCCCCGGCGGCCGTGGCGGCCGTGGCGGCCAGCGCGGTGGCGCCCAGCGACAGCCACAGAGCCGGTACGGGCCGCCACAGGGCGAGGGCCATCGCCGCACCCTGCGCGGCACCGGTCACCGCGCCCAGCGCGAGACCCAGTCCATAGCTTTCGTTCAGCTCCGCCGACGCCGCGAACGCGAGCCCGAAGGCGAGCCAGCACACCACGACATGCGGCAGCAGGCGCAGCCGCCTCGGTCTCGACAGCGGGGGCAGCGGGGCAGCCGCCGGCGAGGCGAGGTCGGCCAGGACCGAACGCAGCACAACTCCCGTGCCGAGCAGGCCGCGTGACCGGGTGCGCCCGCCCGGAGGACCGGTGTCGGTGCCGGACGGCTTCGCCGGGTCCGCAAGGCGGGGTGGGGCGGGCGCAGGGGGGTCCTCGTCCACGGCCCGGTGCTCCTCGCTCGTCACCTGATCAAGCCTAGGCATGAGGCGTCCCCTTCGCTCCCCCCTGACCGATGCCGTGGGCCCGTACGATCCGGGACGGTCGGCCGGTCCGGCGGCGCGGCCCCTGCTCGTGGATGCGGAAGGCGGACCAGCAGACGGTCAGCGCGAGAAGGAACACGGGCAGCCAGGCCAGCCGGACCGCGACCCAGCCCGGCCCGTCGGGCACGGTGTGCAGGCCGGCCAGCCGCCCAGCCCGCAGCCCCAGAGCAGTGACCGCCATCATGGACGTCTGGTGCCAGAGGAATATCGTCATCGCGGAGAGGTTGACGAAGGCTGTCACCGCCCAGGCCGCGGGGCGTCGCATCGCCCGGCGCAGCGGCTCACGCAGCAGCAGCGCGAGGCCGCACTGGGCCAGCCCGAAGGTGACCACCGCGAGCGTCGGCGGGTTCAGGTTCGAGACCGCGGCCCCCGGCACACCGACCATCGACGCCGGATAACCCGCCCACACCACGAGCGCCACCGTCGCCGCGGCGCCACCGGCGAACAGCAGCAGGCCCGCCCGCCGCCGGTCCAGTTCACCGCGCGTCCAGGCCGCGCCCAAGGTGTACGGCACCAGCCAGCCCGCTGCCACGTTCACCCAGCCGAGCCACGAGGGGCCGCCCAGGCCGAAGCGAATGAGGTCCACGTGGAGAACGACGGCCAGCGGCCACAGCGGGTTGATCCTCGTCAACAAGGGTGTCGCCGCCGTCAGTCCGGCGAAGACCACGAGAAACCACAGGGGCGACAGAGCCAGTTTCACCAGGGTGTGGACGGTGCCGTAGCCCGTGCCCGCGGCGAGCAGGCACGCCGTGGCCACAGCCCAGAGACTCAGCACCGCGGCCACCGGCCTGAACAGACGTCCCAGCCGGGCCCGCAGCCACCGCCCGTACGCCATGCCCCGCGCCCGCGCCGACGCATGACTCTTCGTCGCCACATGCCCGCCCACCAGGAAGAACACGGCGAGTGTCTGGAAGACCCAGGAGATCGGGGCCAGCCACGGCATGTGCTGCAACGGGCTCGCCGCGTGCAGGGCCCCGCCGTCCGCGACGAGGGCCGTCACCAGCCAGTGGCCGAGCACGACGCCGAGGATCGCCAGGGCGCGCAGGGCGTCGACGGCGCGGTCCCGATCCCTCGGGGTCGCCTCGTCGATGCGGCGGACGCCGCCCCGCAGGGCGTCCGCCGCCCGGCGTGTCCGGCGGACCCCGCCCCGCGCGCCCGGTGTCCCCGACGTCCCCGGTGCGCCTGTCGTCTCCTGGCTTTGCGAAGCTCCACGCGGTTCCGTCCCCGTGCCGCGGTCGCCGGGGTCGTCCGGTCGTGTGCCCTTCCGGCCGTGGGGCTCACGCAGGGTCGACTCACGCACGGGTCACCTCCGAGGTGTCACCGAGGACGATGCGGGCCAGGTTGTCCAGGGACACCGAGCCCGGTTTGAAGTAGTCGCTGTGCCCGCCGCGGCCCGCGGCGAAGACATGGGCGCCGAAGGCGGGGTTCATCGGGTCTCTGCCGAAGCCGACGGTCGTGCCGAAGAAATGGGCCCGGGTGTGCGGGACGTGCGCGACCCAGTCGCCCGCGCCCCGGGCCGCCCATACGCGTGCGGACGTGCGCAGCCGGGCCGCCGAGTCGACGCCGGTGCCCGGGCTGCCGAGGAAAACCAGATCGTCCACGTCCAGGCCCCTGGCCGCGCTGCCGCAGACCACCGTGCCGTACGAGTGGCACAGCAGGGACACCTGCGCCGACTCACCGACGATGCCCCGCAGTTCGCGGACGAAGCCGCGCAGGCGAGGGGCCGCCTCCCCGGCCCTGGCCGTCGTCAGCACCGTCGTGCTCACCGTGCCCGGGGTCTCGTAACCCAGCCAGGCCACGACGGCCGTGCGCGGGCCGACGTCACGGTGCAGGGCGCGCGCCCCGGCACGGAAGCGGTCGTACGTCTCCAGGGTGGTGTCGGAGCCCGGGACCAGGACCGCCACCCGGTCGGCGCGGGCCAGGTCGCCGAAGACCTCGGCGGCCTGCCCGGATCCCCGTCCGTCGAAGGAGAGCAAGTGGCGGGAGGGT
Source organism: Streptomyces sp. 142MFCol3.1 (assembly GCF_000424945.1). Classification (NCBI taxonomy): domain Bacteria; kingdom Bacillati; phylum Actinomycetota; class Actinomycetes; order Kitasatosporales; family Streptomycetaceae; genus Streptomyces; species Streptomyces sp. 142MFCol3.1. The sequence goes on from NZ_AUKV01000002.1 coordinate 239,716, forward strand.
GCGGCCATGACGCGGTCCGCGGCGGCGCGGCTGCGATCGCCGTGGCCCGCGGCCATGCGGGCCGCCTCCGCCGCGTTGGCGCGGTTCGCCTCGTACGCCCTGTCCAGCGTCGCCGGCGTCAGAGGCGCTACGTCCGCGGGCTCCGGGGCGGGGATCTGCGGGCGGGAGGCGGCGGACACGGGGACGACGACGGCGCCCATGACCAGTGCGGCGAGGAGGCTGCGGCGCAGGCGTCGCCGGAGTCGGTGCGTGCGGGGTGGTTTTGCGGCCGACGGCGCCGGGATCGGTGGTCTCACGGCCCGTGGCGCGACGAGCGGTGGCTTCGCGTCCGGCCGTGCGGCGATCGATGGCTTCGCAGCCGACGGGAGGGCGAGCGGTGGCTGCGCGCCCGGCGGGACGGCGAGCGGGAGCTTCGCAGCCGACTGGACGGCGAGCAGCGACTTCACGCCCGGCGGGCCTGTGATCGGCAGCTTCGCGTCGGGCGGGATGCCATAGGGCGGCTTCGCGTCCGGAGGGATGCCAGAGGGCGGCTTCGCGTCCGGGGGGACGGCAAGCGGTGAGCGCGGGTCTCCCGGTCGGGCAGGCTGAGGGCGCGTGTCCGGTGATCGTCCCGCCTTGCTCCGCCCGGCCCGGACTCCCATGGTGTCCCTCCCTTCGGGGTGCCCGCGCATCGGGCGTCCTCGAAGGGGAAGTTACGGATCGTGACGTGTCGTCGGCGTCCCGCTGGGGAGCTCACCTGGGAGGTAGCTCTCAGGTATTACGGGTATGACCGGGGCGGCGCCAAGCCCGCATGAGGCTGCGTCACATATCGGTGGATGGTGCCCGTTGTTGCGTGCGGGCCGCCGGGACGGCCCGTCCGCGGCATGGTCACCAGGCCAGTTGGGCGATCTCCTCCACCACCACCGCGCAGGCGTCCGCGGCCGGGTCGATCAGGGGGAAGTGCCCGACGTCCTCCAGGAGCGTCAGGCCCACCACCTCGCCCGCCCTGGCCGCCGCGTCGGCGTACGACTCGGCGACCGCCTGCGGCACGACGACGTCGGTACGCCCCTGGACGAGGGTGGTGGCGATGCCGGTGGGCATCAGCCGCACCGGGTCGGCGTACGGGAGTCGTTCGGCGAACTTGGCTTCTCCACCGAGGAGTTGACGGGCGGCTCCGCCGCAGACGTCGAGCTTCTCCGCCACCTGGAAGTCCGCGATCGGCGCGAGTGCGACGACACCGCGCAGCGGGGCCGCCCCGTCGGTGCGCCAGGGCGCGTCGGCCGGCAGGACGTGGCGGGCGGCGGCCCACAGCGCCAGGTGGCCGCCCGCCGAGTGGCCCGTGACCACCGTGCGCCGCAGGTCGGCCTGCGGGAGCGCCTCGCGGGCCAGGGCGGGCAGGGCGTCGAGTGCGGCCGCCACGTCGTCGAAGGTGTCCGGCCAGCGGCCCGCCACCGGGCCTTGCGCCGGACCCGGTCCGTCGGGGCCCGCGTCCGCGGGACCGCCCTGCGCCGGGAACGCGGCGCCCCGCCGGTACTCGACGTTCGCCACGGCGAAGCCGTGGCGGGCCAGGAAGTCCGCGAACGGAGTGATGTGGCGACGGTCGTACGGGGCTCGCCAGGCACCGCCGTGCAGGACGACCACGAGGGGGGCGGGGACCGACGGGTCGGGCTCGCGCGGAGTGTAGAAATCGATCACCTGGTCGGGGTGGTCGCCGTACGCGACGGTGATGTCGGGGTCCACGGGCGGGTGCGAGAAGGCTGACGCCTCTTCCGCTGCGTCGCGCTGGGCGGCTGACTCGCGCTCTGCGCCGGCGTCGTCCTGCATGCTCCAACCTCTCAAGGGTGAAACGGATTTGGCGGACCAGGGGAGTATTCGGCCGTTGGCGGGGACGGTATCAGGCCGGTGACGTGCGTCGACACGCGGTTGTCACGCTCGGTGAGGGTTGCGCGGGCGGGCCGGGCCATCTCATTGGCCCTGCGCACGACATCAAAAGGGACGGTGACGAGGATGGCCACGCCCGGACTCCTCCGGTGTCCGGGGGCCTGTGCGGCTCGCCGGGGGCGGCCTTCGCGGGGTGGGTTTCCGTCGGGGTGGGGCGGGGTCGTCGGGCGGGGGCCGGAGCGGGGTTTTCGCCCCGTCCGACCCTGCCCGACCCGTACCCCCGGGGGCTTCGCCCCCAGACCGCCGGTCGGCCTGGACGGCCTCGTCCTCAAACGCCGGACGGGCTGGAATCCGCCCCCCTGGCCTCACGGCACGAGCCCGGCACCCCGGGCCAGGGAAAACGGCCTGGACGGCGTCAAGGCACGAGCCCGGCGCTTGTGGCGACGGGCTGAAACGTGCCCCGGCCCGGACGGCCTACGCCCCCAGCGTCCGCCCCAGTACCCGTGCCGCCCTCTCCACGTCGGCGAAGCCCACGTACAGGGGGGTGAAGCCGAAGCGGAGGACGTCGGGGTGGCGGAAGTCGCCGATCACGCCCTGCTCGACAAGGGACCTCATCACGGTGCCGGCGTCGGCGCAGCGCAGGGCGACCTGGCTGCCGCGGTCGGCGTGGGCGGGCGGGGTGAGGGACTCGACCCGGCCCTCGGGGACGTACTCCGAGACGCAGTCGAGGAAGAAGTCCGTGAGGGCCAGCGACTTGGCGCGGACGGAGTCTACGGAGACGCCGTCCCACACGTCGAGCGCGGCCTCCAGGGCGAGCATCGACAGGATGTCGGGGGTGCCGACCCGGCCGCGCAGCGCGCCCGGAGCGGGGGCGTACGTCGGGCTCATGCCGAAGGGTTCGGCGTGGGAGTTCCAGCCCGGCAGCGGCGAGTCGAAGCGGTCCTGATGGGCGGCGGCGACGTACAGGTAGGCCGGCGAACCGGGCCCGCCGTTCAGGTACTTGTACGTGCAGCCGACGGCCAGGTCCACCCCGTGGGCGTCCAGGCCGACGGGCAGGGCGCCCGCACTGTGGCACAGGTCCCAGACCGCGAGCGCCCCCGCGTCGTGGATCGCGGCGGTGAGCGAGGGCAGGTCGTGCAGCCGGCCGGTGCGGTAGTCGACGTGGTTGAGGAGGACGGCCGCCGTGCGCGGGCCCAGCGCGCCGGGCACCTCGGCCGGTTCCACGGGGCGCAGCTCGCAGCCCGTCAGGCGGGCGGCCGACGCGGCGATGTAGCCGTCGGTGGGAAAGGTGGTCGCGTCGACGACGATCTCGTCGCGGCCGTCGCCCGCCAGCCGGACGGCTCCGACCAGGGCCTTGAAGACGTTGACGCTCGTGGAGTCCCCGACCACGATCTGGCCCGGGGCCGCCCCGACGAGCGGTGCGATGCGGTCGCCGATGCGTTCCGGCGCCGTCCACCAGCCGCTCTCCTCCCAGGAGCGGATGCGGAGTTCGCCCCACTGACGGCGGACGACGTCGTCGATGCGGGCGGGGACGTCGGCCGGCAGCGCGCCGAGCGAGTTCCCGTCGAGGTAGACCGCGTCGTCGAGCACGAACCTCTTGCGCAGTGCGGCGAGTTCGTCGGCCGCGTCCAGCTGGGCGGCTCGTGCGCTCGGCTCGCACTGCACGGCGTTGCCGCGCGGCTCAGACATGGGACCTCGCCGTCCACAGCTCGGGGAACACGTTCTTCTGGGCACGCTTCTCCAGCCAGGCCACGCCGGCGGAGCCGCCCGTGCCGGCCTTCGCGCCCATCGCGCGGCGGGTGGCGACGAGATGGTCGTTGCGCCAGCGCCAGACCAGTTCGGCGACGTCGGTCAGCGCCTCGCCGAGGCGGGCGAGTTCGTCGTCCTCGGGGCCCGCGTACAGGGCCGTCCACACGGCCTCGACGTCGCGGGACGGCTCGTAGCGGAGGGAGACGTCACGCTGCAGCACGGATGCCGGGACGGCGTGCCCGCGCCGGGCGAGCAGCCGCAGGACCTCGTCGTACAGGCTCGGCTCGTGCAGGGCCTTCTCCAGCTCGGCGTGGACGCGCGGCGCACCCCGGTGCGGGACCAGCATGGACGCGGACTTCTCGCCGAGCAGGAACTCCATCCGGCGGTACATCGCGGACTGGAAGCCGGAACCCTCGCCGAGGGCGGAGCGGTACGCGTTGAACTGGGCGGGGGTGAGCTGGGAGAGCGGGCGCCAGGACGCGTTCAGCGCCTCCAGCTCCCGTACGGACCGCTTCAGCGCGGCGACCGCGACCGGCACCCGGTCCTCGCGCAGCGCGTTCGCCGCGGTCTCCCACTCGTGGACGATGACGGTGAACCACAGCTCCATGACCTGGGTCGTCACCAGGAAGACCATCTCTCCGGGGTCGTCGGAGAGGGTGTGCTGGAGATGGGTCAGGACGTCCGCCTGGACGTAGTCCTCGTACGGAGTCGTTCCCTGGAAGTCGAGATGCGGGGTCTCGGGCTCCGTGGCCTCGACGGGCTGGGCCTGATGGGACATCGCTGTCTCCTGCAATGTGCTCCGGGTAGCGGTCCGCCCCTGCCGTTACCGACACGGGGGCCCCGGTCCCCACCGGGCATCCTCCACAATCGTGCCCCGAAACCGCAAGGTCCGCCTGGTCACGCCGGTCGGACCTGCACCCGCCCGGCCGCGGGCCGGGTTCCGGGGCCGGCCCGGAGTCTGGGCCGCCGTCGGCGAGGAGTCCTCCAGGAAACCGGCTGCAGCGCTCGTACTCCTGCTGCCCGCCGATCGCCTGGGCGGTGCGGGCGAGACCGTGCAGGGCGCGCAGGAAGCCGCGGTTCGGCTCGTGCTCCGACGATGACGACGGGGTGCGCCTGCGCCGTTGCTCGGCTCGCCGGGACCGCCGGTGTCCCTGGTTGTCCGCTCCTGTGGGCACGCCGCCCGAGGACGCCGGCCGAAGTGCTTGTGGGACGGGCTCCGCGCTCGGCCGCCGCGGTCTTTGCCGACCGGCCCGGGGAGCCCTGGCACGTACACAGCCCTTCCGGCGGACTGCGCCCCTGCCACGCGAACGGCTGTCGCGCTCGCTCGGTACTCCGGCGTTCCGGACACGGCCGCGCGGGTGATCAGCCGGAGCCGGAACTGCCCGCCGACTCACTGGCGGCACGGCGGTGCTCGGCGTTGATGCGCTGCGCTTCCTCGAGCTGGTCCTCGAGGATGACGATGCGGCACGCGGCCTCGATCGGAGTCCCCTTGTCGACGAGTTCGCGGGCGCGGGCCGCGATCCGCAGTTGGTAGCGGGAGTACCGGCGATGGCCCCCCTCCGAGCGGAGCGGAGTGATCAGGCGAGCCTCACCGATGGCTCGGAGGAAGGCCGGAGTGGTGCCGAGCATCTCGGCTGCCCGGCCCATGCTGTATGCGGGGTAGTCGTCGTCGTCCAGACGATCATTCAGTGGGTTGTCCGATGTCATGTCACCTCGCTGTGCAACGCGTCGAGGGGCCCTGGTGCCGTACGGCACCAGGGCCCCGAAGGAAATTCAACACCATCTGTCGGCCCTACTGCTGCGCCGACCTTCTGTTTCCGCTATCCGGCCCCGGCAGGGCGGAGCGGGGGATCGCAGTTGCGTGACCGGGGACCACCATCCAATCCGGGGTCTTGCGGTACCCGGGCCGAGCGCTTCTCGGGCCGGGCGATCCTGATGGCGTCTACTCCTCCGTTCCTCTCGTGTACCGACCACTGGACGAACTGGTACTGCTGCGGCAGCTCCTCCACGTACGAGCCGCCCAGTGCGGCTCTCAGCTCCGTCACCGTTCTGGGAACGCTGTGGCTTCGAGGCTCGAGAGCCGCACTGACCTGCGTACTTCGTGTTCAGCCACCCGCCAGTTCGTGTCTGGCGGATCTCGTCGACCATGTCTACGAGATAAATCGTATCCATGCCAGGGAGCAATGTCTACTCTGGCAAAAGTAGATTTCATCCTTCCGGCGGAGGAAGAGCCCTGCCGTGGCCGGCCCTCACCGGTCCGTCGGGAGTCGCTTCCCGTCGTCCGCGCGACCGCTTCATGCCCCTCGGGCGGTGCCGGGGCGGGTGGGCCGAATAAACTCTGCTGTCATGTCGAACCCTGATGAGCTGCTCGTCGCCATCTCCGCCGCTGTGGAGTCCGAGCGAAGCAATCAGATGTCGCTGACCGTGGTCGTCGGCGGTGCCGTCATCACCGGCCGGCTGGCTCCCGAGGCCGTGTGGAGGGAGCGGGTGGCGGAGGTCCTGAAGGACTCGGACCGTCTCGGCCCGTTCTCGGACGTCTTCGCCCGCGGTCCGCGAGGGAACCGGCCCGGTGGCGGGGAGGCGCCCACGCATCTGCACTTCCATCTCGCCCGGATCCTGCAGGGCAGCCTCGGGATCCCGGAGACGGGCGGCATGTACCGGGTCGCGATCAAGGACGTCAGCGCATGGACCGTAGGAGATCTCATCCGCTTCGACCGGTGAGGCGCTGTCTCCGCCCCGTTGCCCGCCGCCGGCGGTTTCCGAGCGGACGGCGGCACAGCGGTGGGGGCCCTGCCGACGCGAGTCGACAGGGCCCCCACCGGGGATCATGAGGGCGGTCTCTCCGCCCGTCCTCACACGGCCACAGGGTCGGCGCCGCCGAGCAGTGCGGACGCGGTTTGGAGGAGAGTGGGTCCACCCACACCCACGGGCGCGGCCTCGGGGCGGTCGTGGCAGGTGAAGCCGAGGCGCGTCAGCGCCCGCGTGACCTCACCGGCGGTGAAGTCACGCGGGTCCTGGCGGGTGATGACCTGGCCCACCTGCTTGACGGGGTAGCGGCGGCGGCCGATGGTCACGGACACACCCGTGACGAGCTCGGGCCTGACGCCCTTCATCGAGGCCAGCACCCCGGTCCTGGTCAGGTCGAACGGGTACCGGGCGATGACACAGCGCATGATGCCTCACAGGGGAGAAGTCGCGGGTGGAGGGAGAACGGGCCGCCCCGGGTGAGACGGATCAGCACGCGAGGGCGGGTACGCCCGGAACCCGGCCGTACTCACCCACGCCGCCGGAGCGGACGCCGGGCGAGGGCAGTGGTCCGTCGAGGATGTCCCGCAGCCGGATCCGGTCCGTGTACGCGGAGCTGTCGCGGAGAACGGCGAGCCGGACCAGGGTGATCAAACCGGTGCTCTGGTCGTCGCCGTCGCACACGGTCAGGTACTCGACCCGGGCACCCGCCATGACGGCCAGAGCCACCTCGACGGTCATGTCGTCACAGATCCGAGGCCCGTGCCGTTCGATGTCCTCGACCGCGGTCACGGGAGCGGGGTCCGGCATACGGTACGTCGTCCGCGCTGGCGTCAAGAGTGTCTCCTTCGGTGAGGGATGGTCGGCTTGGTGGCCCTTAGGGCCCCGGGATGCCAAGAGAGCTCCGGGGACTGCGCCGGCCTAAGCGGCCGAGTCGTTCCCGGGCCGCCGCTGTGCGCTGCGGCGCACCCTCGCGCCGACGGGTCGGCCCTGGCCGGTGCGGCCTCGACGGTCCCGGGACGGCGAAGGCGCGCGGCGGGTGCGTTCCACGACAGGCGCGGTGATGACCACAGGGGACCCGGAGGGCGCCTGGGCGCCTGTGATGCGGCTCAGCTCCGCCTCGCCCGAGCGGACCGGGGTGACGTGCGGGGTGATGCCGGCCGAGGCCATCAACCGGTTCATGCCGCGGCGCTGGCCGGGGGTCACCAAGGTGACCACGCTGCCGGACTCCCCGGCGCGGGCCGTACGGCCGCCACGGTGCAGATAGTCCTTGTGGTCGCTGGGCGGATCCACGTTGACGACCAGGTCGAGGCTGTCGACGTGGATGCCGCGGGCCGCGACGTTGGTGGCCACCAGGACGGTGACGTGACCGTCCTTGAACTGCGCCAGCGTCCGGGTGCGCTGCGGCTGGGAGCGGCCACCGTGCAGGGCCGCGGCGCGGACACCACTGTTCAGCAGGTGCTTGGTCAGCCGGTCCACGGCGTGCTTGGTGTCCAGGAACATGATGACCCGGCCGTCCCGGGCCGCGATCTCGGTGGTCGTGCGGTGCTTGTCCGACTCGTGCACGTGGAGCACGTGGTGCTCCATCGTGGTGACGGCACCGGCCGACGGGTCGACGGAGTGAACCACCGGGTCGGTCAGGTAACGGCGTACCAGCAGGTCGACGTTGCGGTCCAATGTGGCCGAGAACAACATCCGCTGGCCCTCGGGGCGCACCTGGTCGAGCAGGGCGGTGACCTGGGGCATGAAGCCCATGTCGGTCATCTGGTCGGCCTCGTCGAGCACCGTGATGCCGACGTCGACGAGCCGGCAGTCGCCCCGGTCGATGAGGTCCTTGAGCCGACCGGGCGTCGCGACGACCACCTCCGCGCCGGCACGCAGCGCACCGGCCTGCCTGCCGATGGACATTCCACCGACGACGGTGGCGAGCCGCAGGCTCACCGAGCGGGCATAGGGAGCGAGCGCGTCGGTGACCTGCTGGGCCAGCTCACGGGTGGGGACGAGGATCAGGGCCAGTGGCCGGCGCGGCTCGGCGCGCCGGCCCGCCGTACGGGCCAGTGCCGCGAGGCCGAAGGCGAGAGTCTTGCCCGAGCCGGTGCGGCCGCGACCGAGTACGTCACGGCCGGCCAGGGAGTTCGGCAGGGTCGCCGCCTGGATCGGGAACGGGACGGTCACGCCTTCATGGCCGAGCGTGGCCAGCAACGGGGCCGGCATGGAGAGATCGGCGAACGACTCGACGGCGGGCAACGCGGGCGTGTCCGTCTTCGGCAGGGCGAACTCGCCCCGCGCCGGATGTCGGTTTCCGTGACCGTTGGAGCGGCGCGGAGCGCCGGAGCGGCCCCCGGCGGCGCTTCCTTGGAAGCGGTCGTATGTGCGATTGGTGCGCGTGCGGTTCATGCGGAACCTTCCTCGATGCGGGCACGTAACAAGGAATTTCCGCAGCAGAATGAGCGGCGCAGAGAATCGCGAGAACGGGCCGAAAAACAGGGCCGTATCACCCTGGGAATGAAGCCAGCTGGGGCCCGCACCCCAAGGTGCGGGCCCCAGCTGCGAAGTATGCGTCAGCGCCGGTGCGTCAGGCGGGAACGATGTTCTCGGCCGTCGGGCCCTTCTGGCCCTGCGCGATGTCGAACGACACCTTCTGGCCTTCCAGCAGCTCGCGGAAGCCCTGGGTGGCGATGTTCGAGTAGTGGGCGAAGACGTCGGCGCCGCCGCCGTCCTGCTCGATGAAGCCGAAGCCCTTTTCCGCGTTGAACCACTTCACGGTGCCAGTAGCCATTTTGTTTCTCCTTCGGAGGGCGGTGTCAGAAATACGCCCTGTGCGCATTCCGTGTCGCCGTGATGATCAGCCGTCGGAAAAACCGTCTGGCAACCACACCCGCAACTGAGATCGACAGTAGCACGGTGCGATCGTCCTTGCGTGGTCGATAATTACGCTCCGCCGGGCGGCCGAGAAATACTCGCGCGCTCCGCACCTATTTCTCATTCCACGGGAACAGATATTGCTCTCCGCGGGGGCGGTTTTCCTGTCGTGCACTTCCGCCCGCAGCTCTGTGACCTGCCTCTACGGGAGATGCGCCGCCACCGTCGTCAGCGGATGGACAAACCGCGCGCGCTCCCGAGGCCCCCATTCCGCAATGAAGGTCACATCCATCGCGAAGAACACAACGACCGGTGGCCGCCAGCCACCTCCGCAGGGCCGGCGCGCGGCGTCGCCCCGGAACAGCCACGTGATCGCCACGGCGTCAGTCACCCTGAGTGGGTGCGGCCGACCCTTCTCGAAGCCGGACCCCTGTCCCCACGGCCCGGCTTTCGTCTGTCACCTGAGCACTGGCTCGATGTCCGCCGGGTCGAAGACCGGCCCGTTGGACGCGGGCTTGATGACGACCGCGCGGAATACCTTGAGAACCGCCGCGCGCTGCTGCTCGATCGTCAGCTTCTCCCACCGCTCCCGTATGTCGACAGGGCCCGCCACCAAGGTCACGGCCTCGGCCCGGTGCAGGGCACGCTCCCGGTGCAGCTCCGCGATCTGCTTCTCCAGGTCCTCGGTGAGCGCGATGTAGCGCGCGGCCGACATGCGCCTGTCCCGCCACGCCTGCTCGAACTCGGCCATATCCCTTTCCAGAGAGGCGAGTTGCTCCGCCCCGGTCCATTCCGGTGCACGCGCCTGCACGTTCGCCGGTGCCTTGTCCGAGCTGAGGAACACGGCGTTCCTGATGAGGCGGTCGACTGGTTCGCCCGCCCTGGCCACTCCCCCGCATCCTCCGTCGTTCTTTCCGGGACACGCGTACCGGAACTGCGAGGACGTCTTCGACTTCCGATACGACGGGAAGGCCCGCATCCTGGTGCCGCACCGTCCGCACCGGGCGATGCCGGAGAGCAGGTACTTGGTGGCGTGGTCCCGTACCGTCCGCCCCTGCGACTCCCGCCGGATCTTCTCCATGAGGAGGTACCACTCGTCCGGGGTGATGACCGGCTCCCAGTCGCCAGCCACGGGCTCGCCATGCTCGTCCAGGAACAACTCCCCCTGGTGCATGCGGTAGCCGCAGATCCTCGGATTCATCAGCATCCGCTTGATCTTGGAGTCGTCGAAGAAGCCTCCGCTGTGCGACCTGACTCCCTTGCCCCGCCACTCCCTTGCGATCGTCGCCCAGCGGACCCCGCCGAGGAAGTCCTTGACCGCCTTGCGGAGGTTCTCCGCCTCGTCCGGAACCAGCGTCCTGCGGTCCTCGCGGTTCCAGCCGTACGGCGCCCGGCCGCCGGGCAGCTTCCCCTGCGCGGCCAGCTCCAGGTGCTTGCGCTTCGTACGCCGTGACGTGTCCGCCGAGGTCCTGTCGGCGATGGCGACCTTGATGCGCGCGACGAGGCGCCCGTTCTCCGTCCACAGGTCGATGTCCGACGCCGACACGGAGTCGAAGACGAGGCGGCGCCCGCGACGCTCGCCCTCCTCGTACTCGTCGATCCACGCCTCGAGTTCGCGCGGCCGGCGCGTGAAACGGTCGATGTCCCAGACGACGACTCCGTCGATCCGCCCGGCCCTGAGGTCCTCCAGCATCTGCCGGAACTCCGGGCGTACGGCCCCGCGCTTGTACGCGGACAGGTCGCTGTCCTCGTAGACGCTGGCAACCTCCCAGCCTCTGGCGGCGCAGTGCAGGCGACAGTCCTGCTCCTGCCGCGCGACACCGAGACCCCCAGCCTCGTCGTCCTTGCCGATCCGGGTGCAGATGCCCACCTGTACGGCCCCGGAGGCCCCCCGACGTGCTGCCATGCGCCGGATGCTCGCACACCGGGATTGATCACATCAACCGCTGTTCTCAGCCCCCCACACGCCCTATCCGTTCCCCGTCGTCGGCTTCCCGAACTCCAGGGCGCAAGTGGCAGACTGCGTCCATGACGACTCACAAGAACCTGCTCGGCGGCCCGGAGCCGACGTACCTCCCGGAGAACGAAGAGGCGTACCGCCTCCTGGGCGAGGAGTCCCAGCCTCCGGCCGAGGTCGCGGCGAAGTACCCCACGTTCTCGCTCGCATGGGCCATGCTCGCCGACGACGCCTTCGAGGCCGGGCGAGTGGTCGAGTCGTACGCGTACGCGCGCACCGGCTATCACCGCGGTCTGGACGCACTGCGTCGGGCCGGCTGGAAGGGCCACGGGCCCATCCCCTGGGACCACCGGGCCAATCGCGGGTTCCTGCGCTGCCTCGCCGCCCTCGCCCGCGCCGCCGGCGAGATCGACGAGAAGGACGAGACGGAGCGTTGCTGGCAGTTCCTCAAGGACAGCAGCGCCGAGGCGTACGCCGAGCTGAAGCGGTAGTCACCACGACGAAGACGACCGTGCCGCCGTTACCGGGAGGCGACGGCGGCACGACACGCACGATCACATGTAGCCCCTTCTCCCAGGGCACCGGGCCGCGGCCCTTCCGTCGCGGCGCAGGACGTCCAGGCCGCGGTGGCAGCCGGGTCTGCCGCATTGTCCGTGATCGGTAACGGTTGCCCGCGGCCCTCGTGGAACGACGGGTTCCACGGGCACACTGCGATCACGCACGAACTGATCGTGCGCACGACAACGCGCGCACGGGGACGTGTGACGACGACGGGGGATCACATGCGTACGACGACCGCTGCCCGGCTGCGCGGGACCGGCGCCCTGGGCGCTCTCGCCGCCGCGGTCCTGCTGGCCACCACCGCCTGCCAGCCGGAGGACGAGGCGCAGGGAGCGGCGTCCCCGTCGTCCACCGCCTCGGCCGGCACCGAGGCCTCCCCCTCCGCCGGCGCGTCCGACGCCCCCTCCCCGACGGCGTCCGCCACCGCGAAGGACCCCGCCTGCAAGGGCTGGAAGGGCATCGACCTCATGCTGCTGCCCGGCGTACGGGCCGAGGGCGAACGCGCCCGTCTGAAGGTCCAGGAAGGCACCTGGTCCTGCCCGAGCACCGACATGCCCGTCTGGCACGCGATCGGCCCGAAGCACGAGATACGGCTCTCCGGGACGGCGAAGATCTCCGTGAACCAGCCGTTCTACGACACCGACGTCAACAAGCCGATGGACGTCCGTACCTTCCTGGACAAGGCCGACGCGGCGGCGAGCGCGAGCCGGATGTACTTCGCCTACACGATCGACGAGGCCGGCACGGTCACGAAGCTGGACCAGCGCCGGACTTCCTAGGCGTCCCCGGGGCGGGAGGGGCCGGGGCCGCCCGCCGGGGCTCCAGCGGGGGCGCCGTGACACAGCCGTGCGTGAGGCACTCGGGCCGCCGGCAGCCGGGCACCGGACGCCGTACGGTCGCAAAGGCCAGCACCGCCCCGACCACCAGGACGGCCGCGCACAACGGCATCGCACGCCGGAACGCGGCGTCGAAGGCGTCCGCCTCGCGGTAGGCCTCCGGGCCCATCCCGGCGAGCAGCGGCAGCGCGGCCACGGCGATCAGCCCCGCCGCGCGGGCCGCCGCGTTGTTGATCCCGCTGGCCAGGCCCGCCCGCTCGGTGTCGACGGAGCCGAGGACGGTGGCGGTCAGCGGCGCGACCAGGGTGACCATGCCCGCCCCCATCACGAGCAGCGCGGGCAGCACGTCCGTCGCGTACGACGCGTCGGGGCCCACCCGCAGCATCAGCAGCATCCCCGCCGCGCACAGCAGTGGCCCCACCGTGAGCGGGATGCGCGGCCCGATGTGCTGGGCCAGTTCACCCGAACGGGCGGAGAACAGCAGCATCAGGACCGTCGTCGGCAGCAGCGCCGTACCGGCCTGGAGCGGCGAGTATCCCGCCACCACCTGGAGCTGGAGCGCGGTGAGGAAGAAGAAGCCGCCGAAGGCCGCGTACACGCACAGGGTCACCAGGTTGACCGCCGTGAACTGGCGCGACGCGAAGATGTCCGGCGGCATCATCGGGTCGGGCCGCCGCCGTTCCACGAACACGAAGGCCACGCCCGCCGCGACGCCCGCGACCGCCGTCACGGCGACCAGCACGGACCCGCTGCGAGCCTCGATCAGGGCGTACGTCACCAGTGCCAGCGAAAGAGCGCCGAGAGCCGCCCCGAGCACGTCGAAGCCTTGGTGGGCGCGCTCGTCGGACGACTCCGGGACGTGCCGCAGCGCGATCGGGGCGCACAGCAGCGCCACCGGGACGTTCAGCAGGAAGACCCAGCGCCAGCCGGGACCGTCCACCAGCCAGCCGCCCAGGAACGGGCCCACGGCGGCACCGACGCCGCCGAAGCCCGACCACAACCCGACGGCGCGGGCCCGGTCGTCGGGATGGAAGGACGCCTGGATGAGCGCCAGGGAACCTGGGGTCAGCAGCGCTCCCCCGACCCCTTGCAGGGCGCGCGCGGCGATCAGCACGGTGTCGGTCGGCGCCAGCCCGCACAGCAGGGACGCGGTCGCGAACCACACCACGCCCAGCACGAAGATCCGGCGCCGCCCGAAGCGGTCGCCGAGCGACCCGCCCAGCAGGATCAGACCCGCCAGCGTCAGCAGGTACGCGTTCACGGTCCACTGGAGGGTCGTGAGTCCGGCGTCCAGGTCGCGGCCGATCCGCGGCAGCGCCACGTTCACGACCGTCGAGTCCAGCAACGCCATGCCGGAGCCGAGGACGGTGGTGAGCAGGATCCACTTGCCCGTGGTGGAGGAGATCCGTACGTCCGGTCCCGCTCCCGGCGTCTCCTGTGCACTCTTCTGCGAAGGCGCAGCCATACCTCGGAGGATACGGAAGGGCCCGGCACCGTGGGAGGTGCCGGGCCCGGCCGCGCGATACTGCCGCGAAAGGACCCGGGCGGCCGAGGTCCGGCCGCCGTGGGGCTTCCGCACGCCCGCTACTTCAGCTTGGTGCCCGCGGAACGCAGCGCCACGCAGGCCTCGCCGACGCGCTTGGCCATGCCGGCCTCGGCGAGCTTGCCCCAGGTGCGCGGGTCGTAGGTCTTCTTGGAGCCGACCTCGCCGTCGACCTTCAGGACGCCGTCGTAGTTCTTGAACATGTGGTCCGCGACGGGACGCGTGAAGGCGTACTGGGTGTCGGTGTCGAGGTTCATCTTCACGACGCCGTTCTCCAGCGCGGTGGCGATCTCCTCGGCCGTGGAGCCGGAGCCGCCGTGGAAGACGAAGTCGAACGGGTCGGCCTTGCCGTGCTTGGCGGCGACGCCCTCCTGGAGGTCCTTGAGGAGCTCGGGACGCAGCACGACGTTGCCGGGCTTGTACACGCCGTGCACGTTGCCGAAGGACGCGGCGAGCAGGTAGCGGCCCTTCTCGCCCAGGCCGAGGGCCTCGGCGGTGCGCAGGGCGTCCTCGACGGTGGTGTACAGCTCGTCGTTGATCTCGTGGCTGACGCCGTCCTCCTCGCCGCCGGTCGGGGTGATCTCGACCTCGAGGATGATCTTCGCGGCGGCGGCCTTCGCGAGCAGCTCCTGGGCGATGGCCAGGTTGTCGGCGAGGGTCTCGGCGGAGCCGTCCCACATGTGCGACTGGAACAGCGGGTTGGCGCCCTTGGCGACACGCTCGGCGGAGATGTCGAGCAGCGGACGTACGTAGGCGTCCAGCTTGTCCTTGGGGCAGTGGTCCGTGTGCAGCGCGACCGTGATGTCGTACTTGGCGGCCACGATGTGCGCGTACTCGGCGAGGGCGACCGCGCCGGTCACCATGTCCTTGTTGTACTGGCCGCCCAGGAACTCGGCACCACCGGTGGAGATCTGGATGATGCCGTCGCTCTCGGCCTCCGCGAAGCCGCGCAGCGCAGCGTGCAGGGTCTGGGACGAGGTCACGTTGATGGCCGGGTAGGCGAACTTGCCTGCCTTCGCCCGGTCGAGCATCTCGTTGTAGACCTCGGGGGTTGCGATGGGCATCTGTCCGCTCCTTGTATGTGCGGGTCTGCGTACGCTTGATGCGGTACGTAGGGACTGGTGCTTACGGCCCTGACCTAGGGGGGCGACGTCATCGTCGTCCCCATCTTTCCAGACTTGGCCGGATGCTTGAGACACCCTGTCCGGGATACGGGACCGAGCCGCGGGACCCCGCCGCCGGCGGGGTCCGTCCGGCCGTCGCGCGGGACCGCGAGCGTATGCCGGTGCCGGGCCTCAGTCGAGGCCCAGCTCGTCCTTCGAGAAGGCGAAGAGGTACGGCACCCCGGCGCCGGCCTCGATCTTCTCGGCCGCGCCGGTCGCCCGGTCGACGATCGTGGCGACGCCGACGACCTCCGCGCCGGCCTCACGGACCGCCTCGACCGCGGTCAGCGGGGAACCGCCGGTGGTCGACGTGTCCTCGACGACGAGCACGCGCCGCCCCTTGATCTCGGGCCCCTCGACCCGGCGCTGCAGCCCGTGCGCCTTGGCGGCCTTGCGCACGACGAAGGCGTCGAGCCTGCGCCCGCGCGCGGCGGCGGCGTGCAGCATGGCCGCGGCCACCGGGTCGGCCCCCATGGTCAGCCCGCCCACGGCGTCGAAGTCGAGGTCGGCGGTGAGGTCGAGGAGCACCTGCCCGACCAGCGGGGCGGCCTCGCCGTCCAGCGTGATCCGGCGCAGATCCACGTAGTAGTCGGCCTCAAGACCCGAGGAGAGGGTCACCTTGCCGTGCACCACGGCCTTGTCCTTGATCTGCTGCAGCAGCTCGCCGCGTGTGCCCGGCGGCATTACTGCGTTGACGTCGCTCATGTCCGCCAGCTTAGAGGCGCCGCCAGCGCCAGGTGGTGGTCGCCTCCAGGGGGTCGATGGGGGTGACCAGGCGGGGGAGGGTGTTCAGGCCGTTGGGCGGCCCGGTCTGCGGCTCCACGCAGACGGCGGCCTCCTGCTCGTCGTAGACGACGACCCACTCCTCGCGGCTGGCGACCTTCAGCTCGATCTGCCCCGGCCAGGTGAGCGTCACGTCGACACCGTCCGGCATTCCGAAGCAGTCGTCCCAGGGGCCGGGCTTCGGCTCGGTCCGCCGGCCGGTGGGCAGGTGGTCGTCGCCGCGTTCCTCCTGCCAGGCGGGGGCGAAGTCGACGCGGACGGCGTCGCCGCCGTCGAGGCTGCGGTTGAACCAGGGATGCCAGCCGATCTGGGCGGGGAACGAGGAGCCGTAGGTCTCCACGGACATCGTGAGCGTGAGGGAGTCCTCGGCCAGCGTGACGGCGTGCGTGACGCGCGCGGGGTGCGGCCAGGGCTCCACGAGGTCGTAGGTGATCACGGCCTCGTCCTTGCCGGCGCGGGCGGTGTGCCAGGCGCCGTCGCGGGCCGTGCCGTGGATGGCGTGCGGCGGGGAGTTCAGCGGCATCTGCCGTACGGTGGCGCCGTCGAGAAAGCGGCCGTCGCGGATGCGTCCGCACCACGGGACCATCGGGAAGCACCCGAACTTCGCGCCCTGCCTCAGCAGTTCGACGCCGCCGATCCGCAGACTTCCGATCCGTCCGCCGTTGGCCGGCGCCACGGTCACCTCCGCGTCGCCCGCGGTCAGCGTGATGTCTTCGTTACTCACGGAGTTGACCCTACTGGGGTGCGGGCACCTCGTGGTCAGCGGCGCTTGCGCAGGGCCCGGGTCAGGGCGATGGCCGAGGCAAGGGCGAGGGCGGCCGCCGGGGCGGCCCAGCGGAGGGTGGCGCGGGCGGCGGTGGCCTCCGGGGGCGGGACCGGCGCGTACCGGCCGCGCGGGGGAGCGTGGTCCACCTCCTCGGCGCTGCGGCCGATCATCGTCCGGCGGGCGTGTGCCGCCTCGGCCATGGCGTCCTCGCCGTCCAGCGCGTCCTCGCCGTCGTCCTCCACGCCGAACTCCTCCCCCGCGAACTCCCCTTCCATGAGGTCGTCGTCGGCCAGCGGGTCGAGGGACGGGGGCGGCACCTCCGCCTCGAAGACCGAACCGGAGGCGGTGGGGGAATCGGGAGCGGAGTCGGGTGTGGAGCCGGAGGCGGCGGCGTCAGACGCGTGTCCGGATTCGGGCTCGGGCGTGGGCTCGGGCGTGGCGTCCGGCGCGGTCGCGGAGCCGGGCTCGGGCCCGCCGACCGGCCCGTTCGCGGCGGCCGGCGGCGCGTCCGTGACCGCCTCCGGCCCGGCGGCGGGCCCGGTGGACTGCTCCGGCTCCGGTTCCGCGGCTGCCGTCGGGGCCAGGCCCGCGGCCAGACCCTCCGCGAAGCGGCTCAGCAGCCGGGTGCCGGCCGAGGAAACCGCGTCCGCGGGCAGCTCCGCCACGCGGCCGTCGCCGGTGGCCGTGCCGCCGAAGGCGAGCGTCGTACCGCCGTCGGCGGGAAGGAGGCGTGCGGTGAGGGCGAGTTTCACGGAGCCGCCGCCGCGGACCTCGCTCCCGTCGCCCTCGACGGCGTAGGAGCCGTTGTCCTGCGGGGTGACGGCGAGTCTGCCGCGATAGGTGATGGTGTGGCCGCCGACGCGGACCTTCAGACGGCCGGAGACGGGCGGCGTCCCCGCGTCCTGCTGGAGACCGGGAACCGCGCGGGCCACCCGGGCGGGGTCGGTCAGCGCCTCCCTCAGCCGCTCGGGCGGAACCGGAACGAACACCTCATGCTCCATGTCTGCCGAGCCTACCCAGCACGGCGCGGAACGCACCCGGGTATCACCGGATTCCCCCGCCTGCTCCTCAGTCGGCGTACCGCGGACGCACCAGCTCCGACGGCGGCAGGTCGCGGCCCACCCAGGTACGCCGGACCGCGCGGGCGTCGGCCGCCAGACCCGCCTGGGTGAGGGTGCGCGGCCGCGGGCCGTCCGACGGCAGCCGCAGGGGCACGGCCGTCCGGCCGGCCAGGACGAAGCCCCAGTCGCCGGGTGCACCGGACTCGCCGCCCCGCGCGCGGTCGGGGCCCGCCGCGAAGCCGGAGTCGCGGCCGCTCACGCGGTAGGGGGTGGTGCGCAGGCCGGCCGCCCGCATCGTCGCGTCCACGGTCCAGAAGGCCCGGGGGCGGGCGGAGACGGGTCCCGCGTGCACCACGAGGCGGCCGTCGGGGGCCAGGACGCGGCGGGCGAGTCCGTAGAACTCCTGGGAGTACAGCTTGGTGCTCGCGGTGATGCCCGGGTCGGGGAGGTCGGAGATCACCACGTCGTACGTGGAGGAGGCCGAGCGCAGCCAGCAGAAGGCGTCGGCGGTGGCGACGTGCACGCGCGGGTCGTCGTAGGCGTGCCGGTTGAGGGCGGACAGGGCGGGGTCAGAGCGCGCCAACCGCACCACCTGGGAGTCGAGTTCGACGACGTCGACGCTGCGCACCCCGGGGTGGCGCAGCACTTCGCGCGCGGCGAGGCCGTCGCCGCCGCCGAGGATGAGCACGCGCGCGTGCGGGCCGTTCATCGCGGGGTGCACGAGTGCTTCGTGGTAGCGCTTCTCGTCGCTGCCGCTGAACCGCAGGCGGCCGTCGAGGAAGAGGTGGAGGGGGCGGCCGTGGGTGCCGCCGGTGAGGACGACCTCCTGGACGCCGGTGCGGAGCGCGACGCGCACGTCCGCCCCGTACACCGCGTGCCGCGCGGCCCGTTCGAAGTCGTCGACCAGCGCGGCGGCCGAGGCGAGGAGTCCGAGGACGGTGACGTTGACGACGAGCAGGGTCCAGCGGGCGCGGCGGGTCAGGTCCCGGCGGAACAGGCCGAGGACGAGGGCGCCACCCGCGACGGCGTTCACCATGCCGGTGAGCAGGGCGCCGGTGAGCTGGCCGAACATCGGGAGCAGCAGGAAGGGGAAGGCGAGGCCGCCGACGAGGGCGCCCACGTAGTCCGCCGCGAACAGGTCCGCCACCGCTCCGCCCGGGTCCTGGCGGCGGATGCGCTGTATCAGCTCCATGAGGAGGGGGACTTCGGCGCCGATGAGCAGCCCGATGGTCAGGGAGAAGGCCACCAGCAGACAGCGGCATCCGTCGGCCCACAGACCGCCCCAGCCGCCGGTCCACGCGAACACCGCGTACAGGGCCATCGCGCTGCACCCGCCGACCAGCGCGAGGGCCGCCTCGACGGCGCCGAAGCCCGCCGCGGCGCGCGGGCGCAGGCGCTTCGCGGCGAGCGAGCCGATCCCCATCGCGAAGACCATGACGGACAGCACGACGGAGGCCTGGGTGACCGAGTCGCCGATCAAGTACGAGGCGAGGGCCACGAGTTCGAGCTCGTACACGAGTCCGCACGCCGCACAGACGAAGACACCGGCGAGGACGAGGAACCTCCCGATGCCCGGGCGGACCGGCAGCCGCGCCTGGCCCTGGACGCCCCAGGACGGCGGCGTGCCGGGGGGAGCTGGCGCGTGCGGATCGATCACGCTGGGAACGCTACGTCACGTCGCTGCTACGCCTCGTCACCCACACGTGTGGAACCGCGGCGCTTTGTGGCACCCTGTCCGCCCGGCGCAGCTCCCGCCCCTCGCCGCTCCCGCCCGGCGCGGTCACAACGCCGCCGCCACCCGGGCCCCGACCCTGGTGCGGGTCGCCACCAACTGGCCGTCCTGCGGATACGCGTGCCAGGTGCGCCAGTGGATCTGCCCCTCGTGGCGCTGGGCGAGCATGGCGGTGAAGGCGTGCGGGCTGCCGGGGAAGACGCCCGCGAGGCCGTGGGGGTGGTCGGAGACGAGGGCCAGCAACTCCTGGGCGCGGCCGGCGAAGGAGCCGGGCGACAGCACCTCGACGCGGGCCGCGAACTCGTACTCCCAGTCGTTGATCCGCTTCACCACGCCGAGCGGGAGGGGCGTGCTGCTGCCCGGGATGCAGGCGACGGTCTCGGAACAGCGGCCCCGCTCCTCCTCCAGGAGCACCTGGTGGGACGCGCCGAGGAGTCTCAACTGAAGCTCCACCCCTTCCAGTTCGAGGTCGAGCGTGGCCAGGGCCGGCAGCGGTTCGCGGCCGAGGGCCCAGGCGAGGTCGGCCGCGCGCGTGTCGGTGTACGAGGTGTTCAGGGTCGTGAGCATGGGTCGGCTCCGCTAGCACGCAAAGAGAGGTGGGGTTCCGGCGCACCCGGTCGGCACCGGGGGAACGGCCCGGCCAGCCCGGTCAGGAGGACGCCCGAAGGACGGACCTGAAGGGGAGAAGGACCGGTCCCACGGGCGTCCTGGGTCTGTAGGCCCAGGGCTGCGTTGGTGTTTTAGAGGGAATCATGAACTGTGGCGCCACCACAGCGTTTTTACCCAACTTCGTGGGGTTTCCATCCCCCCGAGGGCTCCACAGCTCAACTGTTCAACCACGGCGCGCGCCCGGCGCGCGCCCGCGTCTGCCGGAAGCCGCCCCCCGGTACGCGACCCGGGCACCGGATCCGCTCCTCTCGGCACGCCGTCGCATATGCCGTGCGCGCGTACCCCCGGCGTGCCACCGCGCCCGGCCCGTGCCCTCCCGCACGATGGCGCATCTCTCACGACACCGGCGTGCCCGCCGGCGGTGCTGCCCGGCAGGCACGGACACCCGCCCCTCCCCCGACGCGGACGTGCCCGTCGGCGCTGCCGGCCGACGGGCACGTTCGCGTGCTGCGGATGCGCTTCCCCCGAAGGGAGCTCAGCTGCCCCGTGTCAGCTGCCTCCCCCGCATCCGCCCCCGCCGCCGCACGAGGACCCGCCTCCGCAGGACGAGCCCCCGCCGCACGACGAGTGGCCACCGCACGAGTGACCTCCGTGGTGCCCGCCGGACGAACCACTGCCGCAGGACGAGACACCGCCCGCCCCGCCGGCCCACCAGCTGCTGCTGCCGCTGCCCGAGGAGCCGCGGCGTGAACGGCGGCCCCTCTTCGAGAGGTTGACCTGCCCCACCTTGTTCTGGCTGCGGTCGGTGGCCATGAAGGCCACGACGACCACGATGCAGACGACCGCCAGGATGATGCCGATGACCATGGCGTCGCCCTCCTTTCGTTCCCCCGAAGAGGCCCCCCGTGGGCCGTGCTTCCCGGATCTGTTGTCCTGTTCGCTTCTCTTGTCGCTTCGCGTCGTTCCAGGTGCCGGTCGTGCGTGAGAGGGGGATGCCCCCGCGCTCGGCGGGCCAAAGCAGAGTTGAGGAACTCCAGAGCTTGGGCGCAGGATGACCGGCATGACCTCCAGCGAACGCCCCTTCCTCAACCGCCGGCTCGCCGAGTTCGGGACGACGATCTTCGCCGAGATGTCGGCGCTCGCGGTGAGTACCGGTTCGATCAACCTCGGTCAGGGCTTCCCCGACACGGACGGTCCGCAGGAGATCCGGGAGGCGGCCGTGCGGGCGCTGCGGAACGGGCGGGGCAACCAGTACCCGCCGGGGCCCGGCGTGCCCGAGCTGCGCGCGGCCGTGTCCGCGCACCAGGAGCGCCGCTACGCGCTGTCGTACGACCCCGACACGGAGGTCCTGGTGACGGCCGGGGCCACGGAGGCGATCGCCGCCGCGCTGCTCGCCCTCCTGGAGCCCGGCGACGAGGTGATCGCGTTCGAGCCGTACTACGACTCGTACGCCGCGTGCATCGCCATGGCGGGCGGGACCCGGGTGCCGGTGACGCTGCGCCCGCACGAGGGCAGTTTCCGTCTCGATCTCGACGAGCTGCGCGACGCCGTCACCGACCGGACGCGCCTGCTGCTGGTCAACACGCCGCACAACCCCACCGGCACGGTGCTCACCCGCGAGGAGCTCGCCGAGATCGCGAAGCTCGCCGTGGAGCGGGATCTGCTGGTGGTGACGGACGAGGTGTACGAACACCTCGTCTTCGACGGCGCCGAGCACGTACCGCTGGCGTCCTTCCCGGGCATGCGCGAGCGCACGGTCACGATCGGTTCGAGCGGGAAGACGTTCTCGTTCACCGGCTGGAAGGTGGGCTGGGTGACGGCGCCGCCCGCCCTGGTCAGCGCGGTGCGGTCGGCGAAGCAGTTCCTGACCTATGTGGCGTCGGGACCCTTCCAGTACGCCGTGGCCGAGGCGCTGGCGCTGCCGGACGCGTACTTCGACGCGTTCCGCGCGGACATGCTGGCCAAGCGGGACGTGCTGGCGGCGGGGCTCGCGGCGGCGGGCTTCGAGGTCTTCCGCCCGCAGGGCACGTACTTCATCACGACCGACATCCGGCCCCTCGGCGAGTCGGACGGCTTCGCGTTCTGCCGGGCGCTGCCGGAGCGCGCCGGTGTCGTCGCGATCCCGAACGCGGTCTTCTACGACCACCGGGAGGCGGGAGCGCCCTTCGTGCGGTTCGCGTTCTGCAAGCGGACGCAGGTGCTGGAGGAGGCGGCGAGGCGGCTCAAGGCCGCGTGGTGAGCCCTGCGCCGCCCACTCGGCCCGCCGCGCGCGAGGGGGCGGAAAGGGGCGGCGGAAAGGGGCGCCGCAGCGGGCCCGGAACCGCTCTAGCACCGTGGGCGCCATCCGTGCGGGCGGCGCGCCGGGGCCCCACGAACGCTACCCGCACAGCCGAGCAAAGCTCGCAAATACCCCGTAAGTTACGCACAGTTCCGGTGTGACCCACCCGAGTACCCTCGCTCGCCCGGCTCTGACGGAGCCCGGGGACCGTGCCCGACCGTCCCGCCTCGCGCCCAGCCTGCCGGCCGCCGCGATGACGGCGCTGGGGCTGTTCGCCGCCGCGCGCCTCACCGGCATCCTCGCGCTCGCCGCGACAGCCTGGGCCACCGGCAGGCACCCGATCGTCCTGCTCGCACGGTCCTGGGACTCGATCTGGTACCTGGGGATCGCGGCGCACGGGTACGGCCGCACGCTCTACTTCCGTCCCACCGTCGTCCACAGCGACCTGGCGTTCTTCCCGCTGTACCCGGCGCTGGTGCGCGGCGTCACCGCCGTGACCCCGCTCAACGCGGCCACGGCGGGCCTGCTGGTGTCCTGGCTCGCCGCCGGGGCCGCCGCCTGCGGGATGTATGCGATCGGGGCCAGGCTGTACGGCCGCGCGGTCGGCACCGCCGTCGTCCTGCTCTGGGGTCTGCTCCCGCACTCGGTGGTGCTGTCGATGGCGTACACGGAGCCCGTGCTGACGGCCTTCGCCGCCTGGTCGCTGTACGCGGTGCTCGGCGGGCACTGGGTGTGGGCGGGCGTGCTGGCGGCGCTCGCGGGGCTGTCCCGGCCGAACGGCTTCGCGGTGGCCGCGTCCGTCCTCGCGGCGGCGGCGTACGAGGTCTGGCGGCTGCGCGCGCGGAAAGTTCCCCACAGGCTGTGGACAGGCGCGGCGCTCGCGCCGCTGGGCTGGGTGGGTTACGTGCTGTGGGTGGGGCGCCGCCGGGGCGATCCGCTGCGCGGCTACTTCGAGGTGCAGCGGCTGTGGGGCTCGCGCTTCGACTTCGGCGAGGGATCGCTCCGCTTCGTCAAGCACCTGCTGCTGGACGGCGACCGCCTCGTGTTCCCCGTGACGCTGGCCATCGTGGCCGCGGCCACGATGCTGTACGCGCTGCTGATCGCCGACCGCGCACCGCTGCCGCTGATCGTGTACAGCGGCGTCCTGCTGCTGATCGCCCTCGGCGGCTCCGGCTTCTTCGAGTCGAAACCGCGCTTCCTGCTCCCGGCCTTCCCGCTGCTGCTGCCGCTGGCCCGGGCGCTGGTGCGCACGGCGAGAGCCCGGCCCTGGCACGCGACCGTGGTGGTCGGCGCCCTGGCCGGGCTCTCTTTCGCGTACGGCGCGTATCTGGTGGTGATCGCGCACACACCGCTGTAGGGCCGACGTCAGGTGTGCCCCGGCGGGGCCGGGCGCGGGGAGCGTGCCCCGGGCCCGGACCGGAGGGGCCGGACGGAGCGGACGGGCCGAAGGAGGGGGCGGAGGACTACTCCTCGCCGTCCTCGGGCTTGTCCGCCTCGTTGATCTCCTGCTCCAGGCCGAGCTGCTCGACGAGCCACTTGTCGAACTCGATGGCGGCCCGCACCCAGCTGACCGTGGAGGACACGAAGTGCTCCAGGCTGACGCCGGTGCCGATCAGCATCTGCGCCTCGCCGATCAGGCGGACGGTGCCGTCGTCGTGGGTGTGGCTGTAGACCTTGGGCCACAGCGTGCGGCGGTTCCAGTCGTCGATGGACTCCAGCAGCGCGGGCTTCTCGTCGATCTGGTGCGGCCGGTCGTAGAACGTCCGCACCGAGAAGACCTGCTGGTCACCCTCGCCGCGGAACATGAAGTACGTACGGAACTGCTCCCACGGCGCCGCGAGGTCACCCTCTTCGTCGACGACATACTTCAGCTCCATCTGGTCCAGGAGCTGCTTCACGAGGTCCTGATCCGGGACCACGGGGCCCGCCGGCCCTTGGGGCTGCGGCTCGGGCTGGCCCCCGAAGTTCGGAATCGAGGACGGGTCGATGCTCACCGTGTATTTCCCTTCGTACGGATGCTGTCATCCTCTCCCATCCGGGGCGGGGAGTGGCAACCCCTGGCCGGTCCTTCCGCCGGTGGCTGACAAGATCCGGACACGGCCCCGCCCCAGGCCGGCATGTTCCGGTCATGAACGTGGGGACCGGGGCGCGGCAGGGACGCCCGGGCATCGCGTACGAGGGCGGGGACACCGCCCCCGTACGAGGGCCCACTGGTCGTGGGCCCCCGGAAGGGTCACAGAGTCTTGCCGGTCGCCGGTCCCACGATCAGACCGTCGCCGAACTGGTCCACGCGGACCGTGTCCCCGTCCTTGACCTCGCCCGCGAGGATCTCCCGGGCGAGCCGGTCCCCGATGGCGGTCTGGACGAGGCGGCGCAGCGGGCGCGCGCCGTACGCCGGGTCGTTGCCCTCGGCGGCCAGCCAGGCCAGCGCCGCCTCGGTGACCTCCAGGCCGAGCCGGCGGTCGGCCATCCGCTTGGCGAGCCGGTCGATCTGGAGCCCGGCGATGCGCTTGAGCTCCTCCTCGTCGAGGGCGGAGAACACCACCAGGTCGTCGAGCCGGTTCAGGAACTCCGGCTTGAAGGAGACCCGCACGGTCTCCAGCACCTGCTGCTTCTTCACCTCTTCGGAGGTCGTCGGCTCCACGAGGAACTGGCTGCCCAGGTTCGAGGTGAGGATCAGGATGGTGTTGCGGAAGTCGACCGTGCGTCCCTGGCCGTCCGTCAGCCGTCCGTCGTCCAGCACCTGGAGGAGGACGTCGAAGACCTCCGGGTGCGCCTTCTCGACCTCGTCGAGCAGCACGACGCTGTACGGGCGCCGGCGCACGGCCTCGGTGAGCTGGCCGCCCTCCTCGTACCCCACGTAGCCGGGCGGGGCGCCGACGAGCCTGGCGACACTGTGCTTCTCGCCGTACTCGCTCATGTCGATGCGGACCATGGCCCGCTCGTCGTCGAAGAGGAAGTCGGCCAGGGCCTTGGCCAGTTCGGTCTTGCCGACGCCCGTCGGGCCGAGGAAGAGGAAGGAACCGGTCGGGCGGTCCGGGTCGGCGATGCCCGCGCGGGTGCGGCGCACGGCGTCCGACACGGCCCGCACGGCCTCCGTCTGGCCGATGAGCCGCCGGCCCAGCTCCTCCTCCATGCGCAGCAGCTTCTGCGTCTCGCCCTCCAGGAGCCGTCCGGCGGGGATGCCGGTCCAGGAACCCACGACGTCGGCGATGTCGTCGGGGCCGACCTCCTCCTTGACCATGGTGTCCTTGGCGGCCTCCTCCTCGGCCTCGGACGCCTCCTCCAGGTCCCGCTCCAGGGCCGGGATCTCGCCGTAGAGCAGCTTGGACGCGGTGTCGAAGTCGCCGTCGCGCTGGGCGCGCTCGGCCCGGCCGCGCAGGTCGTCCAGCCTCTCCTTCAGCTCACCGACGCGGTTGAGGGACTGCTTCTCCTTCTCCCAGCGTGCGGTCAGACCGCGCAGCTCCTCCTCCTTGTCGGCGAGGTCGCGGCGCAGCTTCTCCAGGCGCTCCTTGCTGGCGGCGTCGGTCTCCTTGCCGATCGCCAGCTCCTCCATGCGGAGCCGGTCCACGGCGCGCTGGAGTTCGTCGATCTCGACGGGGGACGAGTCGATCTCCATGCGGAGCCGGGAGGCGGACTCGTCGACGAGGTCGATGGCCTTGTCGGGCAGGAAGCGGGAGGTGATGTACCGGTCGGAGAGGGTCGCGGCGGCGACCAGCGCGCTGTCGGCGATCTGGACCTTGTGATGGGCCTCGTACCGGCCCTTCAGGCCGCGCAGGATCGCGATGGTGTCCTCGACGGTCGGCTCGGCGACCAGTACCTGCTGGAACCTGCGCTCCAGCGCGGGGTCCTTCTCGATCCGCTCGCGGTACTCGTCGAGGGTGGTCGCGCCGACCATGCGCAGCTCACCGCGCGCGAGCATCGGCTTGAGCATGTTGCCGGCGTCCATGGCGGAGTCTCCGCCGGCACCCGCGCCGACGACGGTGTGCAGCTCGTCGATGAAGGTGATGATCTGCCCGTCGGAGTCCTTGATCTCGGCGAGGACCGTCTTCAGCCGCTCCTCGAACTCGCCGCGGTACTTCGCGCCCGCAACCATGGCGCCGAGGTCGAGCGCGACGAGCCGCTTGTTCTTGAGCGACTCGGGGACGTCGCCCTTGACGATCCGCTGGGCGAGCCCCTCGACGACGGCGGTCTTGCCGACGCCGGGCTCACCGATGAGGACCGGGTTGTTCTTGGTGCGGCGGGACAGCACCTGCACGACGCGGCGGATCTCCTGGTCCCGGCCGATGACCGGGTCGAGCTTCCCTTCGCGCGCCGCGGCGGTGAAGTCGGTACCGAACTTTTCGAGCGCCTTGTACTGGCCCTCGGGATCCGGAGTCGTCACCCGGCGCCCTCCCCTGGTCTTCTGGAACGCCTCAAGGAGCTTCTTGGCACTGGCGCCCTGCCGGGAGAGTACGTCGCCGGTCTGGCCACCCTTCGCGGCGATGCCGATCAGCAGGTGCTCGGTGGAGAGGAACTCGTCTCCGAGCTCCTTCGCGCGCGCGGCGGCGTCGGCGATGACGGCGAGCAGCTCACGGTTGGGCTGCGGCGGAGCGACGGTGGACCCGGTCACGCTGGGCAGGCCCGCGAGGACGCGTTCGGTGCCGGAGCGGACGGAGGGCTGGTCCGCGTCGACGGCGACCAGCAGATCGATGATGTTCTCGTTGTCCTGCCCCTCCAGCAGAGCGAGCAGCAGGTGGGCGGGGGTGAGGTCCGGGTGCCCCTCGGACACGGCACGGCTGGTTGCCGCGTTGATCGCGTCCCGGCTCCTGTTGGTCAGCTCGGCGTCCACGTTCGCTTTCTCCTCCTGGTCTTACCGACCGTCTACCTGACCCGTCCAGCGTACACAAAGTTGAGTCTATTCCACTCAAGGGCGACCGCGGAAGCGGAGCGGGCCCCGCCGAGGAAGTAGATTCGGGTCTCATGGCTTCGTATCCGGTGGACCCGCGGCAGCCCGACGCCGCCTACCTCAGCTTCTGGCGCGAACGGCACCTGTGCACGCTCACCACGCTCCGGCCCGACGGCGGACCGCACGTGGTGCCCGTCGGAGTGACATACGACCCCGGCGCCGGTCTCGCTCGGGTGATCGCCAACAAGTCCAGCGCCAAGGTGCGGCACGTGCTCGCGGCGGGGGCGGACGGGGCGCGCGTCGCGGTCTGCCAGGTGGACGGCCGCCGCTGGGCCACGCTGGAGGGCCGGGCCACGGTGTCGGTGGAGCCGGCGCGCATCGCGGAGGCGGAGCGCCGGTACGCGGAGCGCTACGGGCGCACCCCGTCACCCAACCCGTCACGGGTGGTCATCGAGATCGCGCTCACCTCGGCGATGGGGCGCGGCTGATTCCGGCCTCTGTCGGTATCCGTCGACACCAGGAGATTTCGGGTGAAACTGCAGCGGCGTCACCGTGTTCAGGTCACGGTGACGCCGCTGCGGGGGGAAGTACCTGAGCGATCTACTACGACGGGGGAATCGCGTCAGGCACTGCGGGGGGTGGCTGCAATCGTCTGTACGTCCGGCTCATCCGGTTCGGCCAGCCGGTGGTCACGCTGGTCGAGGTTCACAAAGATCATTCCGTATCGGATGGCGCACCGCACCGGCTGCGGCGCCCCCCGAGGTCGTCGCAGACAGCGGTACGCCCGTACGTCCTCGTCCTCGTCCCGCGTGACCACCACGGGCTCTCCGAACACGGTCACCATCAGCGAGTCACCGCTGTGGGGGATGGCGGTGGCCAGGTCGATGAAGTGCCAGCCGGAGCGGTAGGCCGTGGCCATTTCGCGGCGGAACGAGCGGTCGTCGGGAGGAGTCGTCATCAGTCAGCCCCATGTGCTGTCATCTGCGCTGGTGGGAGAACCCACACCCCAGGTGCTGTCACCCGCGCGGGCGGCGGATGCCACCGACGGGCCCCAGGTACTGTCCGCCCTACTGTCACCCTTCGTACCGGCAAGGCCACTCAGTGCTCCGAAGGCCACGACGGCGGAGAAGGCGGCGACAAGCATCGAGCGAAGCATTCTCTTACGCATAGTCGGCTTCGTCCTCACTTGAAGGTCTCCTCTTCCCCCGTCGTCTACGACGATGGCTCATTCGGGCACGTCATGGCCACACAATCGATGCATCATGTTCCTGCACGTTCAGGACCCTGGGGGGTGGAGATTTGGCAACAAATGGGACTAGAGGGATACATCCCCATGCGGTGACCCAGCTGTGCGAGGACGGAAGCCGTCTCTACGCGAATGCTCTGCGCACGGGACGGATCGCCCGCGCAGACGTGGAATCCGCTCCCTGCCTGATGGAGTTCGCACTGCTGCACCCCGATCCCGACGACGCCAACTGGTTGCGTCCCGTACCACCGTCCATCGCCCTGGCCCAACGCCTCAACCCCATAGAGCACGAGATCACCGAAGCCCGGCGCTTGTCGATCGAACTTGCCGATGCATTCGAGCCGTTCATGACGCTCAGCGCCCAGGCCACGGCGACCACGCACTCCATCACCGTGCTGGAAGGCTTCGACCGGATCAACGCGGCACTCGATCTGGCCACGGCACAGTGTCAGAACGAGATGCTCACGGTCCAGCCCAGTGGCCGCCGCCTGGAGCACACACTCGTCCAAGGGCTGGAACGCGACAGGCCTTTGACCGACCGCGGAGTCAGCATCCGGACCCTCTACCAGCACACGGCCCGCTACAGCCCCGAGACACAGGCCTACGTCGATCAGTTCTCCAACGGCAAGGTGGAGTACCGCACTATCGACGAGCTCGTCGAGCGGCTGATCATCTGCGACGAGACCGTGGCCTTCATCCCCACCCGGGACGACCGACAGGTCGCCCTGGAACTGCGCCACCCGGGACTCGTCCGCTATCTGGTCAAGGTCTTCGAGTTCATGTGGGATCGCGCCGTCCCGCTGAACGCCGGCGCCCCCTACGAAACCGCCCCCGACGGCATCACGGAGATCCAGCACTCCATCGCCAAACTCCTGGTGGAGGGCCACGTCGACGAGGCCATCGCGCGCCGCCTGGGCATGAACGTCCGCACCTGCCGCGCCCACATAGCCAAGCTGGCCACCGCCCTCGGCAGTGGCAGTCGCGCCCAACTCGGCTTCCTGATAGCGCAGTCGGGGATCCTGGACCAGGATCACTGAATGCCGGCGGAGGAACCGACGACGGGGCACCGGCCACACGGCCTGGAGGACCTGTGCGAGGCAGGTACGGCCCTGTACGCGCGGGCCCTGCGCGAAGGACGCGTGCCCGGGGCGGACGCCCGTGCCGTGCCCTGCCTCGTCGACCTCGGCCTCCTGCACCCGCACGTCGGGGACCCACGCTGGATGGAACCGGTCTCCCCCGCCGTCGCCCTGCATCGGCAGCTACGCGTGGTGGGGGACCGCATCGCGGACGAACGGCGGCGCGAGGAGCGGCTGGCCGAGGTGTTCGAGCCGCTCATGCGCATCGAGGGGGTCCGTACCGCGTCCGAGACGCCGCCGATCAGCCTCCTCAGCGGCAAGGAACAGATCAACCTGGCCATCACGCAGGCCATGTCCGAGGCCACCGAACTCCTCACCGTGCAGCCGTACGTCTCGCACGTCGGCCCACCCCCGCAGATCCACGACCGGGCGATACGGCGCGACCAGGCGCTCCTGGACCGCGGCGGCCGCATCCGCACGCTCTACCAGCACACGCTGCGCCACGCGCCCACCGTCCTTGCCCGGTACGAATGGCTGACCGGGGACGTGGAGGCCCGCACGCTCGACGAGGTCATCCATCTGCTGATCGTCATCGACCGGACCGTGGCCTTCATCCCGGCCAGCAAGGACAACACGCTCGGTCTGGAAGTGCGGCATCCAGCCCTCGTCCAGCACTTCGTCACCACCTTCGACCGCTTCTGGCGCCTGGCCGCCCCCATGTACCCCAAAGCCGCCCCGCAGCCCTCCGTGGACGGCGTCACGCCCCGCCAACGTGCCATCGCGAGCCTGCTCGTCGAAGGGCACACCGATGCCGTCGTCGCCGACCGCCTCGGCCTGAACGTCCGCACCGCCCGCGTCCACATCGCCAAGCTCGCGGCCTTCCTGGGCAGCGAGAGCCGGGCCCAACTCGGCTACCTCATCGGGCAGTCGGGGATTCTGGAGCAGAAAGACCAGGGGCGGTGACCGTCTGGAGCTCCGCAGAGCGCGGCGGGCCGTCCAGGCCCGCCTGGGCGATGCGAACGCCGAGCTGGGTGCGGCTGGCCGCGCCCAGGGTCTCCGAGAGCCGGGCGATGTGCGCCCGGCAGGTCCGCACGCTGATGCCCAGCCGCTCGGCGACCACCGCGTCCTGGTGGCCCTCCGCCAGCAGGGCCGCGATCGAGCGTTCCCGGTGGGTGATGCCCTCGATGCCCGTCGAGGGCAGCGGCGAGGCCAGCGGGATCGCCAGCCGCCACAGCCGCTCGAACACGGTCACCAGGTAGTCCACCAGCGCCGGATGACGCAGCTCCAGCGCGATCGTGCGGTCCGGGTTCGCCGGGATGAAGGCGACCCTGCGGTCGAAGAGGATCAGCCGCTCGACGACCTCGTCGAGCGTGCGGGCCTCCGCCGAATCACCCATCAGCTCCATGTAGTTGAGCAGGCCCTGGCCGTGCCGGGCGACATGCGTGTACAGGTCGCGCATCCGCACGCCCCGGCGGCGCATCTCCAGCGCCCGGTGCAGGCCCTCCGACAGCTCGTCCTCGCGCCGGATGCCGCCCGGCTGCACCGTCAGGACCTCGCTCGTGCACTCCTCGGTCGCCTTGTCCATGGCGGCCCGGATGCGCGGCAGGCCGTCGAGGACGCGGATCGCCACGCCCTCGGCCGGGTCCCGGACGCGTCCGCCGAGCCCCGCGTACCACTCGAAGGCGGACACCGCGTCGCCGACGCGCGCCTGGCTCGCGCTGACTTCCTCGTACACCCCGCGCAGCAGCCGGGTCATGACCTCCTGCGGCGAGGTCGGCACCAGCCAGCCCATGTCGTCGGGGTCGGGGTGCAGCAGCGCGAGCTCCAGGAGGCAGGGCACCGCCTGCGCGTCCTCGCGGGGCACACGTCCGCGCCGCACAGCACGGGAGTACACCCGGTCGCCGGCCTCGCACAGTCGGTCAGCGCCGTGCGGATGCATGTCCGTCCCGTGCCCGGCCATCTCCCACCCCTGGCTCCAGCCCCTTCTGCGGCAGGCCGTCTTCGCGCCTTCCGCAGCGCAACTATGCGCGGAGCGGACCGGCATCGCAACACGGCTGTACCCTCCGCACGCGCCTTTTCGCCCGCCTTGATGACGGAACATCCCCACCTCAGCCACCGGCCCTTGCAACAAGCTGTCGGTGGTGGAGCCCGCGGCCACACAGGACGCACGGGGACTTCGGCGGCGGTCCGCACATGGCTGAATTCGCGCTCTTTGCATGGGAGTTCCCGCTGCGCGCACGGATCACGGGGTTCACCGGCGCACCCGGCGCCGGCACGTACAGGCCGGCCGAGGCGAGGGCGACGAAGAGATGGAGCAGTGGCCCCGCGACGAGGACGACCCCCGGACGCCGGACGACACGAGCGCCGAGCGGGGCCGTCTTCCCGCCGCCCTGCGCGACCGGTTGAGGGCCTCGCCCCAGGAGCCGCTGCGGCTGCCCGCCCCGGCCGACCCCCGTCTCGTGCTCTCGTCCACGACAACCCCGCGGAGCCGCGCACCCTGGCCGGACTCGGCGCCGCGACCGGGGCCGGCGAACGCACGCTCAGCCGCCTCTTCCGCTCGGAGCTGGGCATGACCTTCCCGCAGTGGCGCACGCGGTCGCGGCCGTGTCACGCCCTGCGGCTGCCGGCCGACGGCGTCCCGGTCACCACCGTGGCGCACCGCTGCGACCGGTCCTCGGCGGGCGCCTTCATCGAGGGCTTCCGCCGGGCCTTCGGCCGCACGCCCGGTGCCGGTGGCCGGGACGCCCGGCGGGCCGCGGTCACCCGGAGGCCCAGCTCCTGAGCAGGGCCTCGCGGGCGGGGCGCCAGGGCGTCGCTCCGGCGCCGTCCGTGCGTCCCCACTCCAGCAGCCGGTCCACGTCCACCGTGCCGTCCACGAGCCGCTCCAGCAGGTCGACGGAGAGCTCGTACTCGGACTGGACGTAGCCGCCGACGGCCGAGCCGTACACGGTCAGCTCGGCCGTCTCCGTGTCCGTGCGGACGTGGACCTCGAAGGCGGGCGGGGTGTCGACGCCGCCCGTCGCCAGGTCGATGACCGTGTCGGCCACGCTGTTCACCAGCCAGCGCGTGCTGGACCGCACCGGGGCGTAGTGCACGGCGACACCGCGCACCTGCGGCCACGGCCAGAAGGCCTGCTGGTCCGTGCCCACGGCCTGGATCCCCTCGGCCGTGAGCCGCACACCGCGTGCGTGCCCCTCGGGCTCGGCGCCGAGGTACACGCTCTCCTCGGTGATCCAGAACAGGCCGATCATGGCCACGGGGTGCCTCCAGCGGGACGACGGCGGGACGACCGCACGGCGCCGGGTCCACGACGGCACCACGGCGTGCGGTCCCCCTGTGAGACACCCACGGGCCCGGATCGGTTCAGCCGTCGCCCTACTTGAGGCCGGCGGAGTTGCACGCCGCCTTGTACGCGGCCGTGCAGATCTGCTTGACGGTGTAGATGCCGTCCTGGATCACCGTGTCGTCGATGTTCTCCCTGGTGAGGTCGACGACGGGCACGAGCTGGGCCGGGATGCCCTTGTTCGTGGGGCTGTCGACCTTGTCGCGGGTGAGCGCGTCGAACTCGATCGACCGGCCCTGGACCTTCGCCACGGCCATCTCCGCGGCGGCGCTGGCCTCCTGCGGGTACGACTTGTAGACGCTCATGTACTGGTCGCCCTTGACGATGCGCTGCACCGCGTTGAGCTCTGCGTCCTGGCCGGTGACCGGGGGGACCTTGCTGACGCCGGCGGTCTTCAGGACGTCGATGACAGCGCCCGCGAGGCCGTCGTTGGCCGAGTAGACACCCGCGATGTTGTCGAGGCCGACCGCCGAGATGGCCCTCTCCATGTTCGCCTTGGCGTTGACCGGGTCCCAGTCGGTGGTGTCGTACGTCTTGGCGATGACAACCTTGTCCTTGAGCTCGGACAGGGCGCCCGCCTTGAACTGCGCGGCGTTCGGGTCGGTGGGGGACCCGTTCATCATGATGATCTTCTTCGAGGTTGCGCTGCCGCTCTCGTCCTGGACCGCCTGGAGCAGGGCCTTGCCCTGGACCTCGCCGACGAGTTCGTTGTCGAAGGAGATGTACGCGTCGATGGGGCCCTGCGCCAGCCGGTCGTAGGCGATGACGGGGATGCCCGCGTCCTTGGCCTTCTTCACACCGGCGGCGATGGCCTTGGAGTCCACCGCGTCCACGAGGATCACGTCGACCTTGTCGTCGACCATCTGCTGGAGCTGGTCGTTCTGCTTGGCCGCGTCCTGCTGGGCGTTGGCGTAGGTGACCGTGCCCTTGTGGCTGGTGAGCTTCTCCACCGTCTCCTTGATGATCGGGTAGTCGAACCTCTCGTAACGGCTGTTCTCCTTCTCGGGGAGGAGCAGGCCCACCGTGATGTCGTCGCCCTTCGAAGGGCTGGCCTTGGTTCCGTCGCCGCCGATTCCGTCCACGACGCCGCAGCCGGCGACTGAGACGGCCATGGCGGACGAGGCCAGGGATATGACGGTACGACGCAGACGGGTGTTACGAGTGTTCACATCAGGTGCCTTCCGGGCGAGGTTGCAGCATTGCGACCCAGGTGGCTGAAAGCCAACGCGGCGATCACCTCAGCGTCAAGGAGTAACCACTTAACGAGATGGCAACGGCGTTCTGTGTTCCCCAAGTGAACACGATGGGAAGAGGGTACGCCCTCTCTTCCACCGATCCCCTCGGCTTCACCTTCTGACGTCCACGTCCGCACGGCCAACTTCCGTGGTCAGGGGCGCTGATCGGCCGGAAATCCACCCGTCCGCGACGGTCCGCAACCGCCCGCAGGAACACGTGGAACCGGCCAGAGGGACGGCGTCTGCGGCCTCTTCGCCCCTGCTCCCGCCACACCGGTCGGCCCGTTCACTTCTGCGGACGCAAACGCCGCCTTCGCGTTCAATTGCCGTATCCAGCCTACAAGTGGCATTCATCTGCGAAGACGGCATTCGCGGGCACACGGAAGAAGACGGACGACCGGGCACCGCACCGCCGCCGCGCTCCGGAGGGAACGACGCGAAGGGGCCCGGAGGTTCGACCTCCGGGCCCCTTCGCGGTGCTTGTCCTACTCGGGCTGGCGCTTCGGGCGCCACACCACCAGTGCGCTCGTCTGCTGGACCTCCTGATAGGGGACCAGGTCACGGCGGTAGGAGGCGTGGACGGCCGCCTCACGCTGCTGCATCGCCACGGCCGCGCCGTCCAGGGCCGACTGGAGCTCGGCGACACGGGACTGGAGCGCGGCGACCTGGTTCTCCAGTTCGATGATGCGCTTGATGCCGGCCAGGTTGATGCCCTCGTCCTGCGACAACTGCTGGACGGTGCGCAGCAGTTCGATGTCGCGTGCCGAGTAGCGCCGGCCCCGCCCCGCGGTGCGGTCGGGCGAGACCAGGCCCAGGCGGTCGTACTGGCGAAGCGTCTGCGGGTGCAGTCCGGAGAGCTGGGCCGCCACCGAGATGACGTAGACCGGAGTCTCCTCGGTCATTTCGTACGGGTTGCGTCGACGACCGTCCATCTCTTTCATGCTCCCTTCGCGGCCTGGAACAGCTCCGCCCGCGGGTCCTCGTCCGCGGTCGCCTCGCGATACGCCTCCAGGGCGTCACGCGCCTTGCCCGAGAGGTCGGTGGGGACCGACACCTCGACGGTCACCAGGAGGTCGCCCCGGGTGCCGTCCTTGCGGACCGCACCCTTGCCGCGGGCGCGCATGGTGCGGCCGTTGAGCGTGCCCGGGGGCAGCTTGAGGGTGACCGGCGGTCCGCCCAGTGTCGGGACGCGGACCTCTCCGCCGAGCGCCGCCTCCGCGAAGGTGACGGGGACGGTGACGGTGAGGTTGTCGTCCTTGCGGCCGAAAACCGGGTGGGCGTCGACGTGGACGGTGACGTACAGGTCACCCGCCGGGCCACCCCGTTCGCCGGGAGCGCCCTTGCCGCGCAGCCGGATCCGCTGGCTGTCACTGACTCCGGCCGGGATACGGACCTGCATGGTCCGGGAGGACTTGGCGCGCCCCGATCCGTTGCAGACCAGGCAGGCGTGCTCCGCGATCAGGCCGCGGCCCTTGCAGTCCGGGCAGGGGTCGGTGAGCGAGAACCCGCCGCCCGAACCCCGCGCGACCTGGCCGGTGCCGACACAGGTCGGGCACACGCGCGGCGTGCCGTTCTTGTCGCCGGTGCCCGAGCACGCCTTGCAGGGCGACTGCGAGGTCATGCGCAGCGGTACGGTCGCGCCGTCCACGGCTTCCGTGAAGCTCAGCGTGACCTCGGTGTCGATGTCCTGGCCGCGCCGGGGCTGCGTACGGGTGCCGGTGGTGGTGCCACCGCGGTTGAACAGGCCCCCGAAGACGTCGCCGATGCCGCCGCCGAAGCCCCCTGCGCCTCCGCCCTGGGCGCCGCCTCCGAAGAGGTCGCCCAGGTCGAAGTTGAAGGAGCCGCCACCGGCGCCGGGACCCGGCCGGAAGCCGCCGTTGCCGAAGAGGGCGCGTGCCTCGTCGTACTCCTTGCGCTTCTTGGGGTCGCCGAGCACGTCGTTGGCCTCGGAGATCTCCTTGAAGCGCTCCTCGGCCTTGGCGTTGCCCTTGTTGGCGTCCGGGTGGAACTCGCGGGCGAGCTTCCGGTACGCCTTCTTGATCTCGGCCTCGGTGGCGTCCTTGGGGACGCCGAGGACCTTGTAGAAGTCCTTCTCGATGAAGTCCTTGGTGCTCATCCTCGACGTCCCTCCTTCCTCATGCGTTCAACGTCAGCCCTCGTCCGGGCCACCGTTCTCCTTGTCGTCGGCGGTCTCCGCGGATTCCGACGATTCCGCCTTGACCGTCTGGGCCCCCGGCTGGGGTTCGGCGACGGCCACCCGCGCGGGGCGGATGGTGCGTTCGCCGATGCGATACCCAGGCTGCAGAATCGCCACGCACGTCGTCTCCGTGACGTCCGGCGCGTACGAGTGCATCAGGGCCTCGTGGATCGTCGGGTCGAAGGGCTCGCCCTCCTTGCCGAACTGCTGGAGCCCCATCTTCGCCGCGACGGTCTCCAGCGACTCGGCCACCGACTTGAAGCCGCCGACCAGTTCGCCGTGTTCCCGCGCGCGGCCGATGTCGTCGAGCACGGGCAGGAGCTCGGTCAGGAGGTTCGCGATGGCGATCTCCTTGACCGCGATCCGGTCGCGCTCGACCCGGCGGCGGTAGTTCTGGTACTCGGCCTGCAGCCGCTGGAGGTCCGCCGTGCGCTCGCCGAGCGCCGTGCGCACCTGGTCCAGCTGGGCCGTCAGGCCCGCCGTCCGGTCGGCTGTTGCCGCGTCCCCGGCCGGGGCCGCCCCCTCTTCGGGGGCGGCCGTCGGCTCGGCGTCGTCAGGGGTGGCGCCGGAGGGGACGTCAGGCTTCTCGTCGAAACCCGGGGTCTCCTCCGTCACGCGGCACCGTCCTTACGGTCCTCGTCGACGATCTCGGCGTCGACGACGTCGTCGTCGGCCTTGGCCTGCTCGGCACCCGGGGCGCCCTCGGCTCCGCCGGCGGCCTGCGCGGCCTGGGCATCGGCGTACATGGCCTGGCCCAGCTTCTGCGAGACGGCGGCGACCTTCTCGGTGGCCGTGCGGATCTCGGCGGTGTCCTCGCCCTTGAGCGCGGCCTTCAGCTCCTCGACGGACGCCTCGACCTCGGTCTTGACGTCACCGGGGACCTTGTCCTCGTTGTCCTTGAGGAACTTCTCCGTCTGGTAGACGAGCTGCTCGCCCTGGTTGCGGGTCTCGGCGGCCTCGCGGCGGGC
Organism: Streptomyces sp. 142MFCol3.1; assembly: GCF_000424945.1. Lineage (NCBI taxonomy): Bacteria > Bacillati > Actinomycetota > Actinomycetes > Kitasatosporales > Streptomycetaceae > Streptomyces > Streptomyces sp. 142MFCol3.1. Next base: position 277,174 of record NZ_AUKV01000002.1, read on the forward strand.
GTGGTCCTCCTCCGCGTACTTCTCGGCCTCCTGGCGCATGCGGTCGACCTCGTCCTTCGGCAGCGAGGAGCCGCCGGTGACGGTCATCTTCTGCTCCTTGCCCGTGCCGAGGTCCTTCGCGGTCACGTGCATGATGCCGTTGGCGTCGATGTCGAAGGCGACCTCGATCTGCGGGACGCCACGCGGCGCCGGCGGCAGGCCGGTCAGCTCGAACATCCCGAGCTTCTTGTTGTACGCCGCGATCTCGCGCTCGCCCTGGTAGACCTGGATCTGCACGGACGGCTGGTTGTCCTCGGCCGTCGTGAAGATCTCGGAGCGCTTCGTCGGGATCGTGGTGTTGCGCTCGATGAGCTTGGTCATGATGCCGCCCTTGGTCTCGATACCGAGGGACAGCGGGGTCACGTCGAGGAGCAGGACGTCCTTGACCTCACCCTTGAGGACACCGGCCTGGAGGGCGGCGCCGATCGCGACGACCTCGTCCGGGTTCACACCCTTGTTGGCCTCGTTGCCGCCGGTCAGCTCCTTGACGAGCTCGGCGACGGCGGGCATACGGGTGGAGCCGCCGACGAGAACGACGTGGTCGATCTCGGACAGCTGGATGCCGGCGTCCTTGATGACGTTGTGGAACGGCGTCTTGCAGCGCTCCAGCAGGTCGGCCGTCAGCTGCTGGAACTGGGCGCGCGTGAGCTTCTCGTCCAGGTGCAGCGGGCCCTCGGCGGACGCCGTGATGTAGGGCAGGTTGATCGAGGTCTCGGTGGACGAGGACAGCTCGATCTTGGCCTTCTCGGCCGCCTCGCGGAGGCGCTGGAGGGCCATCTTGTCCTTGGACAGGTCCACGCCGTGACCGGACTGGAACTGCTTGACCAGGTAGTCGACGACACGCTGGTCCCAGTCGTCACCACCGAGGTGGTTGTCACCGTTGGTGGCCTTCACCTCGACGACGCCGTCACCGATCTCCAGGAGGGACACGTCGAAGGTGCCGCCACCGAGGTCGAAGACGAGAATGGTCTGGTCGTCCTTGTCCAGGCCGTACGCCAGGGCGGCGGCCGTGGGCTCGTTGACGATGCGCAGGACGTTCAGGCCCGCGATCTCGCCGGCCTCCTTGGTGGCCTGACGCTCGGAGTCGTTGAAGTACGCCGGGACGGTGATGACCGCGTCGGTGACCTTCTCGCCCAGGTAGGCCTCCGCGTCGCGCTTCAGCTTCTGCAGGATGAAGGCGGAGATCTGCTGGGGGTTGAAGTCCTTCCCGTCCAGGTTGATCTTCCAGTCCGTGCCCATGTGACGCTTCACGGAGCGGATGGTCCGGTCCACGTTCGTGACCGCCTGGCGCTTGGCGACCTCGCCGACCAGCACCTCACCGTTCTTCGCGAAGGCGACGACGGACGGCGTGGTCCTGGCACCCTCGGCGTTGGTGATGACGGTGGGCTCGCCGCCCTCCAGAACGCTGACGACGGAGTTAGTCGTGCCCAGGTCGATGCCGACCGCACGTGCCATTTCGATTCCTCCAGCAATGACTTGAGTGGAACGGACTCAAGTGTGCATGACCCTCGCGCCTGGGTCAACAGAGCTGAGTCGAGGACACTCAACTCTTATCTCTTCCCTACACGCAGGAGAGCCCTGAACTGCTGTTTCTCCGTACGGTAGCGGGCCGGCCGCATGGTCTCCGTCAGACACGGGCGTACGGATTCTCGTCCCGTCCGGCGCTCGCGGGGCCGCCGGGAGAGGGGACCGAGGGTCGCGGGGGAACACGGTCCGGGCGGGCCGGCCGCATCCGGCGGGTCTGCCGTGCCATACGTGTCTCCCGCGCGCCGCGCGAGCCGCACCTCTCCCGCGCGGCGCGCGCCGCGCGCCTCTCCCGCGCGCCGCGCGGATCACGCACGGGCCGCAGGCCGAACCCGGCGACGACGGCCGCGGCGGCCCCGGCCACCCACCACGCGGCGTCCGCGCCCGCCCACCCCAGGTCGATCAGCAGGCCCACCAGCGCCGCCGTGAAGGCCGCGGCGCCGAGGACGACCAGGCACCCCTGCGGGGTCAGCCCCAGCCGGCGCAGCCGATGGCCGAGGTGGTCGGGGCCGGGGCGCAGCAGCGGACGTCCGGCCCGTCGCCGCGAGACGAGGACGAGGACGGCGTCGGCGGTCGCCAGCGCCGTGAGCGCGAACCCGGCAGCGATCCCGGGGCCCGCCTCCCGCTCGGCATGCACCAGCACGGCCGCGGAGGCCAGCACGAACCCGGCGAACAGCGAGCCGCACCGACCCGGCACGATCCGCGCCGGGTGCCAGCCGTGCATCAGGAACCCGGTGAGGGCGGCGGCCAGCACGCTGAGCAGCGCCGCGAGCCCGTCCATGACCTCGGCGGCCGCGCACCCGGCGAGCGCGAACGCGGTGACGACGCCGACGGTCCCCATCAGACCGTCGACGTGGTCGAGCGAGCCGAAGGCGTGCGTGACGAACACGATCCAGGCGACGGCCAGCAGGCCGGCGGGCAGCCCGAGGACGTCATAGGGCACGGTCAGCGCGGCGGCGGCGGTCACGGCGCAGACCCGCACGGCGAGCGGCACGGTCCACAGGTCGGCGGCCAGTCCCAGCGCGGCGAGCCCCAGCGCGGCGACCAGCAGCCGGACGGCCTCCGGGCCCAGCGGGGCGACGTCCGTCCAGTCCCCGACCGCGGCGACCAGCGCGGTGCCGGCCATGACGGCCACCCCGCCGAGCAGGGCGACCGGCCGGGCACGCCGTCGGTCGACCACCCCGAGGCGCAGGGCGATCGTCCGCAGCAGCGCGGCGAGCGCGGCGGTCAGGAGCAGGGCGGCGGTGGCGGCGGCGATCCCGTACAACACGACGAGAAATTTATGCCAGGCTGTCACAGTATCGTGTGATTAACACGACGGAGCGTCACGTGTTCCCGCGAACGGGCGAACCGGCCCGTGCCATCGCCCCCTGAAACAGGAAGGGGCGCAGGCGCCTCGCACCCGCGACACCGGGCCCGGAAGCGAGGAAGGGTGACACCGCCCTGTTCAGGCAACCCTCAGCGACGCAGATCACCGCACTCCTGGCTACAGTGCGGCGCTAGAAGTGGGTAGTCTCAGACGGACTGCATAAGTTACCGCTTAGTAATCACTTCGAGTGCACACTCGGAGCAACACCTCGCAGGCCCGAGGAGCCCCCAAATGCAACTCGCCGCGATCATCGTGTCGCTGGTCCTGACCGTGGTCGGCGTTGCGCTGCTCGCACGCGCCATCGGCCAGTTCGTCCGGTACTTCAAACTGGGTCAGCCGGTGCCCGCCGGCAGCCGAACCGACAACCCCTACCAGCGCAGCGTGACCCTGGTGCGCGAGTTCCTCGGTCACACGCGGATGAACCGCTGGGGCATCGTGGGCGTCGCCCACTGGTTCGTCGCCGTCGGCTTCCTGACGCTGCCGCCGACCCTGGCCCAGGCGTTCGGCCAGCTCTTCCGGGCCGACTGGGTGCTCCCGGTCATCGGCGACTGGCTCCCGTTCGAGATGTACACCGAGTTCATCGGCGCGATGACCGTGCTGGGCATCGCCGTCCTCATGGTGATCCGGCTGCTGAGCCTGCCCTCGCGGCCGGGCCGCAAGTCCCGCTTCGCGGGTTCCAAGGCGGGTCAGGCCTACTTCGTCGAGTACGTCATCCTCACCATCGGTCTGGCGATCTACACGCTGCGCGGCCTCGAGGGCGCGCTGCACCACGTCGAGGGCTACGAGGCCGGGTACTTCGCCTCGTACCCGCTGGTGGTGGCCTTCAAGGGGCTGGGCGTGAGCACGCTCCAGAACCTGGTCTACCTGGTCGCGATGATCAAGATCAGCGTGTCGTTCATCTGGATGATCGTGGTCTCGCTGAACACCAACATGGGTGTGGCCTGGCACCGCTTCCTGGCCTTCCCGAACATCTGGTTCAAGCGTGAGGCGACCGGCGGCACGGCGCTGGGCGGCCTGCAGCCGATGACCTCGGGCGGCAAGCCGATCGACTTCACCGACCCGGGCGAGGACGACGTCTTCGGTGTCTCCCAGGTCGAGCAGTTCTCCTGGAAGGGCCTGCTGGACTTCTCCACCTGCACCGAGTGCGGCCGCTGCCAGTCGCAGTGCCCGGCCTGGAACACCGGCAAGCCGCTCTCCCCGAAGCTGCTGATCATGTCGCTGCGCGACCACGCGCACGCCAAGGCCCCCTACCTGCTGGCCGGCGGCGGCAAGACCATGGAGGGCGAGGAGAAGGCGTCCGAGGAGCAGCTGAAGGACGTGCCCGCCGCGGCCCTCGCCGAGGCCGAGCGCCCGCTGATCGGCACCGCCGAGGCTGTGTCCGACAGCGGCTTCGCCACGGGCGGCGTCATCGACCCGGACGTCCTGTGGTCCTGCACCACCTGCGGCGCCTGCGTCGAGCAGTGCCCGGTGGACATCGAGCACATCGACCACATCGTCGACATGCGCCGCTACCAGGTGATGATCGAGTCCGCGTTCCCGTCCGAGGCGGGCACGATGCTCAAGAACCTGGAGAAGAAGGGCAACCCCTGGGGCCTGGCCAAGAAGCAGCGCCTCGAGTGGCTCAAGGAGCTCGACTTCGAGGTGCCGGTCGTCGGCAAGGACATCGAGGACCTCACCGAGGTCGAGTACCTGTACTGGGTCGGCTGCGCCGGCGCCCTGGAGGACCGGGCCAAGAAGACCACCAAGGCCTTCGCCGAGCTGCTGAACATCGCGGGCGTCAAGTTCGCGATCATGGGCGGCGACGAGAAGTGCACCGGTGACTCCCCGCGCCGTCTCGGCAACGAGCCCCTGTTCCAGGAACTGGCCATGGAGAACGTGGCGGCCCTGAACATGGCGTTCGGTGAGGATGACGAGGACGAGTCGACCAAGAAGCCAAAGTCGGCGAAGAAGATCGTCGCCACCTGCCCGCACTGCCTCAACACCATCGGCAACGAGTACCCGCAGCTCGGCGGCGACTACGAGGTCATCCACCACACCCAGTTGCTCCAGCACCTCATCGACGAGGGCAAGCTGCTCCCGGTCACCCCGGTCGAGGGTCTGATCACCTACCACGACCCGTGCTACCTGGGCCGCCACAACAAGATCTACACGCCCCCGCGCGAGATCATGTCCGCCGTCCCGGGCCTGCGTCAGCAGGAGATGCACCGCCACAAGGAGCGCGGCTTCTGCTGTGGCGCCGGTGGTGCGCGGATGTGGATGGAGGAGCGCATCGGCAAGCGCATCAACAACGAGCGGGTGGACGAGGCCCTCAGCCTCGACCCGGACATCGTCTCCACCGCCTGCCCGTTCTGCCTGGTCATGCTGACCGACTCGGTCAACGGCAAGAAGAACGACGGCAAGGCCAAGGAGTCCGTCCAGGTCGTCGACGTCGCCCAGCTGCTCCTCGACTCCGTCAAGACGCCGGTCGACCCGGCCGGCGAGGCGGAGACGGAGAGCGCGCCGGAGCCGGAGCCGGTGAAGTAACCGGCCCGATCGGTACGACCGACGCCCCCTGCCCCACCGGCGGGGGGCGTCGCCGTTCCCGGTCATTTCAAGTGGTCCAGCCTTCGGCCGCGGCTCTCGGCGACGCGAAGTGCGACCAGGAGGGCCTCTGTCAGGCGCTCGGCGAGGAAGCGGAGTTCGCCCGGTGGGCTGTCCGGGAGCATGCTGTGGGCATGCGCGAGGAGTTCCGCGCCCATGCCGAGCTGGATCGACTCCGTGGCATCGGCCAAGGGCGCACCCTACTGCGGTCTAGTGCCGTATGAGCGGCAAACTGTGAATCGCACAGAATGCTGTCGCCTGCGCATGGTGGTGCGGTGATGGAATTTGTTGCCGACATCCCCCGCTGGCGCCAGGTGGCCGAGGTGATCCGCCGCCGAATCGAGGACGGCACGTACCCGCCGCGCACGCGCATCCCGTCCGTCGTGGAGATCACCGCGGAGTTCGGCATCGCCGCCGTGACCGCACAGAAGGTGCACAAGGGCCTGCGGGCTGAAGGGCTCATCTACACCGAGCCGGGCCTTGGCTCATTCGTCGCCGAGCGGCCGTCCGAGCCTTCCGAGTAGGGCTGGGCGCAGGCCAGGGTCCAGACCCCCGCGTGACCCATCCCGCACGCCGCACCCCTTAACCCGCCGGTCGAAATACGTGCATGATGACCCGCGTTGTTGTCTTCGGGGCGGGTGAGGTGCGCGGTGAGCGGGCGAAGAGCGGGTACGCGGGTGGCGGCAGCCCTGGCGGTATGCGCCCTCGGGGGCGGCCTTCTCGCTGCCTGCGGCCCCGGCACGAACGCAGGGGCGGCCAAGCGCACCCCGGCACATGTCGCGGACGCCCCGGCCCAACTCCCCATCCCCCAGGGCAAGGGGGGCAAGGTCGCCGACGACTTCAACGGTGACGGGCACCGCGACCTGGTCCTGGGCGACCTCGTCAAGGAACAGAGCCACGCGGACGACGCGGGCATCGGCATCGTCTACGGCGGCGCGCGCGGACTCACGCCCGGCGCCCGGCAGTTGCTCAGCCCGAAGAAACAGGCCGCCCCCACCAAGGGCCGACTCCCCGCCGTCTTCGACGCGGAGGCGAGCTGCGACCTCGACAAGGACGGCTTCACGGATCTGGTCGTGTCGACCGACCCGCCGTACGACGGACAGGGGCAGCCGCCGGTCCCCCTCCAGATCCTCTTCGGCTCCCCGAAGGGCCTCACCGGCAGGGCGGTCAAGCTCGACGTCCCCGCGCAGGCACGTTTCGGCAACGACTGGGCCGACCAGCCCGTGTGCGGCGACTTCGACGGCGACGGCGCCGAGGACCTGGTGGTGCACGCCTCGGCGGGCCGACTCAGCTATCTGCGCGGCCCGTTCAGCCGCAAGGGCGCCCCGCGCAAGGCCGGTGCGCCGATCCCGTCGCCGGGCGAGGTCCCCACGGGTCCGGCCGCCGACGTGAACCGCGACGGATACGACGACCTGCTCGTCCGTACGGCGCAGGGCACGGGCACGTCGGCCGTGGTCCTCGGCGGACCGGACGGCCCCGCCCGCACGGGAGTCGTCCTGCCGGCCGGCATCGACGTGGCGTTCGGCCGCTTCGGCAAGGGCAAGGCGCTGGACGCCGCGGTGGGCTCCATGGGCGGAACGTCACTGCGCTACGACCTCCCCGGCGCCGCGCGCGGCAGCCTCGGCTCCCCCGGATCGATGCTCGACGCCGCCGACTTCGACGGGGACGGGCTGAGCGAACTCGTCTCCAGCGGCTCGGAGTTGCGGGTGTTCCAGGGGCGTGCGACGGGACTGTCGGCGAAGGGCATGGTGACCGTCGAGCCACCGGCCCGGGGCACCACACGCGTGCTGACGGTGGGCGACTTCGACGGGGACGGGCGGGCGGACCTGGCGGTGCAGACGTACCGGGGCGAGACCAGGGACACGGTCGCCGTCTATCCGGGGGCCGAGAAGGGGCTGGTCGCGGCGGAGCCGTCGGTCACGTTCTCCAGTTCCGAGTTCCTGGTGCGGTAGGGCCCCAAAATGCCTCTCTCGCCACAGAGACCTCAAAGATTTACCGAACTCACGTACAACCGCTGCCTGTCGGCGAAGGTCTTCTGATCACCGAACGCCCCTGCCTTGGTTGACGAACACCGGCGCAGGGGACGGTCGTACCCCACCGACTGCGGATGCCCGCCGGGCATCCCCGCATGCCCAGGAGAACCCCGCATGCACAAGCGCCACCCGCACCACCTGCGACTCGCCCTCGCGACGGCCACCGCTGCCGCGCTGACGGGCGGTCTGCTCACCTTCTCGGCCGCGACGGCGACGGCCGTGGGTTCCGTCCGCCAGTACAAGGCGGACTTCAACGGCGACGGCTACGGCGACGTCGCGTTCGCCGCCCCGTACGCGACGGTCGACGGCAAGGGCATGGCCGGCTACGTGGCCGTGGTCTACGGCAGCTCCACCGGACTGAACCCCGCCAAGCGCACCGTGGTCAGCCAGAACACCACGGGCGTGCCCGGCACCGCGGAGACCGAGGACTACTTCGGCAGGGCGCTCACCGTGGCCGACCTCAACGGCGACGGCTACACCGACCTCGCCGTCGGCGCCCCCGGCGAGGACGTCGGCACGGACGACGACGGCGGTTCCGTCACCGCGTTGTGGGGCTCGTCGGGCGGCCTCAAGAACGGGACCACGGTCAAGGACCCGGCGGCCTCGTCGCACGACGAGTGGGGCCGAGGGCTGGCGGCGGGCGACTTCAACGGGGACGGCAAAGCCGACCTGGCCGTCGGCACGAGCTCCTCGCACGCGTACGTCGTCCGGGGCCGCTTCACCACCTCCGGCACCACCGGATCCACCCAGAAGATCGGCCTGCCCGACAAGGCGAAGTACGGCATCGACGCCATGGCGGCAGGCGACACCAACGGCGACAAGAAGGCCGACCTCGTCCTCACCTACCGCACTGCCCTCAACTCCGACGGCTCAGGCGACTGGACCAAGGGCGTCGCCTACCTCGGCACCACCTCCGGCCTGGAGACGTCCGTGCCGCGCCCGCTGAACGGCGGCACTTCCATCGCCCTCGGCGACATCGACGGCGACGGCTACGACGAGATCGCCCTCGGCAACGTCTTCTCCAAGGAGGACGGCCACGAAGGCAGCCCCGGCGGCAAGGTCGTCGTCATCCGCGGTTCCGAAGGCGGCCCGATCAACGGCGACGTCCCGATGGCCGAACTCACCCAGGACTCCACAGGTGTTCCCGGCACCGACGAGGAGGGGGACGGCTTCGGCGGCTCCGTTTCCATCGGCGACACCAACGGCGACGGCTATGGCGACCTCGCCATCGGCGTCCCCTTCGAGGACATCGGCACGGCCGAGGACACCGGCGCGACGGTGCTGATGAACGGTTCGGCATCGGGTGTCTCCCGCACCGGGGGCCGCACCCTCTCCCAGGCCACCACCGGCGTCCCTGGCACCGCCGAGTCCATGGACTACTTCGGGTCCGACGGCTTGCTGTCCGACGTGAACAAGGACGGCAAGGCCGACTTCACCATCGGTGCGAGTTTCGAGAACGAGGGCGTCGGCGCCGTCACCGCGCTGCTCGGCTCGTCGGGCGGCGTCACCACCAGCGGCGCCCGCTCGTTCGGCCCCGGCGCTTTCGGCCTGTCCCGCACCTACGGCGCGTTCGGTACCGGCCTCATCGGCTGACCTTCCGAAAGCGGCTTTCCGGTGGGGCGCCGGGCTTCGGTCCGGCGCCCCACCGGACTCCACTCACCTTCTCGGCCGCGACGGCGACGGCCGCGGACTCCTTCAGGACGGCGAAGGCCGACTTCAACGGCGACGGCATCGGCGCCTCGGCGCCCGGCGCCTACGTCAGCGGCCACGCGGGCGCCGGTCAGGTCGTCGCGCTCCAGGGCACCGCCACCGGCGTATCGTCCGCCAAGCGCTCGATGGTCAGTCAGAACACCACCGGCGTTCCAGGCACCGCCGAGTCCGGCGACTTCTTCGGCGTCGAGACGGTGTACGCCGACTTCAACGGCGACGGATACGACGACCTCGCCGTCGGCTCCCCCTCCGAGAAGGTCGGCACCGACACCAACGGCGGCACCCTCGCCGTCCTGTGGGGCTCGGCGTCCGGCCTGACCGGCAAGGGCGTGACCATTCCCGGGCACCCGGCACGCCACACTGGACGTCCCCGGCACGGCCCTCGACGCGGGTGACTTCGCCGGGGACGGGCTTGATGAACTCGTCTCCAGCGGCGGTGAGTTGAAGGTCTTCCGGGGACGTACCGCCGGACCGTCCGCCTCGGACATGACCACCGTGAAGCCCTCCGCCCGGGGCACGACCCGCGTCCTGGTCGTCGCCGACTTCGCCGGGGACGGGCTGGCGGACCTGGCCGTGCGGACGTGCCGGGGAGAGACGAAGGACACGATCGCGGTCTACCCGGGAACGAAGAACGGAGGGAAGGGGAGCGTCGTCGCCGCCGAGCCCGCCGTCGCCTTCTCCACCGCCGAGTTCCTGAGCCGGTGACGGTACAACCCTTCACCGACCTCACGAGTCACCCCCGAAACAGAAGCAGTGCCCGAAGTCCCACCACGCCTGGAGCACCGATGCGCGCACCCCGACCGATCACCGCCCTGGGCTGCGCCCTCCTGCTCCCGGCGCTGCTCGCGACCACGGGATGCAGCACACAGGACGACCTCCGGGACGGCTCCTCGGACACCGGCCATTCCTCCCGTCCCACCGCCGGGAAACCTGCCGCGCACCCCGACTCCGGCGACTTCAACGGCGACGGCTTCGACGACTTCACCGACATCGTGGAATCGACGTCCAAGGACAAGAAGAAGTACGCGGCGACACTGGTCGTCGTCTACGGCTCGCGCGAGGGCCTCGACACCGCGACGGCGCAGCGGACTTCGGCCGGCAGCCGCCCGTACGCCTCGTTCATGTCGCCGCCCCTGCGCGCCGACCTCGACGGTGACGGCTTCACGGACCTGGTCGGCAGCCGTGGCGCGGGCGGGACCGTGAGCGGCTCCTTCGCGTTGTTCGGCGGCGCGCACGGGCTGGCCGCCGCCCGGCGGCTCGACGTGCCCGACGGCTTCCGCCCGCTGGCCGCAGCCGACTTCGACGGCGACGGCTCCGTGGACCTCCTCGACGGCGGCCACGGCGGCTCCGGCGACCCCAACGCCACCGAGGCGGGCGGCGACGGCCTGCTCCTCTACGGCCCCTTCGACCGCACGGGAAAACCGAAGCGCCAGGCCGTACTCGACCTGGGCCAGCACGGCTACGCCACGCCCACCACGGCCACCACCGGCGACTTCGACGGCGACGGCAAGGCCGAGGTGGTGTTCACGTACTCCTTCGACTCCGAGGAGGACGAGTCCGCGCCCGGGGACCTGCACACCGTCGGCTCCTACGAGGGCGGTGAGCGGGGCCTCGTCCGGGACACCCGCCAGGAGAGCCGTATCGCGGCCGCGGTGGCGACCCAGGACGGCCCCCGCACCCCTGCGGCGGGCGACGCGGACGGCGACGGCCTCACCGACCTGCTGCTGCCCACCCAGCTCAGCGCGGCCCCCGCGGAGATGCCCGGCGCGGGCGGTGCGCTGACGATCCTCTACGGGGCGAAGTCCGGCCTGAACACGGGCCGGAAGGAGACCGTGATCGGCGGCATGGACACCGCCGACCGGCGCCGCATCGACTTCGGCTCGTCGCCCTCCGCCGGGGACGTCGACGGCGACGGGAAGCCGGACGTCGTGGTGAACACCCCGGGCTTCCGGCGCCACGACGGCAAGGTGACGCTGCTGCCGGGCGGACCGGACGGGGTGCAGTCCCTGGACGGCGAGCAGGTGGTCGACACGGAGACCGAGGGGCTGCCCGGCACCCCGAACCCGTACCACTGGAACGCCTTCGGCCACCGGCCTCCGCTCCTCGACGTCGACGGCGACGACCACGCCGACGCGGTCGTCTTCGCGCCGCTGTACGAGAAGAGGAAGGGCGCGTATCTGGTGCTGCGGGGGACGGATACCGGGTTCGACGCCAAGGCGGTGCGGCTGTTCACGCCCGACGACATCGGCGTACCGCTGCGGCTGAAGTAGCCGGGGTTCACCTTCCGGCCATCCGCGCACAACTCTTCGTACGCCTCGTGGGTCACACACAGGAAACCCGTGCCCCAGGCTTTGGGAGTGAACTCATGCGTGCAAAGAAACTGGCCGTAGCGGCTGCCGTGGCCGGGCTCGCCGCGGCGGGGCTCACGCTGCCCCTGGCCGGGTCCGCGTCCGCCGCGTCCGCGCTGAAGGACGACTTCAACGGCGACGGCTACCGCGACCTGGTCGTCGGCACGCCCAAGGCCAACTCCGTGACGGTGACCTGGGGGTCCTCGTCCGGTGTCTCCCCCTCCCGCTCCGTGACCGTCACGCAGAACACCTCCGGCGTGCCCGGGGTCACCGAGGCCGAGGACGAGTTCGGCGAGAATGTGACCAGCGGGGACGTGAACGGCGACGGCTTCGCGGACCTGATCGTCGGCGCCCCCGGCGAGAGGGTGACCGACAGGGCCGGAGGGTCGATGACGATCGTGTGGGGCGGGGCGAGCGGCTTCAGGACCGGCGGTATGGTCCTCAACGCACCCACCGCCGAGGACGTCCGCTTCGGTGAGGGCGCCTCCTTCGTCGACCTCGACGGCGACGCCGGCGGCAACCTGGCCGTCGTCTCCGCCAACCGCTTCTGGTGGTACACGGAGGGGGTCCCCGGCACCGCGTTCGGCCCTGAGGTGGACTTCCTCCCCGCCGACGTCACCCTCGACGGCATCGTCGGCGGCCATTTCTCCAACACCCAGGGCAGCGACTACATCCTGTTCGGCAAAAAAGGCGCGAGCGGCCACGGCTGGGCCGGCTACCTGCGCGGCGGCCCCGGTGACATCGGCTACTTCTACAAGCCCCTCTTCCAGAGCGCCGAGAGCGGCGCCTTCGACGAGGCACAGCTCGCCCACGCCGACCTGAACAAGAACGGCTACGACGATCTGGTGCTCGGCGATCCCGAGGCGGGTGACGGCGGAAAGATCGTGGTCTGGGGCGGCAACGCGGCCGGGCTCGGCGCGGACGGCTGGCCCTCGCGGACGTACGACCAGTCCAGTGCCGGCGTCCCCGGCGAGGACGAGGCCGGTGACGGCTTCGGCGCCTCGGTCGCGGCCGGCGACATGACGGGCGACGGCTACGCGGACGTGGCGGCCGGCTCCCCCGGCGAGACGGTGGGGACGGTCGGGGCCGTCGGCAACGTAGTGCTGCTGAAGGGCGGTTCGGGGATCCTCGGCGGCGGCACCTCCTGGCACCAGGCCACCTCGGGCGTGCCCGGCGCCCCGGAGACGGGCGACCACTTCGGCTCCGCCGTCCGCCTCAAGGACATCAACAGGAACGGCCGCGCCGACCTCGCGATCAGCGCCACCGGCGAGGACATCGGCACGGCGGCCGACGCCGGCGCCGTCTGGGTCCTGCGCGGTACCACCACCGGGCCCACCACGTCGTATGCCACCTCTTTCAACGGCGCGGACTTCGGCCTCGGCGGCGCCGGCCTCCGGTTCGGCACCGTCCTGCGCTGAGCGGACTCGCAGGCCCAGTCCTGCGCCACCGCCCCGGCCGGTCGTCCCCAACCGGCCCCCGCCCGCTGAACCATTGCCCCCTACGAGAATGGGAGAACCCTCGTGTCCCCTAAGGCCCTCTCCGCCGCCGTCCTGTGCGCCGCGGTCGTCCTCGGTCTGGCGGGCCTCGCCGCACCCGCCGCCACGGCGGCCCCCGCCGTGAAGAGCGACTTCAACGGCGACGGCTTCCCCGACCTCGCGGTCGGCGTCCCGGGGGGCACGGCCGACGGCCGGACCAGGGCCGGTTTCGTCCATGTGCTGTGGGGCTCGCCGGACGGCCTCGGCGGCTCCTCGTCCAAGATCAGTCAGGCGAGTTCGGGCATCCCGGGCACGGCGGAGGCGGGCGACAGGTTCGGCTACGCCGTCCAGGCCGCGGACCTCAACGGCGACAGCTACGCCGACCTCGCGGTGACCGCCCCCGGCGAGCAGATCGGCTCCTCGGCCGGCGACCACGAGGGCGCCGCGTACGTCCTGTGGGGCTCGGCGCGCGGCCTCACGTCGGGGCTCACGGTGGCCAAGGGCGTCGCCGACCAGCAGCTCGGCAAGCTGGTCACGGCCGGCGACTACGACGGTGACGGCGACCGGGACCTGGTGCTGAGCGTGCAGGGCGAGGAGGGCGGGGCGACGATGCTGCGCCCGGGCCCGCTCACCACGCAGGCGCCCCTCTCCCTCGTCGAGGGGTACGACTTCGGTGGCGCCCGCGCCCTGACCAGCGCCGACTTCGACGGTGACGGCACGGACGACTTCGCGGTGACCTACAAGGGCATGGAGAGTTCCGGCACCCGCGTACGCACCCTGGCCTCCGGCAGCTGGCAGACCACCTGGCACGTCTCCGACTCCGGCACCGCGCTCGCCTCCGGCGACTTCAACGGCGACGGCCGCGCCGACCTGGCCATCGGCGAGGTCCAGCCCGACCCGGAGGCGGACGGCACGTACTGCGAGGACCGCCTGGGCGGCGCGATCGCCACGGTGTACGGCGCCCCCGGCTCCACGCTCGGCGGCAAGGTGACCTGCACGACCCAGTCCTCGCCGTACGTGGGCGGCACGGCGGAGGCCGAGGACAACTTCGGCGCCTCGCTCGTGGTCGCCGACCTCGACGGCAGCGGCGACGACCTGCTCGCGGGCGCGAGCCACGAGGCGGTCGGCTCCGCCGCGGAGGCGGGGGCGTTCTGGGAGATGGAGGCGGGCTATGACGGCGTGTTCACCGGCCCGTCCTTCAGCCAGAACAGCACCGGTGTCGCGGGCACGGCGGAGGCGGGCGACCACTTCGGCGCGGCGCTGGCGGCGGCCGACTACGACGGAGCCGCGTACGGTGACCTCGTGATCGGCGCCCCCGGCGAGAACGCGTCCACCAGCGGCTCCACCACGGTTTCCTCGGGCGGCGTCTGGTACCGCCCCTCCGCGGGCGACCACCCGCGGCTGCCCGCCGTCTCACTCACGCCCGCGAAACTGGGCCTCGCCGGGGCGCCGGCGTACGGCGGGGTGCTGGCCAGGTAGGGATCGCCCGAGGCAGGACATGTCGAGGCCACTCGTCGAGGCCGGGCGTACGGGAACCACCCGAAGCCGGGCGTGCAGTGACCACCCGAGGCCGGGCGTACGGAAAACCCTTTCATCCCGTACGCCCCAGTTGCCTCACCGACCTCAAAAATCTTCTGCACTCCCGTACAACCCTTCCTCACCTCCGCCGGTCTCCTGATCGCCAACTCCCGGCGGAGCTCCGGAAAACTCCGGGCAAACGCGGGCGGACGGCACCTCATCGACTACGGACGCGCGCCACGCGTCCCCGCATGCCGCAGGAGAACCCCGCATGCACAAGCGACACCCGCACCACCTGCGACTCGCCCTCGCGACGGCCACCGCTGCCGCGCTGACGGGCGGTCTGCTCACCTTCTCGGCCGCGACGGCGACGGCCGCGGACTCCTTCAAGACGGCGAAGGCCGACTTCAACGGCGACGGCATCGGCGACGTCGTCGCCTCCGCCCACGGTGCCTACGTCAGCGGCCACGCGGGCGCCGGCCAGATCGTCGCGCTCTACGGCACCGCCACCGGCGTATCGTCCGCCAAGCGCTCGACGATCAGCCAGGACACCACCGGCGTCCCGGGCACCGCCGAGGCCGGGGACGGCTTTGGCGGTGAGACGGCCTACGCCGACTTCAACGGCGACGGGTACGACGACCTCGCCGTGGCCACTCCGTGGGAGAAGGTCGGCACCGACACCAACGGCGGCACCCTCGCCGTCCTGTGGGGCTCGGCGTCCGGCCTGACCGGCAAGGGCGTGACCATTGCCGACCCGGCTGCCTCCTCCCACGACTACTGGGGCAAGGACCTGGCCGCCGGTGACTTCGACGGCGACGGCAAGGCCGACCTGGCCGTGGGCAACTCGTCCAGCACGATCTACATCTTCCGGGGCGGCATCAGCGCCTACGGTGAGGCGATCGAGGGCCGTACCGCGCTCAAGCCCCCGATCCAGTCGGGCACCAACGACTCCCCGTACGGCCCGATGAGCCTCACCGCCGGCGACGTGAACGGCGACGGCTGCACCGACCTGATCGTCGACGGCTTCGAGACCCAGACCGACTACGGCTGGAACACCAACTACTTCCTGCCCGGTTCGGCGAACGGCTTGAGCGCCTCGTCCGCCCAGGCCCTCAAGCCCGGCATCATCACCGCGATCGGCGACATCAACGGCGACGGCTACGGCGACATCGTCAGCGGCGCGGGCTGGGACAGCAAGACCGACGACGGCACGACCATCCCGAGCTCCGCCGACGGCGGCAAGGTGAACATCACCTACGGCTCCGCGTCGGGTCCCGCCAACACCTCCGGTATCACCCAGAACACCGGCAACGTGCCCGGCACCTCGGAGAAGGGCGACGCCTTCGGCTGGGACCTGGACATGGGCGACGTCAACGGCGACGGCTACCAGGACCTCGTCGTCAGCGCCCCGAACGAGGACATCGACGGTGTCACCAACACCGGCATGGTCACCGTCATGTACGGCTCCGCGAGCGGCGTCACGGTCTCCTCGGGCGTGCAGGCCTTCGCCCAGAGCACGGCGGGTGTCCCCGGCAACGACGAGAAGGGCGACCTCTTCGGCGCGGACGTGAAGCTCGACGACGTCAACGGCGACGGCAAGGCCGACCTGCTCGTCGGCTCGTACGAGAACAGCGCCAACGGCGCGGTGACCTACCTGCCCTCCAACGGCACGACGATCACCACGAGCGGCTCGCGCACCGTCTCCCCGAGCACCTCGGGCGTCTCGACGGACGGCACGCCGCAGTTCGGCGCCCTCTTCGCCGACTGAGCCGTCCCCTTCTGAGTGCGCCGGGCCCGTGACCCATCACGGGCCCGGCCTCCCCCTGGAGCCCCCGCCTTGCGCACCGCCCGCGCCGCGGCCGCGAAGTCGTACGACTTCAACGGCGACGGCCACCGCGACCTCGCCATCGGTGCCCAGAGCACCACCGTCGGCTCCGCCACGGGCATCCCCGGCTACGGCACGGCTCTCAGCGGCTGGCCTCCAAGGAGCATCCCCATGCGCCGACGTACCTCCGCGGCCGTCGCTGCCTCCCTCCCGGCAGCGGGCCTCACCCCGCTCGTCCTGGGCGCCCCGGCCTCGGCCGCCGTCGCCAAGCACTACGACGACTTCAACGGCGACGGCTCGCCCGACCTCCATCCTTCGTGAGCCTTCCGCACTCGCAGACCTCCTGCATTCATGAACGGGGAACCCACATGCGCAAGCGCACCCTCCTGCTGGCCGCGACCCTGACGACCGGCCTGCTCACCGCCCTGCCCGCGGCCACCGCCTCCGCCGCGCCCTCCGGCCTGACCGGCGACTTCAACGGCGACGGCTACCGCGACCTCGCGATCGCCGCGCCGATCGCCAAGGTCGCCGGGAAGTCCGGCGCCGGATACGTCGCCGTGGTCTACGGCACCGCGAGCGGCCTCGACACCACCAAGCGGCAGATCATCAGCCAGGACACCACCGGCATCCCCGGGGTGCCCGAGTCCGGCGACTACTTCGGCGACCGTCTGACCACCGGCGACCTCGACGGCGACGGCTACACGGACATCGTCGTCGGCGTGCACGGCGAGCAGATCGGCTCGACCGGCGACTCCGGCGCCCTCACCGTGCTGTGGGGCGGTTCGACCGGCATCAAGACCGGCACCGACATCAGCTCGCCGCTGCCCGAGAACCGAAACGAGCTGGGCTGGTCCGTCGCCACCGGCGACTTCGACGGCGACGGCCACACCGACCTGGCCGCCGTCAACCTCGCCTACCCCGAGCTGAACATCTTCAAGGGCCCCGTCTCCCGTACGGGCCAGGCGGTGTCCCTCACGGGCATCGACACGTACGGGCAGACCGGAATCAACTCCGACAGGATCGTCGCGGGCAACGTGAACGGCGACGGCGCGACCGACCTCCTCGTCATGGGCCAGCAGGAGATCACCGACGGCTACCGCACCCGCAGCGTTCTCTACACCGGCTCCGCCACCGGCCTCAAGGCGGGCGCCAAGGTCGCGGGCGGCTACGCGGCGACCATCGCGGACGTCGACAAGGACGGCTTCGGCGACATCGTCACCGGCAACTTCATGGAGAAGTCCACGGACGAGCCGAACGGCGGGCTCGGCGGCGCGGTCACGGTGACGTACGGCGCGGCGGGCGGCCTGAGCACCCGTACGCCCGTCCGCATCACGCAGGACACCGCCGGCGTTCCGGGCGCCGGCGAGAAGAACGACGGCTTCGGCTGGAGCCTGTCGTCGGGCGACACGAACGGCGACGGGTACGCAGACGTCGCGATCGGCGCCAACAGCGAGTACATCGGCTCGATCAGGCACGCGGGCCAGGTCACCGTCCTGCGCGGCTCCGCCACCGGCCTGACCGGCACCGGCTCCAAGTCCTTCTCCCAGAACACCACCGGGGTCCCCGGCACCGCCGAGTCCGACGACTACTTCGGCAGCGAGGTCAAGCTCTCGGACATCAACGCGGACGGCCGCGCCGAGCTGTCGGTCGGCGCGTACGGCGAGAACGCGGGCGCCGGCGCCGTGTGGTACTTCAAGACCACCACCTCCGGCATCACCGCGACCGGCTCCAAGTCCTTCGGCAGCACGACGCTGGGCGGACCGTCGGGTCTCGCCTACTTCGGGGACGTACTCGCGGGCTGACACACCGAGCCCAGGGGCATCTCGCGGCCGCCGACCGAGCACGCCACGGGGTGCCCCTCCGCATGTCCCGAGCGCCCCGTTCATCTCCCCGGCTCCGCCGTTCCCGAGTTCCTGAATTTCCCTCAACTTTCCTGAATTCGCGTACAACCCCAGACACCTCACACGTGTCTCCTGATCGCAACCGCCACACAAAGCCCAGGCCAACTCCGAGCAAACGCAGGCGGTTCAGCCCCATCGACTACGGATGCCGGCCAGGCATCCCCCGCATGCCGCAGGAGAACCCCGCATGCACAAGCGTCACCCGCACCTGCGACTCGCCCTCGCGACGGCCACCGCTGCCGCGCTGACGGGCGGCCTGCTCACCGTCTCGGCCGCGGCCGCCGACTCCACGACGGTCCCGCAGGCCGACTTCAACGGCGACGGGTACGGCGACCTCGTGGTCTCCGCCCCGAAGGCCACGGCCGGCTCGGTCACCGGCGCCGGTGCCGTCGTAGTCACGTACGGCTCGAAGAGCGGGCTGACCTCCACCAAGAAGAAGGTGATCTCCCAGGCGACGTCCGGTGTGCCCGGCACGCCCGAGAAGGACGACGGCTTCGGCACGGCGACGGCGGCAGGCGACTTCGACGGCGACGGTTACACGGATCTCGCGGTCGGCACGCCCGGCGAGAACGTGGGCGACGCCCCTCAGGGTGCCGTCACCTTCCTGTGGGGCAGTTCCTCCGGGCTCACCGGCACGGCGGGGAGCCTCCCGCTCGGCACCGGATTCTACGAGTCCGGTCAGACCCTCGCCGCCGGTGACCTCGATGGCGACGGCATCATCGATCTCGTCATCGGCGAGAGCAAGAACACGGTCTTCTTCACCCAGGGCGGAGTGAGCCGGAAAGGCGTACCCGACGGCATGGGCGGCATCACCACCCCCGTCACCAACGCGAGCGGCGGCGTCGCCTCCCTCGCCACGGGCGACGTGAACGGCGACGGGATCTCCGACCTGGTGGTCGGCGGCAACGTGCGCGCCGAGACGCAGGAGACGTTCACCAACTCCCTCTACCTCTTCGCCAAGAGCGCCCAGGACATCACGTACTGGGGCGACGTCGCCAACGGTACGCAGACCTCCGTCGCCGATCTCGACGGTGACGGTTACGGCGACATCGTCACCGGCAACCCGCTCGAGCCGAGCTCCTGGATGACCACCGACTACGCAGGCGGCGTCACGATCCGGTACGGCTGCGCCTCGGGCGTCGACACCGGCCGCGCCGCCCGGTCGATCACCCAGAACACGTCCGGCATCCCCGGAGCCTCCGAGGAGTGGGACTCCTTCGGCGCCTCGGTCTCCGTCGGCGACATCAACGCGGACGGCCACCCCGACCTGGCCATCGGCGCCCCCCAGGAGACGATCGGCGACGACGGCTACACCGGCTCGGTCACGGTGGTCTACGGCACGGCGAACGGCCCGACCGGCACCGGTTCCCGCGCGTACTCCCAGGACACGGCGGGCGTCCCGGGCACCGCCGAGGCCGACGACCGGTTCGGCGACGCGGTACGCCTGTCCGACACGAACGCCGACGGCAAGGCGGACCTCGCCATCGGCGCCACCGGGGAGAACGACTCCGACGGCGCGCTCTGGTCACTCCGCGGCGCGTCCTCGGGTATCACCACCACGGGAGGGGTGTCCTTCGGCCCGGCCACGCTGGGCATCCCGACCACGGGAACGCCGAGGTTCGGGACGCCGATCACCGGCTGAGGCGCACGCGACGTATGAGGGCGGCGAGTCCGCCGGGCGTGGTGGACACGACTTCCATCGTGTGCAGAGCCTCCGGCACCGGTTGAGCTGCGCTTCCGCGTCCGGAAACTCCCCACAGTCGGGCCCGTCCCTCCGCCTGGGCGCATGGGACACGGACCCGGCACCACCCTCGCCGAACGCCCCCTCACCGGCTAGGCCGGTCGCGGCTTCCGCCTGGTCAGGGCGTACGCAGACGACTGGGGTCCGTTCCGGGTGACCCCGGGCGGCCGTTGGGGCGGGCTCCGGCAAGTACGTCTGGTGCGAACTCCCCGTAGGGCGGCCTGTAGGGGGCGGCTGGGGAATCCCTTAGGGGATGTCACAGGTCGGCCCCAATGAAGGGCCCGTTGCCCCGGGCCCCGCACGTCGGTCCCCGGGACCAGGTACGTTCGATGACGTGGCTGGATTCAGGATCGGACGCGGCGCCCGGGACAACCGTTCCCCGCAGGCGCGCCCGCAACAACACCAAGCACCGTACGGACAGCAGGGCCCCCAGGGCCGGCAGCAGCCGTACGGCTATCCGCCTGCGCCGCCGCAGCAGCAGTACGGGGGCCAGCAGCAGTACAGAGGCGGCCAGCAGGGCGGCTGGCCGCAGGCCCACGGCGGCCACGGCGAGCCGGAGTACTTCGGTGACGGACACCCCCAGCAGGGCCCGGACCCGTACGCGGCGAACAGCCCCGGTCACACCCAGGCCTTCTCGATCGGCGAGGACCCCTACAGCCAGGGCGAGACCTACCGGGCCGGCCAGGCGGCGGCTCCGCCGATAGGCCCGCGGCTGCACTGGAAGGACCTGCTCAGGGGCATCGTGACGGCCCCGAACCAGACCTTCCTGCAGATGCGCGACTACACGATGTGGGCCCCGGCCCTCATCGTGACGTTCCTCTACGGTCTGATGGCCGTCTTCGGCTTCGACGGCGCACGCGAGGACGCGATCGAGGCGACCCTGTCGAACGCCGTCCCGATCGTCCTGACGACCGGCGTCGCCATCGTCATCAGCACCTTCATCCTGGGCGTGGTCACCCACACGCTGGCCCGCCAGCTCGGCGGCGACGGCGCCTGGCAGCCCACGGTCGGCCTGTCCATGCTGATCATGTCGATCACGGACACCCCGCGCCTGGTCGTCGCCATGTTCTTCGGCGGCGACGCCTCCTTCGTCCAGCTGCTCGGCTGGGCGACCTGGATCGGGGCGGGCGCCCTGCTGACCCTCATGGTCAGCCGCTCCCACGACCTGCCCTGGCCGAAGGCCCTGGCCGCGTCGGCGATCCAGCTCATCGCGATCCTGTCGATCGTCAAGCTGGGCACGTTCTAGCGGGCCGGCACCCCACGCGCACATGCGTGAGGGGCTCCCCGGGATCGCCCGGAGAGCCCCTCACTCATGTGCCGGCGCGACCGGAGGCGGAAGTCCCCCCGCGGGCGACGCCCGCGCCGCGACCCGCCGCCGACCGCGGTCGGCCACTGGACGTCCACGAAGTCGCCGGTCGCGCTGACCGCCGGGGTCGTGGCCGTGCCCGCGAAGCTGTAGCGCAGGCAGCCGTCGGTGCATGTGCCGTCATTTCCCGTGAAGGACCTACGCCCGGCCCGGCCGGACCTCCTGACCTGGGCCATGGCTTGGATCGTCGTCACCGTGATGTTCTGGTCGGTGGCCCGGATGACCGGCAGCCCGAACAGCTGGTACGCGAGCGCACTCCTCGCAGGGATCATCGTCGTCGCCGGAGAACTCATAGACCGTCATAAGCAGAAGCGCCGCACACGAAAGCGCAGTTCCTGACCAGGGTCGGGGCATGGAGTGGCTCCCGTTGACGCGCTCAGGGCAAACCCGCCAGCGGCCGTTCATCAGCGGTGGGGGTGGGATCCGACCCCACGGTGACATCGCTGCCACGACGGCTTTCAAGATCGCGTACGACTTGACGCGCCCATGAAGATTCCGCCGACCTTCGTTGTACCGTCGCCACAGTCGATCAAGGGGAGGGTGGCGATGATCAGACGGTGGCCGACGGCCTTGGGCGTGAACCTGCTGCTCGGAGTCCCGGGGGTGGTGCCGATCTGGTTGCTGTGGTTCCTGGCGGCCAACTGGAGCCATCCGGAACCGACGGAGAACGACGGCATGGCCCTTTGGCTCGTGATCATCCTGCCCATCGTCGGCCTGTACACGCTGCTGTGGTGGACAGCCAACCGCGCCCTTGCGCGCCGCACCTCACTCGCCGCTCGGACCTATTGGCTGCTCAGCGCAATGGGCACGTTCTCGCCCACCGTGACACTCGTCCTGATCCATCCCTGACCGAGCCGGTGGCTCCGCCGACCGCCGCGGCGAATGGACGACGGTCGAAGCCGGGCGGTCCCTGGGCCGTCCGAGGGTGGCGGGCGGCGACGGACGAGGACGGTCGGCAACAGCGCCGCCCTGCTCAGAGGCGGCGCATACGGCACTCGCACAGGCCGAAGTGCCAAGTCAGAGCGCTTCTTTGTTCTCCTTGGACGCCTCGCCCAACCTGTGTACTGGAGGCAAAACACTCCACGGGAAGTTGATCCAGTCGTCGGTGCGCTTCCACACGTACTCGCACTTCACGAGCGAGTGGGACTTCTCATAGATCACGGCGCTACGGACCTCGGCCACGGTCTCGACGCAGAAGTCGTGCACCAGCTTGAGCGTCTTGCCGGTGTCGGCGACGTCGTCGGTGATCAGGACCTTCTTGTCGGAGAAGTCGATCGCGTTGGGGACCGGCGCGAGCATGACGGGCATGTCCAGGGTGGTGCCCACGCCGGTGTAGAACTCCACGTTCACCAAGTGGATGTTCTTGCAGTCGAGGGCGTAGGCGAGGCCTCCGGCGACGAAGACGCCACCGCGGGCGATCGAGAGCACTATGTCCGGCTCGTACCCGTCGTCGGCGATGGTCTGGGCGAGCTCGCGGACTGCGCCGCCGAACTGCTCGTAGGTGAGGTTCTCCC
The DNA here is from genome assembly GCF_000424945.1 of Streptomyces sp. 142MFCol3.1. Classification (NCBI taxonomy): domain Bacteria; kingdom Bacillati; phylum Actinomycetota; class Actinomycetes; order Kitasatosporales; family Streptomycetaceae; genus Streptomyces; species Streptomyces sp. 142MFCol3.1. Next base: position 300,117 of record NZ_AUKV01000002.1, read on the forward strand.
GTACGGGGCTGATCTCGCTCACGTCCTCGCCGCTCACACCTGGGTCCGATGGAAGTTGAGGTAGGACCGGGACGCCGTCGGCCCGCGCTGGCCCTGGTAGCGGGACCCGTACCGGTCGCTGCCGTACGGGAACTCGGCGGGCGAGCTGAGCCGGAACATGCACAGCTGCCCGATCTTCATGCCCGGCCACAGCTTGATCGGCAGCGTCGCGAGGTTGGACAGCTCAAGGGTCACGTGGCCCGAGAACCCGGGGTCGATGAACCCGGCGGTGGAGTGCGTCACCAGACCCAGCCGGCCGAGCGAGCTCTTGCCCTCCAGGCGCGAGGCGAGGTCGTCCGGCAGGGAGATGACCTCGTAGGTCGAGGCGAGCACGAACTCCCCTGGATGGAGGATGAACGGCTCGTCGCCCTCGGGCTCGACGAGCCGGGTCAGGTCGGTCTGCTCGATCGACGGGTCGATGTGGGGGTAGCGGTGATTCTCGAACACCCGGAAGTAGCGGTCGAGCCGCACGTCGATGCTCGACGGCTGCACCATGGATTCGTCGTAGGGATCGATCCGCACCCGCCCGGCGTCGATCTCGGCCCGGATGTCCTTGTCTGAGAGAAGCACGCCTTGAGGATACGCAAGGCGCGCGGAGCCACCACAATCGTGATGACGCCGCGCGCCCGTCCTGCTCGTTACCGCTTCTCCAGTACGACCGGCACCACACTGCGGAGCCGGGCGCAGCGTGGGCACCGGACCAGCCGGCCGGGGCCGAGCCGCTCGGCCTGCTGCATCGGGAACGAAGCGGTGCTGAACACGTGCCCCTCGGCACAACGGACGACGGTGTGCTCCATCAAGTCCTCAGAGTCCCTTCCCCAAGAGCGCGTCTGACTGACGACGAAAGCCACATTACGGGATGAAAGGGATGGCCCTCCAGGCGGCACTCCGGTCCCGCGCGGGCCCTCTCCCACACCTCCACCGTACGCCCCAACTCCAGCCGCCCGCAGCCGTGTCCACACCCGAAAACGCGACCGGGCCCCGCGGCTTCAGTGCCGGGGGCCAGGCATGAGGTACAGTGGGCGGGCATTGGACACCGGTTCCACCGGCGTCTTACGCGGGTGTAGTTTAATGGTAGAACATCAGCTTCCCAAGCTGAGAGCGCGAGTTCGATTCTCGTCACCCGCTCCATGGAGAAGGCCCAGGTCAGAGACCCGGGCCTTTTTGCTTTCCGTCGCGATCACTCGTCGCGTGCCAGATTCGCGCCAGAAGGCTTGTCGGGCTCCTTCTTCCTCGCGGCGGCACGGGCCTTCTGAACGGTGGCGTCGAGGCCGGCAGCGACCTCTTCCTGTCGCGCGTCGTCGGAGTGCTGATGGATCAACGCGCTTTCTCCCCCGTGATCGGGAGCACTCGTGGGGCATCAAGACCGGACCACTCGACAACCCAGGGTGGACAGTTGCCATCGGTCTTGAGGAAACCTCACTGGAAGGCACGAACTACTCGGCGGAGAGCGTTCGGCGCCGCGAAACCGACTGGATCTTCACCGCGTCCAGAAACGACGCTTCGAAGCCTCATGCGGACCGGGCAACTCGTCCACGGGCGCGTCGGCACCGGGTGCCCCTGCCTCCACAGATGCCGTGGCACGGCGCTAAGGTTTCGCCGCTGCCGTACGGACGACGAACACGATGCCGTCCGTTCGCCTCGGGGGAGGGGCAACGCAGCCATCCATTCACCGGTGTGGGCACATTGAACATCTCTGCGCGTCGCGGATTCGCGGCGCTCACGACCGTCGCCGCACTCGCGGCCGGTCTCGTGGCCGGGCTCCCGGGCCAGGCGACCGCCGACACCGCCGGCTGGCCGGCCACGGACGGCAGGCTGCTGTACAACGAACTCGGCTCCCTGCACTACATCAACCCCGACGGGACCAAGAGCGCCCAGTTCTACGACACCGCGAATCAGGCCGCCTGGTCCGCCGACGGCAGCCAGATCGCCTACGTGGGCTCCACCGACGGCCGTCTCCGCACGGAGACGTACGCCCAGGAGTCGATATCGGGCAACGACATCGTCATGCCGGCGGGCAGTGGCTGACATCCGACCGATCCGACGTTCTGGTACGGCGGAGGCGACATCGTCTTCACCGCCGGCGGCCGACTGCGGGTGGCCGTGGCCAACAGCGCCCGCGCTCCTCAGGCCCTGTTCGGCACCGACGTCGACGGCTGTGACTCCAAGGCCAGCGGCGCCGTCAACGGCATGCTGACCTTCGTGCGCACCGGCACGCGAGCTGCTCCACGACCGGCACTCCGGCCGTGTGGGTCTACAACGGCGGGACCAAGGCGTTCGAGAAGCTGGCCGCCGACGCGGACGAGCCGAGCATGTCCCCGGACGGGCAGTCGCTGGTCTTCACCCGGACCGTGTCCGGACACAAGCAGCTCTTCACGGTCAAGGTCGACGGCACCGGGCTGACGCAGGTCACCACGGACCCCGCCGACCACAACCGTCCCGCATGGTCGCCGAAGGCGACCGGATCGCGTACGACACCTACGTCACCGGCAGCCCGGACACCGGCCCCAGCGGTTCGCAGATATGGATCCACGACCTCGGCACGGGCACGGAGACGCATGTGCCCATGGCCGACGGGACCGACGTGGCCTGGCAGCCGATCCGGAAGAACGCGATCTCCCGGGTCTACGGCGCCGACACCTACGGCACCAACATCGCGTCGTCCAAGTGGACGTGGAACACCCTCGGCAAGAGCGTGCCGGGCCTGATGAACGCGAGCTCGGCCGTCCTCATCAGCAAGTCGGACTCCGCGTACGCCACCACAGCGACGTCGCTTGCCGGCAAGAAGCCCGGACCGGTGCTGATGACCTCCCGCACGGGCCTGGACTCCTCCGTCCAGACCGAGCTGAAGCGCATGCTGCCCAAGGGCAAGACCGTCTACCTGGTCGGCGGCACCAGCATCCTCAGCAGCTCGGTGGCGTCCAAGAGGAGCCCTCAGCCCGCTGTTCCTGGGCGATGGCGGACACCCCGTCCTGCACGTCCTTCATCGTGATCGGTCACAAGCCCCTTGTGGGAACGGGTACTTGACCGCCGAGGGTCCTGCTTCAGAGCGGGAGGTCGTCGGGGAGTACCCGGAACGCCTTGTGGCGGCCCAACGGGCGTACGGCGCATCAGCCGGTGCGCCATCCCGTTCTCCCGGCAGATCCGGTCGGACAAGGCCCGAGAGGGCTGTCCGAGGGCCTCGAACGCCTTTGTGGTCGTGTTGGTTGTCGCGGTTGGAATACTGGCCTCCGGTCCGGGCGGGCGTGCCGTCGCAGGCGCCTTGGTAGACGCAGGCCAGGCTGAAGGCGGGGGTGCAGAAGGCGTGCCAGACGGGCTGCGCATCGGCCGGGAACCCGGTCGGGCGATCGGGCTGGTCACGCAACGCCAGATAGCTCTGCAGGGGCAGGGTGGTCAGAGGCAGTCGGCTCCGCCGGCGTCCCGGGCACCGACGGCGTCCTCGGCGCCGACGGTCCGGAAGGTGGGTCGTCGATGCCGGTGTGCGCCTTGTCGCAGTTCTCGGGCCGACCGTCGGCCACGCCCGCCCCGGCATCTCGCCACCGCGGAGTCGGCGCAGGGCTGCTCAACTGCTGTTTACGAGTGAATGTTCATCAGAGGTGTCAAGAAGAGTCGGCTTCCTGTCGAAACTCCCTCCACGCAGATCGCGCGCCGTACTCACGCACGTCTGTCTTCTCGGCGTGGTTCGTTCGAGGTGGCGCGGTGATCGGGCAATGCCTCTCGGCCACGAAGGCCGCGACGTGGAGAAGGAGTTCTCTTGGTTCCCGCTCTCCTGGGCCGAATGGCTGTCGCCACGCTGGCCCTCGTCATCTGTGTCGGCCCGACCGGTGCGCACGCGCAGTCCGGTGCTCCGGCCGCGCCTTCACCGGCGCCCCGGCCGATGGTGTCGGACCCCGCGTCCAGACCGGATTTCCACCTGACGTGGGAGCCCGACCACCGCGCCTCGAACATCGCCGGGTTCCCGTACCCGCGGCTCACGCCGGGCCGGCTGATCAGCAACCCCAGTTACACCGACCACCAGGCCACCCGGCACTGCTCCGCGGCCAACAACGCGATCGGAGCGCTGCGCAACTCGGTCGCGGCAGCCGACTGGTACTGCTTCGACAGCGTGGACTCCGCATCGTCCACCTGGACCCCTCAGGGGATGAGCGGCAGCGAGGACGCACACGCCGGGGGCACGGTCGACGGCCATCGCGTCCTTCTCACCTCGTGGTACGGGCACGCACCGAATTCCAGCACGCCCAGGCGTTCCCGGGTCAGCTTCCTCGTCGCCGGCACCCCCGGCCGCTACGCGCACGTGGAGCTGGTCCAGCTCGCTCCCGGCGCGTCCCGGTTCAGGGCGCTGCCGACCCACGCGGGCGGCGTCGTCTGGCACGACAACTATCTTTACGTCGCCGACCCACGCAGGGGTCTGCGGGTGTTCGACACCCGGAACATCCTCGACCTGGGCCGGACCGACGACCCGAGGGCTCCGGGCTCCCGTTTCGTGCTGCCGCAGATCGGTGTCTGGTCCACAGGGTCGGCCCAGTCCTGCAACAGGGGCACTCGCGCCTGCTACGACTACGTCACTCTCGACCGATCCGCGTCGAGCTGGCAGTTCATCACAGGTGAGTACTGCAGCCGGAGTCAGGGCGGAACCCTGGTGTGGTGCAACTCGCGTCTCGCGCGGTGGCGCACCGGCGACATCACGTCCCGGACCCCCGGCAGGACCATCAACGCGCAGCAGGTCTACCGGCAACCCGTCACCAACGTGCAGGGCGGCGTCTCGTACCAGGACCCCGCCGGCAGCGCGCGCCACTGCTACTACTTCGACAGCAGCAGGGGCGAGAACAACCTCGGCTGGCTGGTGACGGACCGGCCCAACCGGCAGCCCACGTATCAGCAGGGCGGCGTCGGGCTCCAGGACCTGTACGTGCAGAGGTCGAACCACCAGTTGTGGACGGTCACCGAGTGGCCCGGGCTCGGCACACGAATCATCTACAGCGTCAACCAGCCCAGCTGCCCCTGACGCCCCACCCGCGGTCCACGCCGACCGTGACCGATGACCGCCGCGGGGCCGGGCTGCCGGAGCTTCCTGCCCGTCCCCGCACGCGGCCGACAGCCGCTTCCCGCAGGCAGCCGTCCCGTCACCGGGCAGTCTCCGGCGCCCGGCCGCGCAGGTGCCGACCGGGGCCCCACGGACGCGCCGTCTCCGGACCGTCATGACTGTGACCGGCGGCCCGGGGCGGCCGCCGGTCGAGGCGAACGTGGGGTCCCCTCTCGTCAGGTCACCGGCAGCTCCGTCAGGTAATCGGCACTCTTCAGTTGCCCGACGGTGGGCACCGTCGCATATTGCAGGCCGAGGCCACGCTGGGCGAACCAGGGCCTCGACGGACCGGCCTGGACGGTGAAGTCCTTGGTGACCCGGTAGAGGTGATAGCCGTTCGGGTGAGCCGCCTCGAAAGTGATGAGGTTGTTCGGCGGAATCGCCCGCTCGCCGAAGGGGGTGCCTGCCGGCGCCAGGAAGTGACCGGGGTCACCCCTGCCGAAGAGGTCCACCAACGTGCCCGCACGAAGAGTGACGCGCCGTTCGACCGCTTGCTGGCTCCTGATGACGAAGCCGCTGTTGCTGGGGTACCACCAGCCGGATTCCCTGGTCTCGGGATTCACCTGCCAATAGCACTGGAAGAAGGTGCTCTGAGGTTTCCCGCCGAGCGGGTCGTAGCCGCGCAGGATCTTGCCGATCTGGCCGGTCTTGGGAAGGTCCTTCGGACCGAGGCGCCAATCGCCGTGGTAGTAGACCTGCTTGACGGTAGGTGCGGTGACGGTGGGGACTCTGACCCGATTGTGGACCGGGCAGTCGCCGCCGCGGGATGTACGGGCCGTTTCGGCCTGGACTGTCGCCGGTGTGGAGCCGATCAGCAGGAGTGACGCGAGCGCACCCCACACCAGACGCCGCAGAACGCGCATTCGACATTTCTCCTTCTGTGAAAGCGCCTTCACGTGAGCAGGGACCAGTCCACCGGCATTGCCCGCGGCTGATGGGCAGGCGGCGCCGTCACGCCCCCCGAATGTCGGAGCACGAATCCTCTAATGCCCAAGCGGCGGTGATCAGCCGACAGCAGGCCGGGCACCCGACGAGAACCCGCCGGCGTCGATACGGCCTGGATCCGTTCGGTGGAATCCCGTGACACGAATTACCGATTGGACCGGATCATCCCGCTTGAAGCACCCGTTCGCTGTGGAAACCTCGCCACGAAGACCGGTGGCCGATGGGCAGGCGAGATGTCGCCCAGTGATCTGAAGAGGAGCGCGATAGTGCCCGAAGGCAGGAAATCATGTCGGTCCGGCGGCTGCCGCAGGCGTTACGCATGGCGCGGCAGAGGGCTTTTCGCGGTGGCAGGAGCGGTCGTCTCCTGGGTTCTCGTCGCCCCGCCCGCGGCCGCCCAGAGCGCCGTTCGCACGGAGAGCCACGTCGGCTCAGGCGAATCCGGAACCAATGGCAGCAAGTGTGTGACGAATCGCGATCTCGCCTCTGTCGTCGTGGACGACGGGGAATTCGCGGGCACGCAGTTCCGCGTGACGACGGACACCAGAGGGCGCGCGTTCTTCAACGACAGCCGGGCCCCGGGAGACTGGATCAATCTCGCCGCCGTGCCGTACGCACCGAGCTGCGTGGTGGACGCCACTCTCGGGTACACCGAGAGCGGAACCACCCCCGCCGACCCCAACAAGAAGCCCAACAGCCTCTACGTGGATCTGCTGACCGCGGACGGCACCGCCCACCAGGCCGTGTGCACCATCAGCAAGGACGAGTTCAGGGCCTACAACATCGCGTCGTTCTGCGGAGACCGTTTCATCCGCGTACCGGGTACGCCCGTGGGCTGACCCGCGCGCCACATCCGCCCCACCGGCGCGAGCCGGTGCTCCGTGGTGCCCGGCCGTGCCGCTCCCGGCGCTCACCCGGATGTACGGAAAACGCACCGTCCTCCGCCCGAGCCGGCGGGGGACGGTGCTCGGGAGGAGGGGTCCGGGGTCCCGGCCGGGTCTGCGTCAGTGGCGGTGACGGCGTGACGCCTGCCGCGGCGGCAGGGTCAATGTGATCTGCCGGACGAGCTGCTGGAAGCACGCCAGCGACGCCAGAGCCGGCAGGACGGCTCCAGCGATACCGGTGACGGTCCTGTCGGCCTGAGCAACACACAAGATGATCGCCACGGAGGAGAACAGCAGAACGATGAACCACGAGTGCATGGCTCGGCGCCGATGCAAGGCGGTACGCAGGATGGAAAGCGAAGCCACCATCCAAGGGCCGTACACGAGAACGGGCCACTGAGGGATCGTGCCGGATGAAGTGCTCTGCAGAGGCGCGTAGGCAACCATGCCGCCGAAAACGCTGACCATCGCCGCGATGACGGCAATGAATGCGAGGATGACCAGGCTGCCCGTTCGCAACCATTTGATCCGGGGTCTTCTGACTCGAATCTTCCGATGCCCGGCAGAGGAGTTCCGGATGGGCCGAAGCTGGGCGGTGATCTTCGCCAGATTCTCCATCGGGTCGTTGAACTCGACGCCGGGTGACGGCACGCTGCGAGGTGGCGGCACCACGGCCACCGGCTCCGCCGGAACGGCCGCCGGCTCCGACGGAACGGCCTCCTGCAAGAGGTAAGCGAGTTCCTCGACCGGGTCCCAGTTGGAGTCGGGGGGCATCACCAACGGTGATCCCGCGTGTGCGGCATCGACAGGGGTGTCGTGCCAGCCTGCACCCGACCCATATGAGTATGCGTCGGAATACCATTCATGCTGCGCAAAGGAGGGATCCGCATACTCTCGGTTCACAGGAATGCGCCCCCTTTATGCACGGTCCGCGTGACAGTCGAACTCTCCCTGACTGTTCCAACGCTGATCCAGTTCCTCCTGAAGCGCCTCCAGCAGCACAAGGAACTCGCGGAGCAGTGACTCACTGACTTGCACCTTGACTCGCGTGTCACCCTCACGCAAGGCGTTACGCGACACGAGCGCCGAGTTTGCCACACCAGTCACGTAAGCGTATTTCTCCGCTTGCGCGTCACGGGTCACGGGCGATTCACCCTCCCCCTTGTCGCGGCGCGGCATGACCTGAGGCCTTGCTTTCGTCATATCCCGCTAACGTCGCTCCCACTCCTCCAGATGCGCGGCAAATGAGTGACCCTGGCGCGGGGAAACGTTGCGGAGAACATTTCTTCATTAATGTCCACCCGCGTCTCGATCCGCACGCCATGAGTCGAACGGGTTGTCTTCTAAAATTTCCTTGCGCCCGGAACCGGCTCAGTGGCCGGCCGCGCCGGCGTCGCGGCGTCGACGGCGGACGGCCCCGCGTAGATGGTCAGGCCGCCCAGGACCAGGACGAGGCCGGCGGCGACGTTCGGCACGGACACCTGCACGGCGGACACGAGCGACCCGGATCAGCTGCCCCTCGTCACCACAGGAGAGCTTGCGCCGAAGGCCGTCACCGGTGCGGGTGACGGCCCTCGGTGTGCACGGTGGCCGTTCCTCCCCCACGGGCCGCCGGCGCCACGGGACACGGCGCCACGGGAGCTCGGGTCGGGGCTCGGGGCTCGGGCCCAGGATCCTGGATCCCCCGCTAGGCGGCGACGACCGCGACCCCCGTCCTGCCTCCGTCGACGTCGACCACGGTCCCGTGCACGAAGGCCGCCTCGTCGCTGGCCAGCCAGACCACGGCGTGCGCGACGGCGTCCGGCGTGCCGACGCCGCCGGCCGGGGTGCCCTTCATCATGATCTCGCCGGGATGCGGCTCGGCGCCCTCCGGGGCCGGGGGCAGGATCACCCCCGGCGAGACGGCGTTCACCCGCACGCCCATCGGTCCGAACTCCGCGGCCCAGGCCCGCGTGAGCGTCTCCATGGCTCCCTTGGTGGAGCTGTAGAGCGCGCCGAGGGGAACGGCCAGGCGCGCGATCCACGAGCCGAGGTTGACGACCACTCCGCCGCCGGACTCCGCCATGGCCGGGGCGACGGCGGCGGTGAGGAAGAACGGCGCCTTCACATTGACGCCGTAGACCTTGTCGAAGGTCTTCTCGTCGGTGTCGGTGGTGCCGGGAGCCGGGTAGATGCCGGCGTTGTTCACCAGGATGTCGATCCGCCCGCCCAGGGTCGCACGGGCCCGGTCGGCCAGGTCCCGGGAAGCCTCCGCGCTGCCGTCGAGGTCCGCCGCCAGGAAATCGGCCCGACCGCCGGCCGCCCGGATGCCCTCGACCACCTGCGCACCCCGTTCCTGATGGCGCCCGGACACGACGACATGGGCGCCCTCGGCGGCGAAGGCCTCGGCGATCGCCTGCCCGATGTTGCTGGTCGAGCCCGTGACCAGCGCCGTCTTGTTCCGCAGTCGTTCAGCCATGACGCACTCTCCCTTGTCGCGGTGTGCGGACCACTGTGCGTCGCAGAGAATGGACCAGCAAGTCCAAACCGGGAAGGGTCCTCAGGGGCGGCTCCGGACCCCTCGGAGCCGGGCTCTCCCGCCGTAAAATGGACCCGCAGGTCCATAGCCGTCCAGCCGAGGAAGGAGGGGAGGCCGATGCCGGACGCTCCGACCGCGAAGGGCCGCGCCACCCGGGCCCGCATCGTCGAGGGGGCGGCGGAGGTGCTGCGCGAGCAGGGTGTCGCCGTCACGACTCTCGACGACATCCGCGGCCGCACCGGCACGAGCAAGAGCCAGCTCTTCCACTACTTCCCCGACGGCAAGAGCGAACTGCTGCTGGCCGTGGCCCGGTTCGAGGCCGACCGCGTCCTGGAGGACCAGCAGCCGTACCTGGGATGCCTGGACTCGTGGCAGGCCTGGCGCCGCTGGCGGGACGTCGTGGTGGAACGCTACGAACGCCAGGGCGACTCCTGCCCCTTGGGCGCCCTGTTCCTCCAGGTCGGCCGGTCCAGCCCGGGAGCACGGGCGATCGTGACCGAGCTGATGCGCCAGTGGCAGCGGCAGCTCGCCCACGGCATGCGCGCGCTCCAGGCGAACGGCCTCGTGTCCGCGGCCCTCGACGTGGACCGCACGGCGGCCGCGCTGCTGGCGGGCATCCAGGGAGGCGTGACCATCATGATGTCCACGGGTGACTCGACCCACCTGAAGGCGGCGCTCGACACCGGCATCGCACACCTCCTCGCGAGCGGGGCCGAGGCAGGTGCCACGGCTTGAAGCGGTAGGACCGCCGGCCCGGGGCCGACCGGTGGACGCCGGCCCTTGCGTGCGGATACTCGGGGCATGGAATTCGCCGTCCTCATGACCCTGCCCGGGTTGGTGATCGCGCTGACCGCCGTGGCGTTCGCCGACCAGTTGCTGCTTCGGGCCGGGCGGGCCGGGCTGCTGCCGTGGCGCAACGGGGCACGACAGGGGCAGATATCGGCGACCGGCTTCGAGCAGCTGCACGCGAGCCTGTCCCCCGGGAAGCAGGACGAGCTGAAGGAGCGGCAGTCCTCGCTGGTGATGCGGGACGACGAGGAGGACGGCGCGCCGCCCCACCGCACGACGGTGGACCTGGACGGAGGGGTCGCGGTCGTACGGATGCCGCACGCGCCTCGGGGGTAGGGCCCCGGGCCGAAGGCGGTGGCTCCCGTGTCACGTGCGACCGGGCGGGGGTCACGCACCGGCCGCCGGCACAGCGCGAGCCGCCCGGTGTCACACCGGGCGCCGCTCCCCGGCCGGTGCCGCGGGCCGGTGTCGCAGCGCGCGCCATGTCCCGGCCTGGGCCGCGGTGCGAACCGGCGGGGTGGCGCGGGCGGCGGTGTCAGCGCAGGGCGTCGAAGGTGATCTCGAGGTGGCGCGGGCCGCGCAGGACCGCGTTCGGGCGGTAGGGCGGCGGGTCCTCGACGAGACGCGGGTTGTCGAGCCGGCGGGCCAGTTCGGCCAGGGCGATCTGGGCCTCCAGGCGGGCCAGCGGCGCGCCGAAGCAGCTGTGGATCCCGCTGCCGAAGCCCAGGTGCTGGATGTCCTCGCGGTCCGGGTCGAAGCGGTCGGGCTCGTGGAACCGCTCCGGGTCCCGGTTGCCCGCGGCGAGGACGAGCCAGATGCGTGAACCCTTCGGGATGGTGACCCCGCGCAGCTCGATGTCCGCGATGCAGGTGCGCTGCGGCACGAGCTGCACCGGCGGTTCGTAGCGCAGGAGTTCCTCGACGATCTTCACGGACAGGCCCGGGTCGTCGCGCAGCCGGCGGAGGTACTCCGGGTGGCGCAGCAGGGTGAGCATGCCGTTGGTGATCAGATTGACGGTCGTCTCGTGACCGGCGATGAGCAGCAGCACCGCGGTGCTGAGCACTTCCATCGTGGTCATGGCGCCGTCCGGACCGTGAGTGTTCACCAGGTCGGACAGCATGTCCTCGCGCGGTTCCCTGGCGCGCTGCTCCACCAGCCCGTTCAGGTACATGCCGAGCTGGAGCCGGGCCTCCTGCGCGGTCTTCATGGACTCGGCGCTCGTACGGGTGTCGGGGTCCAGGCCCGCCACGATCGGGTCCACCCACGACCGGAAGCGGGGTTCGTCCTCGCGCGGCACGCCGAGGAGCCGGCAGATCACGGTCACCGGGAAGGGGTACGCGAACTGGTCGACCACGTCGATCTTCCGCGCGTCCCCGAACGCGTCGATCAGGTCGGTGACGATCTGGGCGAGTTCACCTCGCATGGAGTCGATGCGGGTGGGCCGGTGCGGGGGGCCGAAGGAGCTGTTGGCGATCCGCCGCAGCCGGTCGTGCTCCGGCGGGTCGAGCCGGATGAAGCTCGGCGGCAGCCCCGTCGCCTCCGGCCCGGACAGCTCGTCCTCGCTCGCGACGGCGAGGTTGGTGAAGTCGGAGCTGATCCGCGGGTCGTGGAGCAGGCTCTCGATGTCCCAGTACGAGCTGATGAGGTACGGACCGCCCTCCTCCTCGTGCAGCACCGGGGTCTTGCGGAGCTCCTCGTACAGCGGATACGGGTTGGCGCGGTTCGCGTAGTCGGTGATCTGGCGCAGGAGCGGGGCTTGCGACATGAGTGGTCCTCGGGGGCGTGCGGGTCCGTGGGGACGTGGAGCGGGGGCGGGACTCCGGTCAGTGGCGGGCCGGGGTGAAGACCAGCTGCCGGTCGGACGGCGAGTAACCGCTGAGGGTCACGGTCGGGCCGTGCGTCGGCAGGGACGGGTCGGGGAACGCGGCGTCGACCGGCTGCCGGCCCTCGGGACGGCGGTCGACGGTCGCGAACTCCACGGGGAACGGCGCGCCCCGCTCGATCTGCCGCTCGTAGAACTCCAGCCACCGCGCGTTGTCGAAGCTGACGGCGGCGATGATGCGTCCCTGATAGCCGTAGACCCCGACGAACCTGCGCTCGGCCAGCGAGCCCTGCGTGATCATGATCTGCTCGCCCATCGGCGGGACACCGACCGACTTGATGTTCACCCCGAACTGCGAGGACCAGAAGGCGGGCACCCACAGGTGCGGACGCCGCTCGGCGCTGGAACTGATCATGTTGTGCGCGGCGATCTCGGCCTGGGCCACGGCGTTGCCCCAGTGCTCCAGCGAGAGGAACTGGTAGCCGAACAGCGCGTGCGGGGACCGGGCGACGTCGCCGGCGACGAAGATGTCGTCGGTGACGATGCCCCGGAAGTCGAAGGCGCGGCAGCCCGCGTCGCAGGCGATGCCCCGGGGACCCGCGCCGAGCCCCGACCCGGTCAGCCACTCGGTGTTGCGCATCGAGCCGAGCGAGACGACCACGAGGTCCGTCTCGACGACGCTCTCGTCGGAGAGGTGTGCGGCCTTCACCCGGCCCACCGAGTCGCTCTCGAGTCCGGTGACCATGACGCCGGTGCGCAGGTCGACGCCGTTCTCGTGGTACAGCTCCGCGGACACCGAGCCGATCACCCCGCCGAGGGCGCCGACCAGGGGCGCGCCCGCGCGTTCGGCGACGGTGACCGCGAGGCCCATCTCCCGGCAGGCCGAGGCGATCTCCGACCCGGCGAACCCGGCGCCGATGATGAGGACACGGCGCGGGCCGGCCTTGAGCCGCCGGTACAGGGCGGCGGCGTCGTCCCGGGTGCGGAGCAGGAGGACGCCGTCCAGGTCCGCCTCCGACTCCTTCGGCCAGGGCCGGGCGCGGACGCCGGTCGCGATGAGCAGCCGGTCGTACTCGACCTCGTCCCCGTCCGCGAGCCGTACCCGCTTGGCGCTCATGTCGAGACCGGTCGCGGCGACACCGAGGCGCCACTTCGCGTCGATCTCCCGGCACCGCGGCAGGTCGGTGTGCAGGGCGGACGCCTTGCCGAGCAGGACGGCCTTCGACAACGGCGGCCGGTCGTACGGTTCGTAGGGCTCGTCGCCGATCATGGTGAGGGAACCGGTGAAGCCCTCGGCGCGCAGGGTCTCCGCGGCCCGCAGGCCCGCGAGCGAGGCGCCCACGATCACGATCCGGCCCTCGCGCCTGAACCAGTCCAGATAGTCAGTGGGCATCGGACGACTCCCGGGCGGCCTCGTCGGATCCGGCGTGGGTGGCGCCCGTGCCGTGCAGGCCGTCGGCCGTGATCGCCTGGACGGGGCAGGCGGCGACGGCGCGCGCCAGTTTCTCGCGCTGTTCCTCCTCGGCCCGCGGGTTGTAGACCAGCGCCTCCTCGCCGTGCATGGCGAAGACGTCCGGCGCGAGGAACGCGCACTGCGCGTATCCCTGACATTTGTTGAGATCGACGACAAGCCTCATCGACGCTTCGACCTTTCGACGGCAGGGTCCGTTGCGCACCGCCTGTTCGGCGTTCGCCCGGGGACGGGGTCCCGGTCATCTCCCGCAAGTCAGCATGGGAGCCGGGCGGGTCCCGCGCCCGCCGGGAGTGGCCGATCGGGTGAGGTCACCGGGCCCGGAGCGTCAGTCCGCCGCGGGGATGCGTGCGCTGCCGCCCGCCACCACGAAGATGTAGGCGCCGATGATCAACGACCAGGCGGGGAAGACCAGTTCGGCCCAGGGGACGTTCGACGAGACGAACAGCAGCGTCAGGGTGGTGAGGAAGCCGAGCACGGTGAGCCAGCGAGGCAGGACGCCGAGGCGGTGCCCGATCACCGACAGGGAGCAGGTGAAGACCGCCGCCATCCGCATGGCGTACCCGATCATCAGGGTGTAGGCGAAGTGACGGCCGAAGTCCCAGGTGGGCAGCGAGGGGGTGGGGCCGGCGGGGTGTGCGGTGGACAGCACGGCCCCGGCCGCCGCGGCGGCACCGAACATGGTGGCGGTGAAGACCAGCCCGCTGCCGAGGAGGACGGTGGCGAGGAACCTGTCCTCGCCCTCCCCGACATGGGCCCGTACGGCGCCGACGAACCAGAGGAAGAAGATGCCCGCGAACGGCACGAGGGCGAGGGCCGTCCGCACGGCGGTGCGCCGCGCCGGGTCGCTGAACCCCTGGGGGCTGACCGCGTCGGCGCCCTCGGGAATCCCCAGCCGGATCAGCACGATGGCCGCGGCGAGCAGCAGCGCGAACACGATCCCGGCGAGCCCGGCCGCCCTCGGGGTCCGGAGCCCGGCCGCCCGCGAGGTCTGAGGGGTCCGCCCCGACGGCGACCGTCGCCCCGGGCCCGTTGTCTGCATGCGCCGCTCGCCTCCTCCGATCCGGTCCCCGGCACCAAGCAAGCCTCTCCCGGACGGCGGCGCCACCGGGAGACGGCCGAACGGCACAGGCACCCCGGGCCCGGCGTGCCGCGCGCGGCTCCGGCCAGCGCCGCGGGGTTCAGGCCCCGCCCGGCCGCCGGACGGGGAAGCCGTGCGTCCGGGCGCCGGCCGCGACGGGCAACACCGGCACGAGGAGCGCGAGGACGCTCCACGGGAAGGACCCGGCGCCGCGCAGATCGAGCAGCAGCCCGCCCACGGCCCCGCCGGCGGCCATGAACGAGTTCCTGGGTGACCAGCAGGGCCTGCCCCGGTCACCCCCGGCGTCGGTCACCGCGGTCCGCAGGAGGGTGGCGACGCCGAGATCCTGCCCTGCCTCGGGCGGCCCCGGACGATCGAGATACCCGGGGCGCCCCGGAGACGATCGAGGACACCCCACGCCCGAACCCGGCTCACGGGACGCCGAGTTCGAACAGGACGTATCCCGCGTACGACCCCGACGCCACCGCGGCGATGCCGAGCAGCGTGATCTGGAGGGGCAGCGCGAGGCGGCGCAGGTGGAGGGCCAGCGGGATGAACAGCGGGAAGGCCGGCAGCAGATAGCGGGAGATGTTGCCGAATATCTGCTGGCTGCCCAGGACGAGGGCGACGGTCAGGACGGTGTGGACGACCAGGACCACCGGGGGACGCAGCCGGATCAGGAGCGGGATCAGCAGCAGGGCCGCCAGGACGACGGCGACACCGATGACGTCCTCGAAGGGGAACGCGAAGAGGTAGTCGAAGTGGCCCACCGCGACGGAGCCGAACACGTCGAGGCTGTGCCGGCCGTAGTCGAAGGTGTGGGCCCAGGCACCGGTCTGGAGCTTGAAGTAGCCGCCCCAGTCGCCCATTCGGTGACCCACCCAGGCCAGATAGCCGGCGAGACCGAGCGGGGCGACGGCGATGGCGGCGACCGGACGCGCGACACCGTCCTGGCGGCGCACGAGCGCGAGCAGCGCGGCCACGGTGAGGGCGGCGATCAGCGCGGTCGCGGTGGGACGGGTGAGCCCGGCGGCACAGGTGAGGAACCCGGCGGTGAGCCAGCGGCGGCTCATGACGGCATGACAGGCCCAGGCGGCGAGGGCGACGTACAGGGACTCCGAGTAGCCCGACCACTCCGTGCCCGAACCCGGCCAGACGGCCCACAGTCCGGCCGCGGCGAGCCCGGCACGGGGTCCGCCGATCCGGGCGGTGACCGCGTGGATGCCGAGCGCGGCGACGAACGAGGTGACGACCGACACCAGCATCCCGGCGCCGTACAGGCCGAGGCCCGTGCACTCGGAGACGAGCCGCATCAGGGCCGGGTAGAGCGGGAAGAACGCGGCCGAGTTGCCTTCGAGGGTGATCAGTCCCCTGGCTCCGGGGACGGGGACGAGCGCCGGGTCGTACCCGTGCGCGGCGATCTGCTGGTACCACCAGCCGTCCCAGCTGGCCAGCACGTCCCAGGGGTGGGCGCCGCCGCCGAAACGAGGGTCCTTGGTCCGGTAGTCGCCCGCGGAGTGCAGCAGGTACATGAAGACGGAGAAGCCGGCGAGCTTCAGCGTCCCGTACAGGGCCAGCACGGGACCGTACCGGCCGGCCGTACGGCGGACGAGCGGGCTCCACCGCTCGGTCCGCGGCCGTCGTGGTGCCGGCTCGTACGCGGGTACGGCCTCGGCGGCGCCCGCGGTCACGGGGTGCGGGCGTCCGCCGGTGACGGGCGGGGCCGTCCGCGTGGTGCGGTTCACGAGCCCTCGGCTCCCGTCCGGTCTCGGCGGGACCTGACGGGGAACACCCAGGCCCTGAAGAGCAGGAAACGCAGGAGCGTCGCGGCCAGGTTGGCGGCGACCAGCACGACGATCTCGGTCATGTGCGCGGCCCCGGGCGCCAGTCGGTGCAGGGCGGCCAGCGAGCCCGCGGTGAGGGCCAGGCCCACCAGGAACACCAGGAGTCCCTTGGCCTGATGGCGGACGGCGCCGCCCCGGCCGCGCAGCCCGAAGGTGAGCCGCCGGTTGGCGGCCGTGTTCGCCATCGCGCAGACCAGCAGCGCCAGCGCGTTGGCCGCCTGCGCCCCGGCCGCCGGGCGCACCAGCGTGTACAGCAGCACGTAACCGGCGGTGCTCACCGCGCCCACGGCGGCGAAGCGCGCCAACTGGCCCGCCAGCGCGCCCCGTGCTCCCCCGTCGGGGCCGCGGCGCAGCCCGGACGTGGGCAGTGTGCCGCGGGCCAGTGCCCGGCCGATCCGCGCGATGCCGCGCAGGTCGGCCAGCGCCGTGGAGAGGATGTCGACCCGGCTGTCGGGGTCGTCCACCCAGTCGACGGGCACTTCGTGGATGCGCAGCCCGGCCCGCTCGGCGA
This sequence comes from Streptomyces sp. 142MFCol3.1, assembly GCF_000424945.1. Classification (NCBI taxonomy): domain Bacteria; kingdom Bacillati; phylum Actinomycetota; class Actinomycetes; order Kitasatosporales; family Streptomycetaceae; genus Streptomyces; species Streptomyces sp. 142MFCol3.1. The sequence continues at coordinate 317,101 of NZ_AUKV01000002.1, forward strand.
TCACCAGCAGCTCGGTGTCGAAGAACCAGCCCGAGTCCTCCACCAGGGGCAGCAGCCGCACGGCGACGTCACGCCGCACCGCCTTGAAACCGCACTGCGCGTCGGAGAAGCCGACGGCGAGGGTGGAGCGCAGCAGGACGTTGTAGCAGCGGGAGATGACCTCGCGCTTGGGTCCGCGCACCACCCGCGAACCGCGGGCCAGGCGGGTGCCGATGGCGATGTCGGAGTGCCCGGAGATCAGCGGGGCCACCAGCGGCAGCAGCGCCGACAGATCGGTGGACAGGTCCACGTCGAGATAGGCGAGCACCGGGGCGGGCGAACGCGACCACGCGGTGTGCAGCGCCCGGCCCCGGCCCTTCTCCGCCAGCCGCAGCCACTCCGCCTCGGGCAGCTCGGCGGCCAGCCGGGCCGCGATCCGCGGGGTCGCGTCGGTGCTGGCGTTGTCGGCGACGGTGATCCGGAACGGGTACGGGAACGTCTCGCGCAGATGGGCGTGCAGCCGCCGCACGCTCGGCTCCAGGTCCTTCTCCTCGTTGAACACGGGGACGACGACGTCGAGGACGGGTTCCCGGTGGTGCGCGGGCACCGGAGTCCGCAGCGGCAGCCCGTCCGTGGGGCGGCGGTCCGCGGGACACCGGTCCGTGGGACGGGCGTCCCGGTCGCGGCGGTCCGTGACACCGTGGTCCGGGTGCCGCCGGTCCCCGGAGGGACGGCTCATGAGGGGGTCCGTCAAGGCGGTCGTCCCTGCTTTTGTCACGATCGATCCGTATCTGTCTTCTGTCGCGGAGCGTGCCGAGGTCGTCGACGGCGCAGCCGCGATCACGGAAGGGGGCCGGTCAGAGGTCGGGGCCCGAAGGCGGGCCGGAGTCCGGGAGCCGGCGGGCCGGGGCCGGCGGTCACGGGCGGAGGTGCCGGCCGCTAGCCGGGGTCGGCCGAGCCTTCGAGCGCCGAGGACTCGACGGTCGAAGGTGTGGTCGTCGGACTGGCCGGCGGGCTCGGCCGGTTCGTGGCCGAGGGCGGTGGCGTGACGGCCCTGGTCGTGGTCGTCGTCGGGTCCGGGGTCACCGTGGCCGAACCGTCGGTCGTGGTCGCCGACGGGGGCGGTCCGGAGGTCTCCTCGTCGGGCCCCGCGGTGTTCGTCGCGGTCGAGGAGGGGGTCTCGCTCGGCGACACGTCCGGCGTCGGCGACGGGGTCGTGTACGACGGGTACGACGGACTCGTCACGGGCCGGGGGACGGGGCCCTGCGGCTGGTCCCGGACGGGGTCGCGGGGCAGCAGGAACAGGCCGATGCCCAGACCTGCGACCGCCAGGACGGACCCCACCGCCCTGCGGGCCGTGCGTGCACGGCGGCGGGCCCGGACACCGTCCCGCAGTCGGACCTGGTGCTGCGACTCGAAGGGGGCGTGCTCCTGGGAGTCACGCATCATGCGCGCGAGCTCCCGCTCGAAGTGATCCATCGGACTCCCCTTCACCCCACCGGCTCGATGACATCGGCCAGGAGCCGGCGCAGCCGCGCCACACCCCGTGACGCATGGGACCGGGCCGTGCCCACCGGGCACCCGAGCGCCTCCGCGACCTGCTTCTCGGGCAGGTCCTGGTAGTAACGCAGCACCACCGCGGCGCGCTGCCGCGGCGGCAGCTGCGCCAGCGCCGCCTCCAGCCGCGACCGCTCCACCACGGAGGCGGACACGTCACCGTCCTCGGCCAGTTCGGGGACCCGCGCGACGGGGTTCTCGCCCCACCAGCGGCGGCGGGCCGAGCGGGCCGCCGCGCGTGCCAGGACCGTGCGGACGTACGCCTCCGGGGCCTCTTCGGCGATCTTGGGCCAGACGAACCAGAGTTTGACGAGGGCTTCCTGGAGCAGGTCCTCGGCCCGGTGCCGGTCACCTCCGACGAGCAGCCGCGCGAGATGGAACAACGCCGACCAGCGGGCTGCCACGAACCCGTCGAACCCGTCGGCCCGGGCCTGCTCCATCCGCATCGTCCCCCGCTCACGCCAGCTCCCCCGCCAGGGATCCAGCTCCCTGCACCAGGGATAAAGACACTGACCCCCGCCCCGCGATGCACTCCTTCGCTGTGATCCGGGTCACGCGGGTGACGGGGCGGGCCGGGGCCCGGGGCGTACCTGAACGGGGGTGCGGGCACGGAGTATTGGGGTGTGCGGGGGCCGCGGAACAGGAGTGCGGGGGCCGCAATACGGGATGGCTTGTGCCGCGACACAGGGGTGTGCGGGCCGCGGACCAGGACGCTAGGAAGCCGGGCCGACGCTCTTGATCGCCTCGCGGATACGGCAGTACGTGCCGCAGCGGCAGACGTTCTCGATCCGGTCGATGTCGGCGTCCGTCGGGCTGGACGTCCGCTTCAGCAGGGCCACCGCGGCCATGATCTGCCCGGGCTGGCAGAAGCCGCACTGCGCGACGTCGTGGTCGATCCAGGCCTGCTGGACCGGGTGGAGCGTGTCGCCGTCGGCCAGCCCCTCGATCGTGGTGACCTCACTGCCCCGGCAGTCCGCGACCGGGACGACACAGGGCTGGATCTCGGCGCCGTCGAGGTGGCTGGTGCAGGCTCGGCAGACCCCGACCCCGCAGCCGTACTTGGGCCCGGTGACGTGCAGCAGGTCGCGCAGCACCCACAGCAGCGGCATGTCGGCCGGTGCCTCGACGGTGACCGGTTTCCCGTTGAGGACGAAGGAGTAGGAGGGCATCGGCACCGTCTCAGAAGGTGAGGGGGAAGCGGCGGGGGCGGGTGCCCGTCGCGCGGGCGTAGGCGTTGGCCACGGCACCCGCCGCGGCCGGGACGCCGAGTTCACCGGCGCCGCCGGGGGCGCCGGTGGAGGGCATGATGTGCGCCTCGAAGCGCAGCGGGGCGTGCCGCTGGCGGGCGTAGTGGAAGTCGGCGAAGCTGCCCTCGCGGACGGCGCCCCGGTCGATGTGCAGTCCGGCCCGCAGCACCGTGGAGATCCCGTCGACGGCGGTGCCCATGAGCTGGGCCTCAAGTCCGCGCGGATTGACGGCCGTTCCGACGTCGGCGGCCATCACCACGTGGGTCACCCGCGGTTCGTCCGGGTCGGTGGCGTCGATCTCCGCCAGGCAGGCCACACAGGAGCCGTACTCCTCGTGCACGGCCACGCCCTGGGCCCTGCCCCGGGGCAGGGCGCGGCCCCAGTGACCGGCGCTCGCGACCTTGTCGAGGACGGTCCGGACCGCCTTGCTCCTGAGCGTCCTGCGCCGGAACGCGACCGCGTCCTCGCCCAGGCTCGTGGCGATCTCGTCGACGACGATCTCCTCCGCGGTGCGCATCGTCCCGGAGTCCACCGACCGCCAGGCGCCCAGCGGCATCGCGAGTTCGACGGAGCCGGAGTCCTCGTCGACGCGGCCGAAGTTGTACAGGCCGCTGTCGCTGGGCAGCGGGCCGGCCTTCGGCGTCCGCCCGCCGCGGGAGGCGGCGCGCACCGCGCCGGACCGCCCGCCCCGCGCCGCGAAGCCGGACTCCTCGAACACCTCGCTCACCGACGCCGTCGCGTGGGTGAACGCGACCACCCGGCCGCCGGCGTGACTGGCCCGGATGCGGTGGTGGCTGGCCGGGCGCATCCGGCCGTGCCGGATGTCGTCGTCGCGGCTCCACATCAGTTTCACCGGCCGGCCGGCTGCCTTGGAGACGAGGGCCGCCTCCACGGCAGCGTCGTGGTTCAGGCGCCGTCCGAACGAGCCTCCGCCCCGCATCACATGGACCCTGACCTTCGATCCCGGAAGCCCGACGGCGGAGGCGATCGTGTCGCGCGCGTCCGCCGGCGTCTGCGAGGAGAACCAGATCTCGGCACGGTCCGCGCGCACGTCCGCGACCGCGGTCAGCACCTCCATCGGGGCGTGGGAGACGAAAGCGAACTCGAACTCGCCCGTCACCTGGCGGGTTCCGAGCAGCGGCGTGCCGAGCGGGGGGACGGCCGCACGGAGCCGGGCTCGGACGGCGTCGTCGGACAGGGCGGCGAGCGGGCCCGGCGCCCAGGTGATGCGCAGCGCGTCCCTGGCCCGGAACGCGTGGTGGAAGGTGTCGGCCACGACGGCGACACCGCCCGCGGCCCGGACGACCGCGTGGACGCCCGGCATCGCGCGGGCCGCCCGGCCGTCGACGGAGACGAGCTTCCCGCCGAGGGTCGGCGGCCGGGCCACCACGGTCGGCTTCGCCCCGGCCACCGTCAGGTCCCCGGCGTACGTCGCCTTTCCGGTGACGATGTCCCGCGCGTCGACACGGGTGGTCGGCCGCCCGATCACCCGGTGCCGGGACGCCGGTTTCGGCTCGGCCGGCACGGCGGGCCGGTGGATCGCCGCGGCGGCCGCCGTCAGGGACCCGAAGGTGGCGGTACGTCCGTCGGGGGCGACGACCATGGTGTCGCGGGTGCGCAGCAGGCGCGGCGCAAGGTGCCATCGCCGGGCGGCGGCCGTCACCAGCTTGGCGCGGGCGGTGGCGGCCAGGGCGCGGGCGGGGTCGTACAGCGAAGAGACGGAGTTCGAGCCGCCGGTGTACTGGTTGCCTTCCTTGCGGGCCTCGGCGAGCGGGATGTCGACGTCGGCGAGCCGGGCGTCCAGCTCCTCGGCGATCATCATGGCGACGGCGGTGGTGATGCCCTGGCCGACCTCGACGCGCGGCAGCCGTACGACGACCCTGTTGGCCGCGGTGACCTCCAGGACGAGCATCTCCTCGTCGGTGCCGGTCACCAGCACGTCGGACCCCGTGCCCGCTCCGGAGGGTTCGGCGCCCTGCGCCGAGGAGGCGTCGCAGCCGAGCGGCGCCGCGACGGTCAAGGTGGACGCCGCCAGCGAGTAGACCATGAACTTCCGGCGGGACAGCGGACGGGCCAACTGACGCTCCTTCTCCGGGCATCCGGCTCCGCACGACCGAAGGTCCACGGCCGGGATGCGCACGACGGGCACGCGTACGACTGGTAGGAGGCGCGAGCCGGGCGAGAGGTTGCGTCCGGCGGCCCCCGGGTCGGGCCGCCGCGCACGCCGTCCACCGTCCACCGGGCCGGGCCGCCGCGCCCCACCGTCCGCTCTCCGCCGCCCGCGCGCCGGCACCGGACGTAGGCGTGCGCTCCGGGGCCGGCACAGCCTGCGACCGCCCTCACCGAGACCGCACGGCGGCGTCCGACCGTGGGAGCGGCGGATATCTTGGCGCGCATGCAGTCCTACACCATCGGCCAGGCAGCCCGGCTCCTCGGCGTCAGCCCCGACACCGCCCGGCGATGGGCGGACGCCGGGCGCGTGCCCACCCACCGGGACGAGGGCGGGCGGCGGCTCATCGACGGGCGGGACCTGGCCGCCTTCTCGGTCGAACTCGCGCGGACCGGCGGCGAGGACGGGACCGCCTCCCACACCTCGGTCCGCAACGCCTTCCCGGGCATCGTCACCGCCGTCAAGCTCGGCGACGTCGCGGCCCAGGTCGAGATCCAGGCGGGCCCGCACCGGCTGGTCTCCCTGCTGACCAGGGAGGCCGTGGAGGAACTCGGCCTGGAGGTAGGCGTGGAGGCCACCGCACGGGTCAAGTCGACCAACGTGCACGTCGACCGCACGTGAGGCGCCGCCGGCCCCGCGGCGACGGGAGACGGGAGCCAAGAGCCGGGAGCTACGCCCAGGACGGGTGACGCCCGGCCGCGCGGATCGCGTCGATGCCGCTGACGTGCCGTGCGCCGCAGCGATCCTGCGGCAGCACCGGCCGGGGACCGGCCCGGTCGAGCGGGGTGTCCTCGATGCCGACCGCGAGCAGCACGGGCGCGCGCGACGTCGGGGTCGATCTCGGCCCACGTGGGCAGGGCGTGACGGCCGTCCGCCCTGTCACCGCGATGAGGAGGCGCAGCCGGTCCTTGCGGCGGGCCGGGCCGACGCCTGGCCCGGCGTAGCGCAGGACGTCATGCGGCAGGGGCCCGCGAAGCGGTGATGCCGCACACCACTGGTGGCGCACTCGAAGCTGACGCCGGCCCGGTGCTGCGGGCAGGCCGGGCACCGTCGGCCGCACGAGCCGGGCGAGATCTCCGGTCGGGGACGGCTCCGCCAGGGGGGAGCGGGTGGCCGGGTCGCGGACCGGCTCACCGGGACCACCTCCCGGAGGACCGCAGCCGACAGGAGGATCCGCACAAACGCACATGCGTACATCCCATCGCCGATCACATCGCTCATGCGATGCGACAGGAGCTTTCCGACTGGCATCTGCGCACGTATGATCTGCCTATGCCTGCCTGAGGCCACGAGGGAGTAGAACCGTGACGACCCGAACCGCGCGTCGGACCCACCGCACCCGACCCCGGCAGGTCGCGGCCTTCGGTGCCGCCGCGCTGCTGGCCCTGAGCGCCTGCTCCTCCTCCGGCGACTCCGGCTCGGACTCCACGAAGTCCGACGCGTCCGCGTCGTCCTCCCCGAAGCTCTCCGGCACGGTCACCGTCTTCGCCGCCGCCTCCCTCAAGGAGAGCTTCACGGCCCTGGGCGAGGAGTTCGAGAAGCAGCACCCGGGCACGAAGGTGACCTTCAGCTTCGGCGGCAGCGACACGCTCGCCGCGAGCATCACGGGCGGCGCCCCGGCGGACGTCTTCGCCGCCGCAAGCCCGAAGACCATGGCGATCGTGACGGACAAGGGCGACGCGGCCGGCACCCCGTCCACCTTCGTGCGCAACCGGCTGGAGATCGCCACACCGCCCGGCAACCCGGACAAGGTCGCCTCCCTGAAGGACCTCACCAAGGCCGGCCTCAAGGTGGTCCTGTGCGACAAGACGGTGCCGTGCGGGGCCGCCGCGCAGAAGGCGCTGGACGCCGGCGGCCTCACACTCGCCCCGGTCTCGTACGAGCAGGACGTCAAGAGCGCCCTGACGAAGGTCGAGCTGAAGGAGGCCGACGCGGCCGTCGTCTACAAGACCGATGTGAAGGCGGCGGGTGACAAGGTGGAGGGCGTGGGGTTCCCCGAGTCGGCCGAGGCCGTCAACGACTACCCGATCACCCTGCTCAAGGACGCGCCCAACGCGGCCGCGGCCAAGGCGTTCATCGGGCTCGTGCAGTCCGCCGAGGGCCAGAAGGTGCTGACCGCCGCCGGGTTCCTCCAGCCGTGACGCAGCCGGGCAAGGCCGATGCCGGGGCCGACGTGCTCGCGGGTGGCGACATCAGCGGGGACGGGCCGCAAAGGCGCGCCGGGGCCGGCCCGAGGCGCGGTGCCCCGCTCCCCCTGCTGCTGCCGGCCCTCGTCGGCCTCGCCTTCCTGCTGCTCCCGCTGGTCGCCCTGCTCGTCAGGGCCCCCTGGAGCAGCCTGCCGGAGCAGTTGACCAGCCCGGAGGTCTGGCAGGCGCTCCAGCTGTCGCTGATCACCGCCACCGCGGCCACCGCGGTGAGCCTGGTCCTCGGTGTGCCGCTCGCCTGGCTGCTGGCCCGCACCGAATTCCCGGGGCGCGGGTTCGTACGGGCGCTGGTGACCCTGCCGCTCGTCCTGCCCCCCGTGGTGGGCGGTGTGGCGCTGTTGCTGGCCCTCGGGCGCAACGGCGTCGTCGGACAGTGGCTGGAGTCGGCCTTCGGCATCACGCTGCCCTTCACGACGGCCGGTGTCGTCGTCGCGGAGGCGTTCGTGGCGATGCCGTTCCTCGTCATCAGCGTGGAGGGCACGCTGCGGGCGGCCGATCACCGTTACGAGGAGGCAGCCATGACGCTGGGCGCCTCCCGTCTCACCGCCTTCCGCCGGGTCACGCTGCCGCTGATCGCGCCCGGGGTCGCGGCGGGCTCCGTACTGGCCTGGGCCCGGGCACTCGGCGAGTTCGGCGCGACGATCACCTTCGCGGGCAACTTCCCCGGCCGTACGCAGACCATGCCGCTGGCCGTGTACCTGGCGCTGCAGAGCGATCCGGCAGCCGCGATCGCGCTGAGCCTGGTCCTGCTCGCGGTGTCCATCACGGTCCTCGCCGGGCTCCGGGACCGCTGGATGACGGCGGCGTCATGACGGACCGGACGACGGATGACGGCGCCGTGACGGACACACCGCCTGCCGCGGGCGAGGAGGGCCCCGGCTCTGGCAAGGGGCACGCCCCGGGCTCCGGCCCCAGCAAGGGGTACGCCACCGGCTCCGACCGCTACCCCGGCTCCGGCTCCGACCCCGACCCCGACCCCGACCCCGGCTCCGGCTCCGGCTCCGACCCCGGCTCCGGCTCCGGCTCCGGCTCCGGCTCCGGCTCCGGCTCCGGCTCCGACCCCGGCTCCGGCTCCGGCTCCGGCTCCGGCAAGGGCCTCGACGCCCGGCTCGTCGTGCACCGCGGCTCCTTCCACCTCGACGTGGCGCTCACCGCCGCCCCCGGAGACGTCGTCGCGCTCCTCGGGCCGAACGGCGCCGGCAAGACCACGGCACTGCGCGCGCTGGCCGGCCTCACACCGCTGTCCGACGGGGGACGGCTGCGGCTCGACGGTGCCGCGCTGGACCGTACGCCGACCGAATCCCGACCGGTGGGCGTCGTCTTCCAGGACTATCTGCTCTTCCCGCACCTGTCCGCGCTCGACAACGTGGCCTTCGGGCCCCGCTGTCAGGGCGTGCCGAAGGCGGAGGCGCGGGCGCGGGCCGCCGCCTGGCTGGACCGCATGGGCCTGGCCGACCACGCCGGGGCCAAGCCGCGCCGCCTGTCCGGCGGTCAGGCCCAGCGCGTCGCCCTGGCCCGTGCGCTGGCCACCCGCCCCCGGCTGCTCCTGCTGGACGAGCCGCTCGCCGCGCTCGACGCCCGTACGCGGCTGGAGGTGCGCGCCCAGCTCCGCCGTCACCTGGCCGACTTCGAGGCCGTCGCCGTCCTGGTCACCCACGACCCGCTGGACGCGATGGTGCTGGCCGACCGGCTCGTCGTCGTCGAGCACGGCCGGGTGGTCCAGGAGGGGACACCGTCCGACATCGCCCGTCACCCACGCACCGACTACATCGCCCAGTTGGTCGGCCTCAACCTCTACCGCGGGCAGGCCGAGGGCCACACCGTCCGGCTCGACACGGGCCCGGAGATCACCACGACCGAGGACCTCGGCGGACCGGTGTTCGTGGCCTTCCCGCCGAGCGCCGTCACCCTGCACCGCGACCGCCCCACCGGCTCGAGCGCCCGCAATCTGTGGCAGTGCCGTGTCGGCGGGCTGGAGACGCACGGCGACCAGATCCGCGCCGGCCTCACCGGCGAACTCCCGCTCGCCGCCGACCTGACGACGGTCGCCGCCGCGGAACTCGACCTCCGTCCCGGTGCGCCGGTCTGGGCGACGGTGAAGGCCGCGCAGACGCACGCGTATCCGGCGTAGCCGGCCACCTGGGCGCACGGGGACCCGCACCGGCCCGCCGTCCCCGCCCGCGCGGGGCCCTAGTCGGCGGCCGGTACCGCCGCCGCGCGCACCATCACGCAGTCGAACTCCACCACGCGCCCGGTGGCCGCCTCCCTGGACACCGGGTACATCCCGGTGATCTCGAAGCCGCTGCCCTCGTACACGGCGATCGCCTCACCCATGCGCGGACTGCCCTCGTACAGCCGCAGCGTCGCGACCTCGGACTGCATCCCGACGAACTCCCCGGCACGGTCGCCCGCGCCCGCGAACACCTCCAGGTCGTACCCCTGAGTGTCCATCTTCAGATAGGGACGGGGGTCGCCGAGCCCCGCGAGGGCCTTGTCCATCATGCCGTCGAGACGACGGATCTCGATCTCCTCGGTACGGGTCTTCGCGAACCGCTTGTAGCGGTCCTTGCCGTAATCGCTGGGCGGGAGGAGGGAGTTCATCGTGTTCCAGCCGACGTGGATGGACCGTGTGGCGTCCTCGCGCCCCAGGCCGACCTGGTACACCCACCAGTCGGGGTCCTCCTCGGCGGCCTCGCTCAGCTTGGCGAAGGCCTCCGCCGTCGGTTCGAAGGAGACGATCCGGCCGGTGTAGCCGAAACGGCGCAACTGCCGCCCGTACTGGCCCGCGTTGGCGCCCACGTCGAAGACGCAGTTCACCTCGTACCGGTCGAGCAGCGCGGTGACGTGCTGGCCGCACAGGTAGGACGCGGCCGCCAGCTGGAACCGGCGCTCGTCGGCCGCCGCCAGCATCTCGTCGAGGACGAGGCGAGCCCCGCTGTCGCCGAGCGGCACGCTCTTCCACCCCTCGGCCCTGCCGCGCAGTACCAGATCGGCTCCCCGGCCCATCGGCACGCGGGTGCGTTCACCGCGCCGGTACAGCACCGCGGCGCCCGGACCGAGATCCAGCACCCGCACCCCTATCCGGGGGAGCAGACCTAGCAGCTTTCTCTGAAGGGTCGGCATGCGCCACACCTTTCCAGACATGCGTGACTCATACCGGTGGTTCACCGAGGAGGCACTTGGCGGGTTTGTGACGTACGACGCCGGTTGCGGATCGCCGGGGATGGGCATCACCCGGGGGCAGGACCGGCCGCGCACCGTGTCGCGCGGGTCCCGGCCGGCGGGGATGGAGCCGCCGGGTACTCGTCGTCCTGGGAGGGGAAGAGAGGTGTCCGTCATGCGTGCGCACCAGCGCACCGTCCGACCGACCGCCCGCGTGGAGTACGCACTGCCGCGTGCGGCCGTCTCGGCGGGCAGGGCCCGCAGGCTGACGTCGGCGTTCCTCACCGCGCCCCGGCCGCCGATGGCACCGCCGACCGCCGACCAGGTCGACGACGCCACGCTCATCGCCTCCGAGCTCGTCGCCAACGCCGTACGGCACGGCCGCACCGGCTGCCGGCTGCGTCTGCAACTGGGCTACGGGCACGTGACCGTCGAGGTCCACGACGACAGCCCCGGGAGCCCGCGCGTCGGCCTGCTCGACACCGAGTCGGAGAGCGGGCGCGGGCTCGCAATGGTCCAGCAGCTCGCCCACAGCCTGGAGGTCGTCAGCACAGGCTTCGGCGGCAAGACGGTCAGGGCCGTACTGGCGGTCTGACCGCGACCGTGCCGGCGGCTCACCCGGACGGCCCGGTGCGCTGGTGGGAGTGCCTGGCCGGTGGTGGCGTGGAGGGGACACACACCGCGTCCTCCGGAGGCCTCCCGCCATGAACCGTCCGACCCGCCGTACCGCCTCCGCCCGCCACCGCTCGTCCCGTGTCCTCGGCTCCGCCCTGGCCGTGGGCGTGCTGCTGGCGACCGCCGCGTGTTCGGGCGACGACTCCGGCGGCGCGGGCGCCTCCGCCTCCCCCAGCATCAAGGAGTCTTTGGGCGCCTCGCCCTCCGTGCGCACGCTCAGCCAGTCGGAGGCACAGACCGCTCTGATCACCAACAGCGACCTGGGGTCGCAGTGGACCGCGTCGAAGGGCGCCGCGGCCTGGCGGGACACGCTGCTCAAGAGCAAGGTCGACCAGCAGTCGTTCGTCACGAACAAAGGCAATGCCGCCGACTGCCAGAAGCTGCTCGACGGCCTGTACGCCGAGAACCTGCTCGGCGCTCCGACGGGCGCCCACGCGAACACCGGCTTCGACGACAGCGACAACGACGGGCAGATGCGCTACCAGGTGGCCGCCTACGGGCAGTCGGCGGTGGACGCGAACCTGAAGTGGCTGAACACCCTGCCGGACAAGTGCGACCAGTTCACGGCGGTCGACGCCAAGGGCGGCAAGCAGACCGTCCAGGTCATCGAGACGTCCCTGCCCGGTGTCGCCGACGCCCGTCAGGGACTCCAGATCACGATGAACGGCTCGATGGAGGGCGAACCGACCACCCTGACTCTGGACTACGCCGCCGTCCGCGTCGGCGACAGCGCGCTGTCCCTGACCAACGGCGGCCTCCAGGGCGCCGAGAGCAACTCCACGACCCAGGCCGTCCAGGCGGGCGCTTCCCGCCTGAGCGACGTCCTCGCGGGCAAGTCCCCCGCCCCCACCCAGGGCTGACACCGCCCCGGACGAAGACATGGGACCGGCCCGATCCCCCGATCGGGCCGGTCCCGCGGTCGCCGCACGCGGGGTGTCCGCCCTCCCATGGCAGGAGGCCGGCCCGTCAAGGGCGCCGGGGCGAACCGCCCGCGCCCGGGGGTGTGTTCGGGCCGTGCCCGAGGCCAAGTCCTACGGCGTGACGATCGGGAAGGCCCTGTCGGGGTCCGAGGTGTAGGAGAGCAGGCGGGTCAGCAGGTCCGGGTCGCCGTCCGTCTCGATGCCCGCCAGGCCCTCGCCCGCGAGGACGCCGATCAGTTCGGGGCGGGTGAGGATCAGGGTGAGGCCGGCGTGCGGCTTCGGGGTGTGGTGGACCGGCATGCCGCGGTGCGTCAGGGCGCCGTGGTGCAGGTTGACGCGATGGCGGCGCTGCTCGTCGATGACGACGAAATCGAGGGTCATGTGGTCGTTCCAGGCCCGCGGGCCGTCGATGCGGACGGCGAGCGAGTCGAGGAGCATGCTCACGGTCAGCGCGGACGCCATCGCGGTGCTCGAGGTGTCGACCTCGTTGGCGGCCGGGCCCTCCCGCAGCTCCAGGGCGCCCGTCAGGTAGATGTTGCGCCAGGGCCCGTTCTCGGAGCCGTGCCCGAGGCGCTCGTAGACGGTGGCGAGCTCCTCCTTGGCGGTGGTGTTCTCCGGGTCGGCGAAGACGAGATGGAGCAGCAGGGTGGCGGCGAAGCGCAGGTCGCCCGCCTCGGCGTACGTACGGGCCTTGGCCAGCGTCTGCTCCGGGCCGCCCGCCACGTCGACGTAGCGCCGGGCGAGTCCGACGGGCGGGTGCTCCCACAGGTGGGCGGGGTTGCCGTCGTACCAGCCCATGTAGCGCTGGTAGACGGCTTTGACGTTGTGGCTGACGGAGCCGTAGTAGCCCCGGGCGTGCCAGGCGGTCTCCAGGTCGGGTGGCAGGCGCAGTTCCTCGGCGATCTCGGTGCCGGTGAGTCCTTCGTTGAGGAGGCGGAGCGTCTGGTCGTGCAGGTAGGCGTACAGGTCCCGCTGCTCGCCGAGGAACCTGACGACGTTGTCCCGTCCCCAGGTCGGCCAGTGGTGGGAGGCGAAGCCGACGTCGTAGGTGTCGCCGAAGACGTCGATCGCCTCGTCGAGGTAGCGGGCCCAGACGCGGGCGTCGCGGACCGGGGCGCCACGCAGGGTGACCACGTTGTGCAGGGTGTGGCAGGCGTTCTCGGCCATGCACAGGGCGCGCTGCTCGGACAGCAGGAAGTTCATCTCCGCGGGCGCCTCGGTGCCGGGCGTCGGCTGGAAGACGATCCGCACGCCGTCGACGACCTCGGTCTGGCCCGTGCGGGTGATGTCCACGGTCGGCGCGACCAGGCCGACGGTACCGGTGGAGGTGATCGTGCCGAGTCCGGCGCCGATCTGGCCCCGCGGTCCTGTCGGCAGCCTCGATCCGTACACGAAGGTGGCGCGCCGCAGCATCGCGTTGCCGGCGTAGACGTTCTCGCTGACCGCGTGCTCCAGGAAGTTCTCGGGGGCCAGCACGGGCACCCCGTCCTCGGTGCCGTGCGGCAGCACCCCGCGGGCGCCTCCGAAGTGGTCGACGTGCGAGTGGGTGTAGATCAGTCCCGTGACGGGCCGCTTCCCGCGGTGCTCCCGGTACAGCGCCAGGGCCGCCGCGGCGCACTCGGAGGAGATCAGCGGGTCGATGACGATCACGCCCCGGCTGCCCTCGACGAGGGTCATGTTCGACAGGTCGAGACCCCGGACCTGGTAGACGCCCTCGGTCACCTCGTAAAGGCCCTGCCGGGCGCACAGCCTGGCCTGCCGCCACAGGCTGGGGTGCGCCGTGTCCGGGCAGTCGTCCTCCAGGAACGCGTAGGCGTCCGCGTCGTGCACGACCCCACCGTCGGCGTCCCGCACGACGCCCGGCACGAGCGCAGCGATGAATCCCCGGTCGGCGTTCTCGAAGTCGGTGAGATCGTCGAAGGGCAGGTCGTCACGCGCCGGGGCAGTCATGCGTCCAGCGTGGGTCCCGGCCTGGTGGGCGGCTAGCGGTGTGGGCCGTTCGTGGGGCGGGTCAGAGCCGGTCCATCCGGCCGTACGGGCTGAGGACGCGAACCCGCTGGGCGCCGAAGTCGACGAGCATCGCGATGCCCTCTTCGGCGCCGACGATCGTGCCCAGGCCGTACTGGTCGTGGGAGACGCGGTCTCCGAGGCTGAACTCCTTGGCCACGGGAGCGACCGGGGCGGCGAAGGGGCTGGTGGGCAGGTGGCGCCTGGGCGCGGAGGATTTCGTCATCGTGCATCCAGTATGGCCGTGCCGCACGGCGACGGAAGAGCTGTGAAGGTCTCGATCGCGCGAACCTCGGTCACGGCACCCGGCCGCTGCCCCGCGCCGGGGAGCCCGGCACGGGGACATGGGCCTCCCCCGAGGACGACTGTTCCAGCCGGTCACGCAGCTCTGTGGGGACACGTACGGCGAGGTCGCCGGCCCCGGCGGGCATCTGGGAGAGCGGCACCTCCTGGCGGTCGACCGGGCCGCGCCGGCCCGGGCAGCCGCCGTGGCTGTCCACGAAGACCGTGCTGCGCATCGCCGTCCCGGGGTGCGGCTCGGGGATCACCGTCAGCCGGTACGCCACCACGGCCGCTGCGCCGCTGCGGCCGGTCCGGCGAGCACGACGGCCGGCGCGATCAGCACCCGGCGCAGCCGGCGGCCACGGGTACGCCGGGCCCGGATCCGGCGCGCGCGGAGGAACCGGCCGACGCGGGTGCGCCGCAGCCGGGGCGCACCCGCGTGTGCCGCGGCCGGGGCGCCCGCCCCGCCACGACGGCACCCGGCTCCGTCCCGGCGGAGCCGCCCGGCGCGCTCACGGGGTGAAGTCCTGGGTCGCGACGACCCCGCCCGCCGAGTCGTGGACCGTGACTCGCTCGGTGACGCCGGTCATGGTGCCGTCGGGCGTGGCGGACTCCGGCACCCTCACCTGCGCGTACCAGACGCCCCAGCCGGGCTTGCCCGCGAGGACGAGGGCGGTGCCGTCGACGTCGCCCGCGGACGTGGTGACCGTGACGCGGGCCGGTTCTCCGGGGCCGTGGAAGATGCCGGAGAGGAAGTAGCCGTCGCCCTGTCCCGACTCCTGGAGGCTGATACCGGGGTCGCTCATGTCGAGGTTGCCGTCACTGACGCTGCGGAACTGGGGGCCGGGCGCGCCCGGCTCCGTCCAGTGCTTGCCGTCCTCGGTGAGCCAGATCCTGGTGCCGGGCGAGACCGTCACGCGCTCGCCGGGCGCCACCACCCGAACCGTCCCGGCGGGTGCCGAGGGGGAGGGGCTCGCCGTGCCGGCCGTCGGGGAGGGCGGGCGCACGCTGCTGCCGGGACCGGACGGCTCGCCGGCCGCACCCGTGCGGAGCACCACCACGGCCAGCGGCACCAGCAGCACTCCGCAGGCCGCCGTGAGCACGGCGGTCCCGCGCCGCCGTCTGCGTCGCCGGCCCTCGCGTTCGATGGCGGCCAGGGGAACCGCGGAAGGGCTGACGTCGTAGGCGGCTTCGGCGAACACCTCGCGCAGCCGCTCGGCCTCGGCCGGCGGGCGCGGGGAACGGAACGGGTGGTTCATGGGCGGGCTCCGGAAACGGGGTGTCGGCCGTCGAACAGGGGGTGGGCCCGCAGGGCCTCGATGCCGCGCCGGGCATGGGTCTTGACGGTGCCGACCGAGCAGCCGAGGAGCTGGGCCGTCTCGGCCTCGCCGAGGTCCTCCCAGTAGCGCAGCACCATCACGGCGCGCTGCCGGGCCGACAGGGCCGCGAGCGCCTCGTCCAGGGCCGCTCGCTGGGCGACGGTCTCCGCGTGGCCGGGCTCGCTCGCGTGCACCCGCTCGGGCAGGAACGGCATCAGCAGCTGCACGACACGTCTCTTGCGCACCCGGCTGAGGTTGTTGTTGACCAGTGAGCGGCGCACATAGAAGTCGACGTCGTCGCGCGGGATGCGCCGCCAGCGCGCGTACACCTTGGCCAGCGTGGTCTGGACGAGATCCTCGGCCTCGTGGAAGTCCCCGGTGAGCATGTGCGCGGTGCGGACCAGGCGGGGCCAGGCCGCGGTCGCGTACGCGGCGAAGTCGCCGTCGTCGGCGGAGTCCTGGGAGGCGTCGGTGGGGGTGAGCGGCACGGCCGGCGGTCCCTCGGTGTCGGGTACGTGGGGGTGGAGGCGGTGCGGGGGAGCCGAGACCTGAACAACCCGGCTCTCCCGCACCACCGGGCTCACTTCAGCTGGGCGTAGATCCGGCCCTTGGTGTCGCGGACGGTGACGGTGCCGAGGAAGTCGGGGTCGCCCTTGCCGTCGGCCGGGGCCTGGGCGGTGGCGTACCAGACACCCCAGCCGGGCCTGCCCGCGAGCTCCAGCAGCTTGCCGTGCACGGTGCCGGCCTTGGTCTCGACGCTGACGCGGGACGCGGTGCCCTTGCCGCCGTAGTAGAGACCGGAGAGGAAGTAGCGGCCCTCGGCGTCGCCTTCGGCCTGCATCGACACACCCGGCCGGGTCAGGTCGACGTTGCCGTCGACGACGCTGCGGAACTGCGGCTCGGGGTCGCCGGCCGTCGTCCAGTGCTTGCCCTCCGCCGTGAGCCAGATCTCCGCGCCGCCGTCCACGGCGACATGCTCGCCGGGGGCGACGATCCGGGCGGTGGGCGCCTTCCTGGCGGCGGCCTCGGCGACCGGCCGGACGGCGGTGGCGCGTTCGGTCCGCGCCGCGGAGTGGGTGGAGGTACCGGACGCCGCCTTCCCCTGCGAGACGGCGTACGACACCGTGGGCGCCCCGACCAGCGCGACGGCCACGGCGGTCGCGGCCAGGTACTTCTGCATCCGTGTCATGGACGGACTCTCCTTGCGATATGAGGAACGTGCGGCGGTGAAACGGTGCGGAGGGCGCCTCTCCACTCCTCCAAACTCCGTTGGCCCGTAAGCCGGATGACACCCGGAGGGAAATTTCCCGCACGGCCTCAGGACAGCGCGCTGCCCGCCTTCCACTGCTCCCAGCCGAGGTTCCAGTCGCCGTATCCGTTGCCCACGGCCACCGTGTCCTCGGAGCCGACGACCTTGACGACGTCGCCGGGGATGACCTCGTCGTAGAACCTCTTCGCGGTGCCGTCGGTGGCGAGTCCGACGCAGCCGTGGGTGACGTTCTGATGCCCGGCGTAGGTGTTGGCCTTCGGGTTCTGGTGCAGATAGGTGCCCGAGGTGGTGAGGTGCACGGCGTAGTAGTAGTAGCCCGCGTACGCGTCGCCGTAGCCGACGGTCTGCGAGTTCATGAAGACCTTGGTCGCCTTGTCGGAGACGACCATGGTGCCGTTCCAGGTCTCCATGCCCGGGGCGCCCGCCGTGATGGGAACCTTGCGCGTCGTACCGGCCTTCTCAACCGTCATGGAGTGTGTGCGGACATCGACCGTGGCGACGAGGGAGCGGCCCACCGTGAAATGCCGAGTGATCCCGGCGCCGGCCCGGACGGCGACCTCCGTGCCGGGCTTCCAGTACGTGCGCGGCCGGAAGTCGACGCGCTGCCCGTCGAGCAGATTGCGGTCCTTGACCCAGCTCCACGAGCCCTCGACGTCGGCTGTGACCTTCAACTGCCTTTCCACATCCGCCCGTTCGGCAGTCGGTACGGCACGGTCGAAGGTCACCGATATGGGCATGCCGACGCCGACGGTCTGCCCGTCGGCGATGTTGACGTGCGCGCCCGGCAGCGACTTCAGCGGCTTCGGCGTGGCCTTGTGCCCCTTCTGCCGCTCCGGGTTGACGGTCGTGGTGGCCTCCGGTGCGGCGCCCGTCCCGGTGCCTCCGCTCCCGTCGGCTACGGCCCGCCCCGAGCAGCCGGCCAGCGCGAGCGCGCACACGGCCAGCGCCGCGGCCCCCCAGGCGCGGCCCGGCCGACGCCCCCTGACTCCGGTGGTCATCGTGATCCCCCTGTGGTGTGTTTCGATGTGCCACGTACGGGACCTGTACGCACGGCGGCGACGGCCGGGTTGCATCGGGCCGCGGAAATTCCGGAAACTCCGGCGGGGGGCATGACCGAGGAAGAGTTCGACGCGTTCTACGCGACCGCGTTCCCCCGGCTGACCGGTCAGCTCTACGCGTTCACCGGTGACCACGGTGAGGCGCAGGACGTCGTCCAGGAGGCGTTCGTCCGCGCCTGGGACCGGCGGCGCGAGTTCCTCGCCGACGGGGCGCCCGAGGCGTGGATACGGACGGTGGCGATGCGGCTCGCGGTGAGCCGCTGGCGCCGTGCGCGCCGCTGGCTCGAACTCGTGCGGCGCACTCCGCCGCCCGAGCACACCCCGGGCCCCGATCCTGAGCGCACCGCTCTGGTCGCCGCGCTGCGCACCCTGCCGGAGGCGCAGCGGATGGCCCTGGTCCTGCACCATCTGTGCGACATGAGTGTGGAGCAGGTAGCCTCCGAAACCGGGGCTCCCGTGGGCACGGTCAAGGCCCGTCTGTCCCGCGGCCGGGCGGCACTGGCCCAGGTGCTCTCGGCGGACTCGACGGACGAGGAGGAGAGGGAGGACGACCGTGTCCGATGAACTCACCTCGAACCTGCGCGAGTTGGCCGCCGCGGGCGAGACCCGCCCGACACTGACGGGCGCGGAGATCCGGGGCCGGGCGGTACGCCGCCGACGCCGCCGGCGTACGGTCGTGGCGACCGCCTCCGTCTCCGCCGCGGCGGCGCTCGCCCTGCTCGTCGCGGTCGACCTGCGCGGCGGCACGGACCAGCGGCCCGCCCCTGCCGCGAGCCCCACCGGGACCCCGAGCTTCCCGGCGACGCCCGACGCCACGGTCGACCTGTCCCGGCGGCAGATCGATGTCGCCGGCCGCGTCCTGCCGGTCACCTCCGGCACCGAGCTCCGGCCCACGGCCACGGGCCGGATGACGGTCACCGCCAAGAGCGCGGCCAAGGTGATGCCCGGCACCACGGTCGGCCTCAAGTCGGGCTACGACCTCAAGGTGTCGTGGGTGATCGAACTGTCCTCCTCCAGCGGCTCGGCGAACTACATCGCCGCCATCGCCTACGACGAGAAGGCGCCCGGCAACTACGACCGCACGACGGGCTGGATCGGCCTGCGCTCGGCGGACGCGGCGTGGCTGTACAAGCAGGTGAAGCTGGGTGCGGTGATCGACATCGAGGGGTCGGCTCCCAGGTCCACCCCCGGCCGGTCCACGGCAGGTCAGGGCGCGAACGGCGGCACGGGAACGGGAACGGACGTCGGCGCGGGCGGTTAGACCCTCGGGCGGCCGGCGGCAACCGGACATGACCGCGCAGACTGACGCGTCCGCCGGCCGCACCGGCGGTCCCGCCGACCCGACGGACGTCTCAAGCCGGGCGGACGCCCCGGATGCGACGGACGCCCTGGGGACGGCCGGCACCCTCGGCACGACCGACGTCTCCGGCCCGGCGGACGCCGTCGACCTCGAGGAGCTGGGCCGCGCGGTGAAGGAGGCGCAGTACCGGCACCACCGCGCCCTGGACACCCGCCTCGCCGCGGCCGGCACGACCCTCGCCCAGTGGGACGCCCTGCGCGCGATCGCCCGTGCGCCCGGCGCCTCCGCGCACGAACTGGCCGTCGCCACCTTCCAGGGCGACCAGTCCTTCGGCACCCTGGCGAGCCGACTCGCCGCGCAGGGCCTCGTCGAGCGCCGCCCCGGACGCGGCAGGCGCATCGAGCACCGCCTCACCGCGGACGGCGAGCGCGTCCTCACCGCCGGGCGCACGATCAGGCTGGACGTCCTCACCGCCTCCTTCGCCCCTCTCGACCAGGACGAACGGGCCACGCTGCTCGCACTGTTGCGCCGCGTCGGCCTGCGGGGCGAGGGGTCCTAGGATCGGTGCCCATGGAAATAACGGGTCTCTTCGTCCTGGCCGCACTGATGATCGCGAGCTTCGCCGGACTGGAAAGCAAGCTGGGCCGCACCGACCGCGGAATCGCCCGCGTCGAGCACAAGCTCGACCTGATCCTCGACCACCTCGGTCTGCACGCCGGTGATCCGGAACTGCCCCAGGTCGCCGCGCTGCTGCGGGAGGGCAAGAAGATCCAGGCCATCAAGGCCTACCGCGAGGCCACGGGCGCCGGCCTCAAGGAGGCCAAGGACGCGGTCGAACGCATGGGGTGACCGGTCCGCCGGCCGCCGCGACCCCGCTCTCCGGGTGCGCCCACCCCGAGCGGCCCCGTTCCGGTCGGGCCCGCCACGCGCGAGCCCGCTCCGAGAGCGCCCGCCCGGCGCGTGAGCCGTCGGCGGGAGCTCAGAGCGGGGGCTGCGCCGGGGCCGGGCCCAGGGTCGTCGTGCCCGGCGCGGTGCGATGGCCGAGGCCCGTGCGGTACGCGTCGAGCGCCGCCTCGATGCGGCCCGTGCGACGCAGCAGGTCGCCGAGGAGCCGGCACAGGTCGGCCAGGTCCCCCGCCGCCCCGGCCCGCTCCAGCAGGCTCATCGCGCGTACATAGTGCTCCTCGGCCGCCTCGGTCTCCCGGGCGTCCTCCGCGATGATGCCGAGGAGCCGGTGCGCGGCGGCCGAGTGGATGGCTCCCCGTTCGGGACTGAGGTCACCGAGCACCTCCCGCAGCAGGGCGGCGGCCTCCTCCGACTTGCCGCGCCGGTGCAGTACGTCGGCGAGCTCGACGGCGACCTGACTGGTGTAGAGGGCGGCCCGCTTGGCGGAGAGCATCGCCTGCGCCTCACGCAACTCGGCCTCGGCGCGCTCCAGTTCGCCGTTCTGCGCGTACAGGTACCCGCGCATCCAGTGGCAGTTGGCCAGTTCGGTGCGGATCTGGAGCTGGCGGTAGAGCTCGGCCGCCTTGGCGAGGGACACGTCGGCCTCGGCGATGCGCCCCTCGGCGATCATCGTGCGGGCCACCGAGCGGTGCATCCGCGCCACCAGCGCCGGATCGCCGACCTGCGGCGCGAGCGCCAGTGCGAACTCGGCGGCCTGGGCGGCCCGGGCGTGCGCGCCCATGTCCATGTAGGGCGCGATGACTCCCGTGTAGAGCAGGAGCAGCGCGTCGGGGTCGTGCAGTCCGGTGCGGTTGAGCTCGTCGAGCGTGGACTCGAACAGGTAGCAGGCGTAGCGGAGTTCGCCCGCCAGGTAGTGGGAGACGGCCCGCCCGCGCACGGCGGGCACGCGCTGCGGCAGTGGCGCGTCGCCCGTGCGGCGCTCGGACTCCTCGAAGCGCTCCCGTGCGGTGGCCAGATCGCCGGTCTCCATGGCGCATTCACCGAGGCCCAGCAGCGCGGCGGCCTGCTCGGCGATGAGCCCGTGCGCGTCCGCCTCCGCGAGGAGCAGGGCGTACTGCTCCGCCGCGACCTCGGCCTCTCCGGTGGCGAGCGTGCGCTGCGCGTCGGTCAGCCGCAGCCGCAGGTCCGTGGCGAGATGGGCGGGCCGCCCGGTAGTGAGCTCCTCGTAGGCGATGCCGAGCCGCTCGGCGATGTGCCGCAGCGCGGGTTCGGAGGCCCGCACCCGGCCTGCCTCCAGCGTGGAGATGTAGGCGGGCGTGTACGCGGGCTCCGCCAGCTGTTTCTGCGTCAGACCGCGCTCTGTACGCAGCTGTTGCACCCTGCGCCCGATGATCTCCGGGTCGTCGCGCTCCGCCATGGATTAAGCATGCCATTAAGTCGACTTACATTCGGACGACTCCTGACTATTGTCCAACCTCCTGGCTGCTCTTGCCCTTTGACGCCCGCAGCCCCTACGTTAAGCGACGGATTAAGCCTGCTTAATAAGCCGCTGTTGTTGCGAGGTCGCCGTGCTCCGACGTCTTTTCGCGCGCTACTCCAGAGGGTTCGGTGCGGCCGTCGTCGCCGTGGCGGCACTGGTCACCGCCGCGAACGCGGGCCCGGCGCGGGCGGCGGAACCGCCCCGCCCAGCCCAGCACGTGCCGTCGACGGTGGCACAGACCGGGCGCTGAGGTCCGGCCGGGTCCCGCCCCCCCTTGGGAACCCGGTCCACCCCGGTGCCCGCCGCCCTGGGGCGGCACGTACGGCGGCCGTCGACGGAACTCCCCCTTCCGCCGGCGGCCGCCGGACGACCACGGCGCCGCCCCTTGACCGCCGCTCTCGCGCTGGTGACCGCCGCCCCGCCCCCGGCCCACTCATGACGCGCTCCCCTCACGCGTCCGTGCTTCGTGGCTACGCTGATCCCGTGACCTCTCCCGCCGCCCGCACCGCGCTGGACCTCACCGCCGACCTCCCGGTCCCGGACCTGGAGGACCTCTACCGGGACCTGCACCGCCATCCGGAACTGTCCCTGCGCGAGCACCGCACGGCGGACCGGCTCGCCGGGCTGCTGCGCCGCGCCGGGTACGAGACCCACGACGGTGTCGGCGGCACGGGCGTCGTGGGTGTGCTGCGCAACGGCGAAGGCCCCACCGTCCTGCTCCGCGCCGACATGGACGCGCTCCCCGTCGCCGAGGAGACCGGCCTGCCCTACGCCTCGACGACGCCCGGAGTCATGCACGCCTGCGGGCACGACCTGCACGTGACCTGGCTGGCCGGCGCCGCCGACGCGCTCGCCGCCGGACGCGACACCTGGGGCGGCACTCTGGTGCTGGTCGGACAGCCCGCCGAGGAGACCGGGGAGGGCGCGGCCCGGATGCTCGCGGACGGTCTCTACGAGCGTGCCCCCCGGCCGGACGTACTGCTCGCCCAGCACGTCGCACCCGGCCCCGCGGGCCTGTACGCGCACTCGCCGGGCCTGATCATGTCCGCCTCCACCGACATCGACATCGTGGTGCACGGGGCCGGCGGCCACGGCTCGCGCCCCGAGGCGACCGTCGACCCCGTGGTGACGGCGGCGTACCTCGTGACCCGGCTCCAGACCGTCGTGAGCCGCGAGGTCGCGGCGCGCGAGTCCGCGGTCCTGACGGTCGGACGCATCGAGGCGGGCACCCGGCACAACATCATTCCGTCCGAGGCGCGTCTGTCCCTCAACCTGCGCACACAGTCGCAGGAGGTCCGCGAGCGGATGATCGCCGCCGTGCGCCGTGTCGCGCGGGGCGAGTGCGCGGCGGCGGGCTGCCCCCGCGAACCCGACGTCACCGTCGGCAGCAGCTTCCCGGTGACCGTCAACGACCCCGAGACGGACCGCCGTGTCGCCGCCGTGCACGCCGAGGTCTTCGGCGCGGGGACGGTCCTCGACCCCGGGCCGGCGATGGGCAGCGAGGACTTCGACCGGCTCGCGGTGGGCGAACTCCCTTACTCCTACTGGTTCGTGACGAGCACCCCGGCCGACGTGTGGGACGCGGCTCCGGGCGGCGGCGACCTGATGGACCGGCTCGCCGCCGTGCCCGGCAACCACAGCCCGCTGTTCGCCCCCGACCTGTCCGTGGTCGCGCCGGGCGTGCGGACGCTGGTGTCGGGGGCGCTGGCGTCGCTGAACCTCGCCTGACCTGCTCCTCAGGCCTGCGTCTGGAGCTGGCGGAGCTGCTGTCGCACGTGGTCCAGCGCCCCCTGCCGACGGCCCGGAACCCGCCGTCTCAACTCGGCGAGCGCGGAACCCAGTTCACGGGCGAGCACCGCGTCACCGACCAGGCCCCACTGGTGGTGGGCCCGGTCCACGGCCGACTCCACCGCCGGGGAGTCGGGGGCCTGGCCCGCGCCCAGCCGCGCGTCCGCGACCGCCAGCCAGGTGCGGCAGCTGCGCTCCGGGTCCGCCGCGAACATCGCCAGGTCCGCGCGCACCTCCATCCAGTGCAGCACCTGCTCGGAGGCGGGCCCGAACGTCCGCAGCGCCTCCTGCTCCCGCCGCCCGGCCAGCGCCTCGGCCTCGCCGTGCCGGCCGGCCCGGACGGCGGCGGTGATGGTCTCGTGGGGGTCGTGACCCGCCGGGGTCCCGGTGCGGGCGCCCCCCGGAGCGGAGGCCGCGGCGGGCGGCCCGACCGGCCGGAAGCCGCCGGTCGGCGGGGCCGTGGGCGGCACGGCCGGCAGGGGCGGGGGCACGGCGGCCGCGGGCGCCGGCTCGGCGGCGCCGTACGCGTCGTGCCACGGCCGCGCCACCGCCCGCGGCGTCAGCACGATGTCGGGCGGCCCCGGCCGGATCTCCTCGCCCGTCGCCCGGGTCAGCGCCCGCTGGTGCAGTTCGGCGAGGGGCGGCCGGTGACCGCTGCGCAGGACGGTGGCCGCCGCCCTCATGTACGCCGGAACCGCCACGCTGCGGCGGGGCGGCGGCGGCGCGATCCGGCCGTACAGCGCGGTGGACGGGCCCGCCGTCAGGGGGCGGGCCGCGAGGTGGTCCCAGGTCTCCGCGTCGGCGTGCAGGTCGACGAGGAGCGTGGTCGTGCCCGCGGGGCGCAGCCGGAGTTCCTCGGTGATCCAGTGCCAGGGGAAGGCGGTGTAGCGGACCGTCGCCGGGGTGGTGCGGGCGAGAGCGAGGTGCGGCAGGCGCTGGCGGCGGTCGAGTTGGAGCTGGCCGGTGAGGAAGACCGTCAGCGGGCCGGGCGAGGCCGCCGCCGCGCGCAGCCGGGTCAGGACAGCCTGCGGCTCCAGCGGATCGGCCAGTTCCACGACGTTCGCCGTGTCGGTGCCGGACAGCACGGCGGGAGACACCGCGGCCAGGACGGGGAGCACGGACGCCGCGTCCACCAGACACCCCTTGCCCACCGGCGAGGCCGCGAGGAGCAGCACGGTTCCGGGCACAGATTCCCCTCCCCATCGATCACGTACGGCAGCACCGTAACCGCTGCGCGTGCAAAGCGGGGACGGCGGGAGGGCGAACGCAGCGCCCGTGCGCGGGTTCCGCGGCCGGTCGCGGGCGCTATCGGCGGCGCACGGCGAAGATCGTGGTGTCGTCGGCCAGCCGGCCGCCGCAGTGCCGCAGCGTGCCGTCGCGGACGAACCGGACCAGGCGGTGCGGGTCCGCGGTGCGCGGGTCCTCGGTCAGGGCGCGGGCCACGTGTTCGCGCAGCGGGAAGAAGGCGCCGCTCGCGTCCCGCGCCTCCGTCACCCCGTCGGTGACCAGCAGCAGCGTCTCGCCGTGCGCGAGCGGGACCTCGATCAGCGGCGGCGGGTCCTGTCCCAGCTCGCTCAGCCCGAGCGGCAGTCCGTCGCCCGGCGGCAGTTCACGCACGTCGTCCACGGTGACCACGAGCGGTGGCTCGTGCCCGAAGTTGATGACCTCGACACGGTCGGTGGCGTCCGGCGGGAATCCGATCAGGATTCCGGTCGCGAAGCGGTCGCCGTCCAGGCGGCCGAGCGCGGACGTGTAGCCGCCGTGCCGCAGCATCCGCACCTCCAGCCGGTCGGCGACCGTGCGCAGCAGGGGTTCGTGGTACCCCGACTCCCGGAACGTGCCGAGCAGCGCGGCCGCCGCCTCCACCGCTCCGAGCCCCTTGCCCTGGACGTCGCCGAGCAGGACGCGCGTGCCGTGCAGCCCCGGCTGGATGTCGTAGAAGTCCCCGCCGACGCGGGCGTCGCTGTCCGCCGCCAGGTAGACGGCCGCGTGGTCCAGGCCGCCCCAGCCCTGCACGAGCGGGCGCAGCACCGTGCGCCGGGTGGTCTCGGCGACGTCCCGCATGTGCAGCATGCGCTCTTCGCCGCGGACCCGGACCGCGCAGGCGAGGACCGCGAGCGTGCTGCCCAGGGCGACGAGGATGAAGTCGGGCAGGCCCGTCTGGTACTGGTGCGGCCAGGACGTGTCGACACCGATGTAGGTGGCCAGGGAGAGCACCGCGAGCGCCGCCGTGCCCCACACGCCGCAGATCGCCGCCGCGATGCCGGGCACCAGCACGATCCACGAGATGATGCGGAACTCGCCCGAGCTGTTCCAGTCGAACACGGCGATGCCGATGAGCAGGAGCAGCGGCGGCATCCAGGCGACGCTGCGTCCGTGCAGGCGCAGCAGTGACTGCCGCTGGACGGCGTCCGGTCGCCCGGCGCTCGTCCGTGGTTGCTCCGCGGGGCTGCGGCCGGCCACCTGATCAGTACGCGACCGACATCCGGGCGCGCGGGTGGGCGTCCTTCTCCAGCTCGTCGACGACGGCGATCGCGTAGTCCTCCGCGCTGATCCGGCTGTTGCCGTGGTCGTCGGTGAGCAGCCGGTCGCCGCCGACACGGAACGCACCGGTGCGTTCACCGGGGGCGATCTCCGCGGCGGGGGAGACGTACGTCCAGTCGACGGCCTCGTCGTCCAGAGCGCGGTAGAAGTCGAGCACGTCCCGGTGGGCGAGGGCCTCGGTGAGATAGGCCTCGGGGAAGCCCGGCTCGTCGACGAGCGCCCGGCCTTCGGAAGTCTCCAGGCTGCCGGCGCCGCCGACGATCACGAGCCGCCCGACTCCGGCCGTGCGCGCGCCCTCCACCAGCGACTTGTTGATCGCGAGGAAGGGCTCGCGGGCCTCCGATCCGTCCCGAGGCGGGACACAGGCGGAGACCACAGCGTCCGCGCCCGCCGCCAGCTCGGCCACCTTCGCCGGGTCCGAGGCGTCGGCGGCCGTCGCCGTGACCCCCGGCACCGGGGACTGTCCGGAGCGGCTCACGGCCACGACGCGGTGCCCGCGCGCGGACGCCTCGGCGGCGATACGGCTGCCGACCATCCCGGTGGCACCGAAAAGTACGAGCTTCATGCAGCTCAGCGAAACACGCGGGCGGGAGGGCCGCATCCCGGCGAGATCCGGCGGTCGCGAGGGCCGTCCTCCGACTTGCCAGGCACCGGGGCGAGGTGTGCTCTGGAAGGCAGGGGCGAGGAGAGAGAGGAGTGTTCCCATGGCTCAAGCGGCACCTGTGTCACCCGCCTCAGGGGCACCACGCACCCCCGACGTCTTCGGGGAGCGCACGCACGCGATCGCACGGTGGGCGGTGCCCGCCGCGCTCGGGCTCGTCTACGGCTACTGGGCCGCGGCCATCACCCGCTACGGCGGCCCGATCACCGGCTGGAACGTCCTGTTCGGGTTCGTGTGCGCCATCGTGTTCGCGGCGCTCCTCATGGGCGTGAGCAGACTGGCACCGCTGATGAAGCGGGAACTGCACGCCGTGGTGTGGGGCGCGTTCGCGGGCTGCGCGGTCGGCTTCCTCTTCAGCCAGAGCGGCGCGTCGGTGCTGTCGTCGTCGCTGATGGGCCTGGTGGCCGGGGCCGGCGTGTTCCTCGGGGCCTTCTACCGCTACTACACGCACGAGGACGCGGCGGGGCACCGCGTCGGATGACGGCGTACCGGTCCGTCCGACGAACACACCGCCCACGCGTCCGGACGACGCACGGCGCACGAGGCCCCGGCAGCAGCCGGGGTCTCGTGCGTCTCCCTCACTCACCTACCCCCTGGGACCCCGGTCCCAGGAGCCCGTGGAGGAGCCGGAGATGGTCCCCTCCGGCTCCACGGTGCGGAGCGGCCGCCGTGCTGCCCGTCACGACGGTCGGGAGGCCGCCCCTGAACGGGGCCGCGGCAGAGGGCGGCTGCGGCAGGAACCCGCAGGGCCCGGGTGTCACGCATGCCGGCCTCCTCTCCTCTCCCAGGAAACACCCGTTCGGGTGAGGCCTCCACCGGAGCGTTTGGGGGCCTTGTGTCCCCCGGGGTTCACGTGGGTGCGGGCCGCCTCGCACGGGGCGTATCGGCCGAGGGCCGGGACCAGGTGACCGGCGCGGAGCCTCCTTCGGCTTGCCGTATACGCCCATTTGGCGGCAAACGGCTCGCGCGACGCGTCCGGGAGGACTTGCCTGGAGGGGTGTCCCAACGTGTCCGGAGCTCCCTGTCGGCCGTGCTGATCCTCCTCGCCTGTCTGCTCGCGCCGCTCGGCGCGCTGTCCACCTGGGCGATGTACGGGCTCGGCGACCCCGGCCGGTACCGGGCCACGGTGGCACCGCTCGCCGCCGACAGCGACGTGCGGGACGCGATCGCCGCCGGTGTCACGGACGGCATCCTGCGCGAGGTCCATGTACGGGCGCGGTTGCAGGGGCCGGTGAACCACTTCGTGCGGGACGCGGTGCTCTCGTTCACCGAGACCGATGCGTACCGCACGGCGTGGGAGGCCGCGAACATGGCCGCGCACGACGCCGTGATGCGGGCGCTGCGCGACGACCGCGCGGGGCCGGTGACCGTCGACCTCGCGCCCGTCACCGAGCAGGTCAAGCGCAGACTCGCCGACGACCACATGCCGTTGGCGGACCGTATCCCCGTCGAGCACACCGAGGTCACCGTGCTCGAGGCCGAGGATCTGGCCCACTTGCGAAAGGGGTTCCGCGTGCTCGAAGTCGCCGCGTTCTGGCTGCCGATGGGCGCCGTCGCGTTCGCCCTCGCGGGCATCCTCGTGGCGGTGCGCCGCCGCCGGGCGCTCCTGGCGACCGGGCTCGGCACCGCGCTGGGCGCCGCGCTGCTCGGCGCGACGATCACCGTGGGCCGCCGGATGACCCTCGCCGACCTGCCGCCCGACGTGTCGCCGCTGGCCGCGGGCGCGGTCTACGACGCGCTCACGGAAACGCTCCGGCTGGTGTCCTGGCTGCTCCTCGCCCTCGGCCTCGCCGTCGCGCTGGCCGCGGGGCTCACGGGTGTGTACGCGCGATACCGGCGAGCGTCCGCAACGCCCCCGCAAGCTCCCGCGGAGCGGTCGAGGCGAGTCCGAGCCTGACGCAGTCCTCGGCCCGCGTACCGAGCACCGGGACCGTGAAGGCGGGCCCCGGAGTGAGCGCGATGCCCCGCTCCGCCGCCGCGGCGGCGAAGGTGTCCGCCCGCCACGGGGACGGCAGTTCCCACCAGACGTGGTACGCCTGCGGGTCGGCGCGCACGGCGAAGCCCGCGAGGTGTTCGGCCGCGAGCCGCTGACGGCTCGCCGCGTCCGCCCGCTTGGCGCGCACCAGGCGGTCCACCGTGCCGTCGCCGATCCAGCGCACGGCCGCCTCCAGGGCGAACCGGCTCGCGGTCCACCCACCCGAGCGGAGGGCGGCGGCCACCTGCCCGACGCGCCCCTCCGGTGCGACGAGGAAGCCGGCCGTCAGACCCGGGGCGACCCGCTTGGAGAGGCCGTCGACGACGTAGGTGCGCTCGGGGGCGTGGGCGGCGAGCGGGTCGGGGGAGCCGTCGTGCAGGAAGGACCAGATGCGGTCCTCGATGAGGGGGATGTCCATGTCCCGTGCCGTGGCCGCGAGCTGACGGCGCCGCTCCCCGCCCGTCGTCACCGAGGTCGGGTTGTGCAGGGTCGGCTGGACGTACACGGCGGACAGCGGCGCGGAGCGGTGGGCGGTCGTGACCGCCTCCGGGCGCAGGCCTTCGTCGTCCATGGCGAGCGGGACCAGGGTGATGCCGAGGCGCTCCGCGATCTCCTTGACCAGGGGGTAGGTCAGGTACTCGACGCCGACGCGGCCCCCGGGGCGCACCAGGGTGGCGAGTGCGGCGGCGATGGCCTGGCGGGCGTTGCCGGCGAAGGCCAGCCGGTCCGGTGCCGGGCGCCAGCCCGGGGTGGCGAGGAGTGCCGCGGCGGCCTCGCGGACGGCGGTCGTGCCGGTGGCGGGGGCCGTGCGCAGCGCGTCGGTGAGCACGTCGGGGCGCAGCAGCGGGGCCAGTCCGTCGGCGAGGAGCTCCGACTGGCCCGGCGCGGAAGGGTAGTTGAGCTCCAGGTTGACCCGGGCGGAGGTGGCGGGTTCGGCGAGCGCGCGGCCCGAGGGCGCGGGGGAGGCCCGTACGAAGGTGCCGCGCCCGACCTCGCCGACGACCAGCCCGCGCCGGACGAGTTCGGCGTACACCCGCCCGGCCGTCGATCCGGCGATCCCGCGCCGGCGGGCGAACGCCCGCTGCGGGGGGAGCCGTTCGCCGGGCTTGAACCGACCGGCCGCGATGTCGGCGGCGATGCGGTCGGCGATGCGCCGGTAGTCCTCCATGCGACCCCTCCACATTGCACCGAGAGCAAAGATCTTATTGCACCGAGGAGTTGGCCGCGCCTAGGGTCGTGGCCATGGCACCCTTCCTCGCCTACGAGGACAAAGGGGGCGCCTCCTCGACGGCGCCTCTCGTCCTGATCCACGGCCACCCCTTCGACCGCACCATGTGGGCCCCGCAGATCGCGGCCTTCTCCCCCTCCCGCCGGGTCGTCGCCCCGGATCTGCGCGGCTACGGCGCGTCCCCGTCGGAACCCGGATTTCCCGGAGACCCCGCCCTCACTCCCCTGTCCACGTTCGCCGAGGACATCGCGTCACTTCTGGACGAGCTGGGCATCGCCACGTTCGTGCTCGGCGGACTCTCCATGGGCGGCCAGATCGTCATGGAGTGCTACCGGACGTTCCCGGAGCGCGTCCGGGGGCTCGTCCTCGCGGACACCTTCCCCGCCGCCGAGACCCCCGAGGGCAGAAGGACCCGTAACGCGACGGCGGACCGGCTGCTGCGCGAGGGCATGGCCGGATACGCCGACGAGGTGCTGTACAAGATGGTCGCCCCGTACGCCGAGGCCGAGGTGGCGGCGCATGTGCACCGCATGATGGTGTCGACGCCGCCCGAGGGCGCGGCGGCGGCCCTGCGCGGCCGGGCCGAACGCCCCGACTACCGCGAACTGCTGACCCGCGTCACCGTCCCGGCGCTGGTCGTGGTGGGCGCCGACGACGAGTACACCCCCGTCCTTGACGCCGAGGCGATGCACGCGGCGCTCCCCGACTCCACACTCCGCGTGATCGGCTCGGCCGCGCACCTGCCGAACCTGGAGCGGCCCGAGGAGTTCAACGGCGCGCTCGCGGACTTCCTGGCACGGATCGACGGCTGAACGGCGTGGCTGGGGCCGGGCCGGTGCGGGGCCGTACGGCGAGGCCGGGGCTGTCCCTGTTCGGGACGGGTCCGGCGCGGGGCCTTCCCCACCGCGGGGACCGGCCCGTCGCGGGAACCGAATCGTCCCCCGTCCGGCCCATCGGGGCATGCGGCCCCCGTCCCCCGGGGCGAACCTGCGAGTGACACTCCAGGCCCCGAGGAGACCTCATGTCCCAGAACACCGCGCCCCTCAGCCCCAAGCCCGCCCCGGGCCCGGCCGGCGGACCCTCCCGCGATCCGGGATGGCACTCGGGAGGCACCCTCTTCGCCGGCGTCCTGATGCTGGTCGGCGGCATCCTGGGCGTGCTCATCGGCATCACGGGCATCGCCAAGGACGACGTGTACGCGCGCATCGGCACCTACGTCTACGAGTTCAACCTCACGACCTGGGGCTGGATCCACCTCGTCATCGGCGTGATCGTCGCGATCACCGGCTGGGGCGTCCTGAAGGGTCACGAGTGGGCGCGCGCCGTCGGCATCGCCGTCGCCGCGCTCTACATGATCGAGTACTTCATGTTCCTGCCCTACGAGCCCGTCTGGTCCGTCATCGCCATCGCCGTCGCGGTGTTCGTGATGTGGGCGCTGGCGACGGGAGGCGGCTCGCCCGAGACCGCCTGAGCGGCCTTCCGGGCAACCCGGCACCGCGGCACCCCGTCTTCGAGGGAGGATTCGGACACCCACACGGACGAGGGAAGGCCGGGACGTGGACACTGCGACGGCTGAGTGGACGGACCCCCGGGCGCCCGGAGACACGCGCCGGACCGGGCGCCGGGCCGCCGCCTGGGCGGCCTGGCTGCTGCTGGCCGCGGTGAGTGCCGTCGTCGGATGCCGGGCGGCCGACAGCGACGGGATCACGCCCGTGCCGCAACTGCTGGCGTTCCTGCCCTGGCTGCTCGCCCCCACCGCACTCGGACTCCTGCTCGCGCTGTTCGCGCGCCGGCGGGTCGGGGTGGTGTGGGGCGTGGTCCTGCTGGGGGCCGTCGCCTGGTACGTCGAGCCGTACGGCAGGACGAGCGAGCCCGGCGGGACACCGCTGGCGGAGCTGCGGGTGATGACCTCCAACGTGCAGTTCGGACGGGGCACCGACTCGCTCATCGGCGCCGTACGGCGGCAGAAGCCCGACATCCTGTTCGTGGAGGAGTGCGAGCACGTGTGCTCCCGGGCCCTGCGGGACGCCTTCGGGGGCAGCGGAGGGGACTACCCGTACCGGCAGGCCGTCGAGGGGGCGGGGTCCGACGGCTCGGTCATCATGAGCCGGTTCCCGCTGAAGGCCGCGGCCGGCGTGCGGGGCACCATGGGCATGCCCGGAGCGGTCGCCGACGTGCGCGGGCACGACGTACGGCTCCAGCTCGCCCACCCGATGCCTCCCCTCCCCGGCCAGCTCGGCGTCTGGCGGCGCGAGCTCGGCGGGCTGCGCGACTACGCGGCGGCCGGTGACGGTCCCACCGTCGTCGCCGGGGACTTCAACGCCTCCCAGGACCACGCAGCGTTCCGCCGCATCCTCGACACCGGGCTGCGCGACGGCGCCCGCCTCGCCGGAGACCCGCGCACCCCGAGCTGGCCCGCCAGGACCACGCCGACGCTCGGCGCGCAGATCGACCACGTGCTCGTCTCCGAGGACTTCTCGGCGAACGCGGCCGTCTTCCCCCGGATCACCGGCACCGACCACCGCGCCCTGGTCGTCGACCTCACCCTCCACCGGCACCGCTGAGCACACCCCGGCACCCATGGCGCCCGGGGTGGCCCCCACCAGCGCGAACGGGCCGGGAGGCGGGCGAACCCGGCCCTCATAATGGGGACATGTCCCGCGAGTTCCCCATCGGCCTCACCCCTCCCGACTGGCTGGTCAGGAACCTCCAACCGCAGAAGGCGTCCGTCAACCGGGCCGCCGCCGCCCGCGCCTCCGTCGCCATCTCCCTGCCGCTCGCCGTCGGCATCGCCACCGGGCGAGCGGACTACGGGGCCCTCGCCTCCATGGGCGCGCTGTCCGGGGTCATCGGCGACACCGCGGACGCGTACCGCATGCGCATCCTCAACATCGCCGTACCGCAGCTCTTCGGCGCGGTCGGCGTCACGGTCGGCGCGCTCGTGTTCGGACACGGCTGGACCGCCGTCGTCGCCGTCACCGCGGTCGCGCTGATCTCCGGGATGATCTCCACGATCGGCGCCGTGGCCTCCGTGTCCGGTCTGCTGCTCCTCCTCAACTGCGTGATCGGCGCCGGACTTCCGCTCCCCGGACCGTGGTGGCTCGCACCCCTGCTGATGTCCGGCGGCGGGCTCCTCGTCCTCCTGCTGGCCCTGCTCGCCTGGCCGGTGCGGTCGGGCGTACCGGAGCGGGCCGCCGTCGCCAGCACCTACCGGACGGTCGCGGACCTGCTCGCCGCGAGCGGGACCGCCGACTACGAGGAGGCCCGCTTCGCCGTCACCCAGTCCCTCAACCAGTCCTACGACCTCGTCCTCGCCCGGCGCGCCTTCCACCACGGCCGCAGCCCCGACCTCGTCCGGCTGCTCGCCCAGCTGAACGCCCTCACCCCGATCATCGAGGCCGCCCCAGCCGCCCACCAGCAGGGCGAGCGGCTGCCCGCCGAGATCCCCGAGGCCGCGGGCCGCCTCGCCGACGCCGTCGCCGCCGGCCGCTCCGGGCCCCTGGAACTCCGGCTCCCCGAGCCCACCAACGAGGCCGCCCGCGCCGTCGACCACGCCCTGCGTCACGCCGCCGACGTGGCGACGGACCAGGCTCTCGACCGGGCCCCCGCCGACGACCGCCTCGGCCGTCCCGCCGCCCTGCGCGTCCGGGCCCGACGGGCCTCCCGCGACGTCGTCCTGTCCGCCGCGTCCTGGCGCTACGGCCTGCGCCTGGCCCTGTGCATCGGCCTCGGGCAGGTGCTCGTCTCGATCGTCCCGGTGCCGCGCTCCTACTGGATCGCGCTCACCATCACCTTCGTCATGAAACCCGACTTCGGGTCCGTCTTCTCCCGGGCGCTGCTGCGCGCGCTGGGCACGGTGGCCGGCCTCGTCGTCGCGGCCGCGGTCCTCACGGTGGTGCCGCGCGGCTGGTGGGACGTGGCGGTCATGATGCTCCTCGCGCCGCTCGTCCCGGCGCTGACCCCGCGCGGCTACGGCTACCAGACCGCCGCCATCACCCCGGTGATCCTGCTGCTGTCCGACACCCTCAACCACCAGGGCACGGGTCTCATCGTCCCGCGCCTGACGGACTCCCTCATCGGGTGCGCGATCGCACTCGTCGCCGGGTATCTGCTGTGGCCGGAGAGCTGGCACACCCGGGTCGGCGACCGGCTCGCCGACGCGGTGACCGACACGGCCACGTACGTGGAGCGCGCCTTCGGCGGCGATCCCGATCCCGCCGACCGCGCCCGCCGGCGCCGCCGCCTGTACCGCGACCTGTCCGCCATCCGTACGGAGTTCCAGCGCGCCCTGACCGAACCGCCGCCCACCGGGCGCCGAGCCGCCGCGTGGTGGCCGCTAGTCGTCGCCGTGGAACGGATCGTCGACGCGACGACCGCGGCGCGCGTCCGCGTCAGACAGGGCGCGGCGGAGCCGTCCGCCGCCGAGATCTCCCACGTCGTGCTCCAGCTGCGGGAGCTGTCGGCGGGGCTGCGGGAGACCGAGGTGCTCGTCGCCGTCCGCACGGACCTGACCGGCCCCCCGGACAGCGTGCTCGAACCGCTGCGCCAAGAGGTCGCGGCGGCGCGGGCGATCGCCTCGCCCCACTGACGGGGCGCGGTCCGCCAGGGCGGGGGCGGGGCGGGCCCGGGCGGAAACAGCAGCGCGGGCCGCCCGTGCAGGGGGCGGCCCGCACCCGTGGGGGGTGGGTCTGGTCTGCTGATGCCTAGCGGGCGTGCGCCTCGCCCAGCGCCTTCTCATGGGCGAGCGCCTTGTCCAGCGCCTTCGCGAAACCGTTCGCCCAGAGCTGGTCCACGCGGGCGCGCTCGTCGGCGTCGGGGTTCGAGTTGGTGCAGGACGTGCCGGGACCGCCGCCCGACATCAGCTCGCTGCACGGGCCCTCGTAGTGGTCGGGCAGACCGAGGACGTGGCCCGTCTCGTGCGCGGTCACACGCGTGGAGTCGTACTCCTGGTTCTGCGCGTAGTCGAGGAAGACGAAGCCACCGCCGTGGCCGTCGGTGGAGGCGTACGAGCCGCGGGAGTCGTTGCCCTCGCGGTACGAGAAGTCGGCGTTCGAGCCCGACTGGAGTTTCACGTTCGCCACCGCGCCGTTCCATATCTGGGCGCTGCGGGATATCTGCGCGCTGAACGTCGGGGCGCCGGAGGCGTCGTAGACGACGGTGACGGCCGCGGCGCCCGGGTGCGCGGCACGCTTCTCGGCCACCGACTTGACGACCGCCTCGAAGAACGCCCGGTTGGCCTTGACCTCCTGGGACGAACCCGCGTACGCGGACACCGTGTGAGCGGCCTGCGCGGAGGCGGTGTTCGGGGCGGCGGGGACGCTCGCCGAGGCGAGCTGCGGGGAGACTGCGGACGCGGTCACCAGACCGATTCCGACAGCGGTCGCCCGGGCGAATGCGGACATGCGCATTGATGACTCCTTGTGTGGGGGGTGAAGTCGTCATCGGCGAGTGTCGATGCCCGTGAGGCGGCTGTGATGATGGCAAGTGGCGATAGTCCGGAGCTATCGGCCCGCACTCGATCACCCAACTCGCCCATTTCCGATTGGTTTTGTGCGTCTGGTGAAAGCTTTGATTCCGCTTTAGGCTCCGACGGCATGGAGCTTGAGGTCAGGCACCTCCGCGCACTGTGCGCCATCGCCGACACCGGCAGCCTGCACCGCGCCGCCCGCCAACTCGGCGTCGCCCAGCCCTCGTTGAGCACACAGCTGCGGCGCATCGAGCAGGAGCTCGGTGGCGCGCTGTTCCTGCGCGCACGCACCGGCTGCCGGCCCACCCCACTCGGCCGGATCGTCCTGGGCCGCGCCCGCCCGCTGGTGGCCGAAATGCGCGCCCTGGTCGCCGAGGCGCGCGCCGCCGCCGCGGACGGCCCCCAGCTCCGGATCGGCTCCACCGCC
Organism: Streptomyces sp. 142MFCol3.1; assembly: GCF_000424945.1. Classification (NCBI taxonomy): domain Bacteria; kingdom Bacillati; phylum Actinomycetota; class Actinomycetes; order Kitasatosporales; family Streptomycetaceae; genus Streptomyces; species Streptomyces sp. 142MFCol3.1. The sequence goes on from NZ_AUKV01000002.1 coordinate 352,727, forward strand.
AGCCGCGCGCTCGCGGGCTGGCTGCGCCGACTGCGCGCCCGGCAGCAGGAGACGCTCCTGCAGATGGACGTCTCCCCGAACGCCCTGCTCCGCATGGTCGCGGACGGCCAGCTCGACGTCGCCTTCGTGCACGAGGTCGAGGGCTCCCCGCTGCGCGTCCCGGAGGGACTGCGGCTGCGCGTCCTGGTCGAGCGCGAGCCCCAGTTCGTCTCCCTGCCGACCGACCACCCGGCCGCCGCGCGCCCCGTCGTACAGCTGTCGGAACTGGCCGAGGACCGGTGGATGGTGGACCCGACGGTGGACGGCGAATGGGACGCCGTGCATCGCATGCTGCGCACGGCCGGACTCAACCCCCGCGTCCTGCACGGCGACTACCACACGGCCGCGACCCTCGTCGCGACCGGCGAGGTCGTCACGGTCTGCCAGCCCACCTCCCAGTCCCGCCCCGAGACGGCCGTACGCCCGCTCGCGGGCGACCCCCTCGGCGTACGGCTGCTGCTCGCGGCGCGCACGCAGGCGGACCTGGAGGCCGTCTGCCCCGACCTGGAGGAGGCGTACTGGGAAGCCGCACGGCAGGCACCCGCATACCGGGAATGGCTGGAAGCCACCGGGACGGAGACGGCCGTCCCCACGCCCTGACGGACGGTCTCCGCGGCCCCCACCGAAGCCCCTGACAGACGGTCTCCGCGACCCCCACCGCTGGCCTGACAGACGGTCTCCGTGACCCCCACCACCGGCCTGACAGACGGTCTCCGTGACCCCCACCGCCGGCCTGACAGACGATCTTCGCGGACCCCGCCGCCGGCCGCGCAGGCGGCCGGCGGCGGCCCGATACGCCCCCTGATACCCCGGATTCACCGGGGGCGTCTTGCAGATCCCGATGTCGCAGCCGTCAGATCCCGATGTCGCAGCCGTCCGCGCGCCACACGGCCACGACCGCCGGGCGGACGATCTTGCCGGGTCCGTCGGGCCAGACGCTCGCCGGCTTCTCGACGGACGCGCCGTCGACCTCGCCCGGGTGCTGGACGGCGACCAGCACGCGCCGGTCCTGGACGAGCGGGCCGCAGGTCTCCGCGCCGGTCGGCACCGTCAGGAACTGCTTCAGCTCACCGCGCCGGTCACCCCTGGTCGCCACCCCGAACAGGCCGTCGTGCGAGCCGAGCTGGTTGCCGTCGGTGGAGATCCACAGATTGCCGTGCGGATCGAACGCCACGTTGTCCGGGCACGAGATCGGGCTCACCCGGTCCTTCGGGAAGCCCGCGAAGTACGTGCCGGCGTCCGTCGGGTCGCCCGCGACGAGGAACAGCGACCAGCCGAAGCGCGTGCTCTCGGCACGGCCGCGGGCCTCGGTCAGCTCCAGGATGTGGCCGTGCTTGTTGGCGTTGCGCGGGTTGGCCTCGTCGGCGGGCGCGGAGCCCGCCTTGCCGCGGTTGGTGTTGTTCGTCAGCACGACGTACACCTTGCCGGTGTGCGGGGAGGGCTGGATGTCCTCGGGCCGGTCCATCTTGGTGGCGCCGACCTTGTCACCGGCGAGCCGGGTGAAGACGAAGACCTCCTCGGCCGTCATCCCGTCGACGTGCGAGACGGCACCGCGCGCCGTCGCGGTGGCCAGCGGGATCCACTCGCCGCTGCCGTCGAACTCGCCGTCCGCGGGGAGCTTCCCGCTGCCGTCGATGTCGGCGGCCGGGGAGTCGCCGGTGAGCCGGGCGACGTACAGCGTGCCCTCGTCGAGGAGGGAGAGGTTGTGCTCGCGGTCGGCCCGGGAGCCGCCCCTGCGCATCCGCTTGCTGCCGACGAACTTGTAGAAGTAGTCGAAGCGCTCGTCGTCACCGGTGTAGACGACGGGACGGCCGTCCTCCGTCAGCCGCACGGTCGCCGCCTCGTGCTTGAAGCGTCCGAGCGCGGTGTGCTTGCGGGGAGTGGAGGACGGGTCGTACGGGTCGAACTCCACGACGTAGCCGAACCGGTGCACCTCGTTCGGCTCCTGGGCGACGTCGAAGCGCTTGTCGAATCGCTCCCACTTGCGCTCGGTGGCGCCCGTGCCGATCCCGTACCGCTTGTCGGTGGCGCGGGAGCTGTTGGCGAAGTACTGGTTGAAGTTCTCCTCGCCGTGCAGCGTGGTGCCCCAGGGGGTGGTGCCGCCCGAGCAGTTGTTGAGCGTGCCGAGGACCTTGCGGCCGGTCGGGTCGGCGGAGGTCTTCAGCAGGTCCGAGCCGGCGGCCGGGCCGGTGAGCCGGAACTCGGTGGTCGCGGTGACTCGGCGGTTGAGGTGGTGCCGGGGGACGGCCGTCAGCCTGCCGGTGCGGTGGTCGCCCTCCACGACGACGGCGGACAGTCCGTGCGCGGCCCAGGCGATCTCGGCCTGGTCGCGGGTGGGGTTCTCCGCGTCGTACCCGCGGAACATCAGGATCTCGTCGGTGTACTCGTGGTTGGCGACGAGGAGCTGGCGGCCCCGCTCGCCGGGCAGCGGCAGGAGGGCCAGGAAGTCGTTGTTGTAGCCGAACTGGCCGGCCTGGGCCGCGGCGGTCTGGTTCTCGGGGTCGAAGGCGGGGGCGCCGCGCAGGATGGGCTCTCCCCAGCGGATGACGACGTTCTGCCGATACCCCTCGGGGATCGTCACGGCGTCCTCGGTGTTGGGCGCGACCGGTGCGAAACGCAGCCCACGCGCCCCTTTTTCGCCCTTGTGCGCCGAAGCGTCCGGCGCCGCGGCGGCCTGCGGGGCTCCGGTGCCGACGACGGCCGCACCGGTCGCCGTGGCCACGGTGACGACGGCCGCGGCCCGCATCACCGAGCGTCGGCTGAGCGCACCGGCGATCACGTCGCCGACGTACGCGTTGCCGCTGGTGTTGGGCACCTCGTGGAAGCAGGCGTCACCACAGCGGAATCGGCAGGTCATCGCGGACCGGCCGCCCGGATGCGAGCCGGACGTTGCGATCAACGGCAGAGATCTGCGCACTTTACTCTCCCCATATGAACCCTTGGTGTGAGCGTGACGCTATGCGGGCGTATGTGCAGGAACGCGGCGGCCGCATGAACGAAGAGTGAACCTGCGCGAGCCACAGGGGTGTTGACACGGCGCTCCGGCGGCTGTCCGCCCCTGCCCAAGATCGCCAGTCGCGGCCGCTAACCTTACGTGTCCGTCCTGGCCAGGGATTGACGGGATCAACTCACGCGAAGGGTTGCGCACATGGGCATTCTCACTCTCCTGCGGAATGCGTTCGGCCGCTCACGCAAGGGTCGTGACGCCGACGCGGAGACCTCGCGAGAGGCCTCGGCTCCGGCCGTCCCGGCCCCCACCCAGGAGCCCGAGCCGGCTCCCGCCCCCGCCCAGGAGGCCGCCGAGCCGAGGATTCCGGCCCCGGCCTCCGAGCCCGAGCCCTCCGTGGTGGACGACCTGGTCTCTGCGGCCTTCGACAACGTGACGGTCCCGAAGCAGTCCCAGCCGGAACCGTCCACCGAGCCGAAGCCGGTGACCGAGGCGAAGCCCGCGGCGGAGCCCGAGCCGGCGGCCGAGACCAAGCCCACCGCGGAGCCCGAGACGACGGCCGAGGCAGAGCCGGCAGCCGAAGCGGCGCCCGCAGCCGAGCCGGCGGCCGAGGCTGAGGCTGAGCCGGAGTCGACGCCGGAGCCGGCGGCCGAGGCCGAGCCCACCGCCGAGGCCACCGCCGAGGCAGAGCCCACCGCGGAGGCAGAGCCGGTAGCCGAAGCGGCGCCCGCAGCCGAGCCGGCGGCCGAGGCCGAGCCCACCGCCGAGGCAGAGCCCACCGCGGAGGCAGAGCCGGTAGCCGAGCCGGAGCCGGTGGCTGCGACCGAACCGGCGGCCGAAGCGACGCCCGCCGCCGAACCCGAGCAGGCGCCCGATCCCGAGCCGGCCGCCGAGACGGAGCCCGCAGTTGAGCCCGAGGCGGCCGCCGAGACCGAGCCGGCCGCGGAAGCGAAGCCCGCGGTCGAGCCCGAGCCGACCGCCGAGGCGGAGCCGGTGACTGAGCCCGCGGCCGAGGCCGAGCCGGAGCCGGAACCGGCGGCTGCGGCCGAGCCGGTCGCGGAAGCGACGCCGGAGCCCGCGGCCGCGGCCGCCGACGGCGAGAAGACCCCACAGGCCCGACCCGCACCTGAGCAGGATGCCCGCACGGGTGGTGCGGGTGGGAACGACGAGGCCGAAGGCGAAGCCGAGGCCGACCGGCCCGCAACGCCGGCCCCGTCCCCCACGGCCGAGGAGCAGCCGACCCCCGCAGCCGAGGCGGAGCCCGCGGCGGAGCCGCAGACCGGGGCCGAGCCCGCCGTCACGGCGACCCGCGTCAACGCCGAGGCCCCGGCCCTCACCGCGGCGTACAAGGAGGCGGGCACCGCCCTCGGGAAGCGGGGCCTCACCGGCACCCGAGCCCGCGTCTACCTCGTCCTCGACCGCTCCGCGTCGATGCGCGCGTACTACAAGGACGGCTCCGCCCAGGCCCTCGGCGAGCAGGCCCTCGCCCTCGCCGCCCACCTGGACCCGGAGTCGACGGTCCACGTGGTGTTCTTCTCCACGGAGCTGGACGGCACCGGCGAACTGACCCTCGCCGAGCACGAGAACAAGGTCGACGAGCTGCACGCGGCGCTCGGCCGCATGGGCCGCACGAGCTACCACGCGGCGGTGCAGGAAGTGCTCTCCCAGCACGACAAGCACGGTTCGGACGCCGGCTCCCCGCTCCCCGCCCTGGTGATCTTCCAGACGGACGGCGCTCCGGACGCGAAGACCCCGGCCACCCAGTCCCTCACCGAGGCGGCGAAGGACCACCCTTCGGTGTTCTTCTCCTTCGTGGCGTTCGGCGAGCACGACAACAAGGCCTTCGACTACCTCCGCAAGCTGAAGACGGGGAACACGGCCTTCTTCCACGCGGGCCCGGCCCCGCGCGAGCTGACGGACGCCGAGCTCTACGACGGCGTACTGGAGAACTGGCGGCCGTAGCGCCGCGGCGCTCCGCGCCCCCCGACACCCGGCCGCCCGCTTCCCACCCCTCAAAACGGGAAGCGGGCGGCCCACCCATGTCGGCTACGATTTCAAGGTTCACAGAAGACGCCCCGCCGACCCGAAAAGCGACGGACGTCACTCCGCGTAGCGACTTGGGAGCAGCCCGCGATGGCTCGACACCTCATCACCAGCGCCCTTCCGTACATCAACGGGATCAAGCACCTGGGCAACATGGTGGGGTCCATGCTCCCGGCGGACGTGTACTCCCGGTACCTCCGCCAGCGCGGCCACGACGTCCTGTACATCTGCGCGACGGACGAGCACGGCACCCCGGCCGAGCTGGCCGCGAAGGAGCAGGGCCTGCCGGTCGACGAGTTCTGCGCGCAGGCGCACGACGCGCAGAAGGCGGTGTACGACGGCTTCGAGCTGGCCTTCGACTACTTCGGCCGCAGCTCCAGCGCGGAGAACCGCGACATCACCCAGCACTTCGCCCGCCGCCTGAACGAGAACGGCTTCATCGAGGAGCGCGCGATCCGCCAGGTGTACTCGCCGGCGGACGGCCGCTTCCTGCCGGACCGCTATGTGGAGGGCACCTGCCCGCACTGCGGCTACGACAAGGCGCGTGGCGACCAGTGCGAGAACTGCACGCGTGTCCTCGACCCGACCGACCTGATCGACCCGCGCTCGGCGATCTCCGGCTCGACGGACCTGGAGGTCCGGGAGACGAAGCATCTCTTCCTCCTCCAGTCCAAGCTCCAGCACGAGGTCGAGGAGTGGGTGTCCCGTCACGAGGCCGACTGGCCGCAGCTGGCCTCCTCCATCGCCCGCAAGTGGCTGAACGAGGGCCTGCACGACCGGGCGATCACCCGCGACCTGGACTGGGGTGTGCCGGTCCCGGCCGACACCTGGCCGGAGCTCGCGGCGGAGGGCAAGGTCTTCTACGTCTGGTTCGACGCCCCGATCGAGTACATCGGTGCGACGAAGGAGTGGGCGGACCAGGACCCGGAGAACCGCGACTGGAAGTCGTGGTGGTACGACGTGGACACCGCCGTGCGCTACACGGAGTTCATGGCGAAGGACAACGTGCCCTTCCACACCGTCATGTTCCCGGCCACCGAGCTGGGCGTGCGCGAGCCGTGGAAGAAGGTCGACTACGTCAAGGCGTTCAACTGGCTGACGTACTACGGCGGGAAGTTCTCCACGTCGCAGAAGCGGGGCGTCTTCACCGACCAGGCCCTGGAGATCCTGCCCGCCGACTACTGGCGCTACTTCCTGATCGCCAACGCCCCGGAGTCGGACGACTCGTCGTTCACCTGGGAGCACTTCACGGCCACGGTCAACAAGGACCTCGCCGACACCCTCGGCAACTTCGTCAACCGCGTGCTGTCCTTCTCGAAGAAGCGCTTCGGCGAGGAGGTCCCGGCGGGCGCCGCGGCCGGTGAGGCGGAGGCGAAGCTCGGCGAGGAGATCGCGGGCCTGCTGGCCGAGTACGAGACCCAGATGGAGGCCCTCCAGTTCCGCAAGGCGGCGGCCGCGCTGCGCGCCCTGTGGTCGGCCGGCAACTCCTACCTGGAGGAGAAGGCCCCCTGGCTGGAGATCAAGACCGACCCCGAGGGCGCGGCACTGACCCTGCGCACGGCGATGAACCTGATCCACCTGTACTCGGTGGTCTCCGAGCCCTTCATCCCGGCCTCCTCCAAGGCCATGCGCACGGCGTTCTCCCTCCAGGACGACACGGCGGCGTGGGTGACGCGGGACGAGGCGAAGTCCCTGGACTCGGTGCCCGCGGGCACCCCGTTCACCGTTCCGCCGGTCCTCTTCGCCAAGCTCACGGACGAGGACCTGGAGACGTACAAGGAGCGCTTCGGCGGCGCCCCGGAGTAGCAGCGGCGGCCGATCGGCCCAGGCCCGGGAACGAGCGGTTCCCGGGCCTTGCGCATCCCCGGAGCAGGACAAACGGAACCCCTTCCTCCTCTGTGGCTGCCTCTCCTCCGGGCGGTATACATTGCGAAGATCATGTGAAGCCAATGGCTCACTGGGACACGAGTGGACGAGTGGGTCCACTGAGTGGGGGGTTCATCCATGGCACTCTTCGGTAACGCGCACACCGTCGACCCGGCGTCGGCACAGCAGGACTTCGCGCGCCTGCTCGGCCAGAACGAGCAGGTCCACGCCGCGTACCAGCTGATACGCGACACCATCCTGTTCACCGACCGTCGTCTGCTCCTCGTCGACAAGCAGGGCATCACCGGCAAGAAGGTGGAGTACCACTCCATCCCGTACCGCAGCGTCACCCACTTCGCGGTGGAGACGGCAGGCACCTTCGATCTCGACGCCGAGCTGAAGATCTGGGTCTCGGGCACCGCGGCGCCCATCGAGAAGACGTTCACCAAGGGCGTCGACATCTACGAGGTCCAGGCGATCCTCACCCAGTTCGTCGCGAAGTAGCACCGCCCGGCAGGCGGGCCGTCCCGGCCCGCCTGCGCCTGTACGGCGCCTCCCCGCGAGAGGACCCCGTCGGCCCTTGCTAACATCCGCACACTTGTGCGAGGGCGGGGGCCCTCGCGGGGAGGGAACAGTTCACGTGGGCAGACACGCCCCGAGACGGCGCGGCGCGGCCGCCCTCGTCTCCACACTCGCGGTCGCCTTGGCGGCCGGCACCATCACCCTGTTCGCCGGCACTCCGGACGGCGCCGGCAGCGCGCTGGCCGCCGCGGCCGCCGGCTCGACGGGGACGACGGAGATCCTGCTGGACGATCCGAGCAGCGCCACCCCGCGCTCAGACCGGCTGCTCTCGGCGGGCAGGACCGGGTTCCTGCACCGTCAGGCCGGGGTCGCGGGCCTGCTGTGGACGGCCTACGAGGACGGCACCACCGTCACCGTGCAGGGGCCGACCGGCGTCTACAAGCCGACCACCACCACCTGCTGGGACATCCAGCTGCGCTGCGCCTCGGGCATGTACGGGCAGGCCGCCGACACCGTCGCCCTGCCGCACGCCTCCTACGGCGACCCGGTGTCCCTGTGGAGCCCGGACGGCAGCGCGCTGCGGACCGTCGACCTGAGCCAGTCGGCCGACTACGTGGGCACCTACGGGGACACGCTCGTCACGATCGAACGGAACGGCGTCGTCGACGGCGAACAGCTCGACGGCTACCGGCTGCACCTCGTGGACCTCGTCGACGGCGAGCAGCGCGACCGCGTGGTCAGCGGCTACCCGGCCGAGGGTGCCTGGAACGTGAGCGCCGCGCGCACCGGCGACGAGGACGGCTTCCTCCTGGCCTACGCGATCCACGACGAGAACGGCGACGTCGAGTCGTACACCGTCGGCTACCTCGACTTCGCGACCGCGCAGCTCACACCCGTCTTCACCGGCCTGGACGCCTCCCCGGAACCGGTGCTCACCGACGACCGCGTCGGCTGGTACACGGAGTCCGCCGGACTGCACCTCAAGCCGCGCGGCGACCTCCTCGCCGAGGAGACCGTCCCGGTGGCGGGCAAGGAGATCGCGGGCTCGCCCGTCCCCGTCGTCGTCGGCGACTGGCTGGTCCTCGGTGTGTCCGGGGGCGGCGTCACGGCCGTGTCCCTGACCGACGGCACCGAGAAGACCCTGCTGACCCGGTCCTACGGGACCCCGCTGGCCACCCCCGAGGGCGACGCCCTCGTCACCGGTGGCACCGGCGCGGCGGACTGGTGGGTCCAGCGCGTCGCCCTCTTCGCCGACGGCACCCCGCGGCTGGAGAAGGTGCGCAAGGTGGAGCCGTACGAGAACGCCAAGACGGGCTTGGCGCTCAGCCGCGGCAGCCTGCGCGTGGCGGAGCACAACCCCTCCGGGGCCTCCGACACCACCTCGTTGCGCACCATCGAGAGCGTCGGCGGCCAGTTGACCGCGACCCCCGCCACGGAGAGCGCCTCGGTCAGCCCCGAGTGCCCGTATGCCGGCACCACCTGCTCGGTGATGTGGGGCAACTACGGCAACGGACCCCGGGACGTCTACCTCGAGACCTACTACGACGGCGACGAGGGCGGCAGCGGCCTGGGCAACGCGGACCGGCTCGCCACGATCGGCTACAACCCCCTGGAGTTCCACACCGAGGGCGGCACGATCGTCGATGTCTCGGACGACTACGCCGTCTACAACTCCGGTGGCTCGACCCCGATGCAGTACGTCGGCGAGTTCGGCCAGGGCCAGAAGCTGAAGCGCTCCGTCCGCGCCGCGGCCCTCAACGGCTCGACCCTGTGGAGCGCGTCCACCACCGGCAAGCTCGTCTCGTACAGCCTCACCCAGGACAAGACCCTCGCCACGGTGACCGTCCCGGGCCTCGGCTGCGTGCCGAGCGAACTCCAGGCGGTGGGCCGCTGGGTCTTCTGGGCGTGCGGCACGAACTCGGCCGGCGTGTACGACACCGTCGCCGGTACGTCCCGCCCGGTCTCCCCCGGTGACGTGCTTCTCGGGGACGGCTTCACCGTCCGCCACGACCATGCCGCTGACCAGTTGGTCCTGACCGAGGCGGCCACCGGTGCCACCCGCGTCGTCGCCTCCGCGATCCCCGACACCGGCCTGGCCGCCGACCGGCGGTACCGCTGGACCGTGGACGAGTACACAGGTCTGGTCGCCTGGTTCGACGCGTTCGAGCAGACGCACGTCGCCACCACCGGCGTCGCCCCGTCCGCCGTGACGGCCTTCGAGACGTCGGCCGGGGATTACGTCGGCGCGGGCACACCCTTCGTAGGCCGATGGCTGCTGTCCCGCCCGGTCACCTCCTGGTCCGTGACCTTCACCTCGGTCCAGAGCGGCGCGAACGGCAAGGTCACCTCCACGGTCACCGGCGGTGCGTCCAAGGCATCGGTGACGACGAACTGGTACGGCAAGACGGTGGGCGGGAGCTACTTCCCCAACGGCCACTTCACGTGGACCCTGAAGGCGACCGGCACCGGCACCTCCACCGCGACCACGGTGGCCACCGGCAAGGGCTTCCTCTCCGGGGGAGCCGCCGTACGCCACGACTTCGGCAGCCCCGACGGCCCGGACGGCAGGGGTGACCTGCTCACCCTCAACTCCTCCGGCGGACTGACCGTCCAGCAGGGCACCGGAAGGGGCACGTTCGGCGGCAAGACCACCGGCACCGGATGGGCCACCTCCATCAAGGCGGTCCCCTTCGGCGACATGAACGGCGACCGCTGCAACGACGTCCTCGTACGGCTGAGCAGCGGGGCCCTGCGCCTGTACAAGCCGGGCTGCAACGCCGCCGTCAAGCCGACGACGTCGTACACGACGCTCGCCACGAGCGGCTGGACGCAGTACGACGTCCTGACCTCTCCCGGCGACATGACCGGCGACGGCCGCGCGGACCTGATCGCACGCAACGCGTCCACCGGAACCGTCTACCTGTACAAGGGGACGAGCACGGGCGGCCTGTCCGCGCGCGTGAAGCTCTACGACAACTGGAAGGGCTACAAGAAGATCGTCGGCGCCGGCGACCTCGACGGCGACGGCATCGGCGACCTGCTCGCCCAGAACACCTCCAACACCCTCTACCGCTACCACGGCAAGGGTGACGGCACCTTCGCCGCCCGGGCGAAGCTGTTCAGCGACTGGGGCGGTTCCTACAACGCCGTCGTCGGCGTCGGCGACATCACCGACGACGGCAAGGCCGATCTGGTCTCGCGCGACAGCAGCGGGAACCTGTACCGCAACAGCGGTGACGGCAAGGGGTCCTTCGGCTCCCGCACAAAGATCGCGACCGGGTGGAGCGGCTACAAGTTCCTCTCCTGACGGGCGCGCACATCGGCCGGGGCGCCCGGGACTTCATGTCCCGGGCGCCCTTGTCGTCGTCGCTCGTCTCCCGTCCGCCGAGCCGGTGACGGGGCACCCGGGTACCGGTGGCGGCCCGGAGTGAACGTGCGCCGTCCGCTCCCCCGGATCCGGAGTGGACCCCGGCGCTGGCATGTCCGCGCTCACCCGTATGGTTTCCGCCATGGCAGTCCCCGAGGTCATTCCGATCGCCTACGAACCGAAGCACCGCACCGAGACCATCGGCCGGTACGCGGACGGTCAGTTCCTGGCATCGATCACGTACGCCTTCCCGGAAGGCTTCCGTCCCGACGACGGCTGGGAAGAGCACAAACGCCTCTACACGGTGCTCCACACCTTCGACGCAGAGGGCCGTTACCGCGACTCGGAGATCTGGTGCGCCGGCACCTGGGCCGAGCAGCAGCGCAATCCCGACGGCGACGACTCGGTCCTCGCGCAGGCCCGGATCCACCTGGCGAAGCTGCTGCGCAGCCTGCCCCGCCGCTCCTACACGGACATCGCCGTCCGCCCCTTCCAACTCACCGTCGACGGGGTGCTCTTCGGCCTGCTGAGCGGATCGGACGAGGACGGCGACTGGGCCGAGCTCTACCCGGACCGGCTCGGCTTCGGCGAGCCGTGGAACGGCACCTACGACACCTGAGCGGCCGGAGTGAGGGGCGCCCGGGGCACCGCGCGGCCCCGGACGACACCGAGTTCCGCGGACGGTGCTGCAAGGCCGACGCCGACGCGCTCGGCCGGGTGTGCGTGCCGTCGTGGGTCTCGCCCGGGGCGACGCCCGTCGTCAGGTGTGCGTGGACGCCTTCGGCGATGTTCTTCCTGCTGTGGTCGACCCGTTCGTGCGCGGGTCCTCGGGTCTCAGTCGTGAACCGGGCCGTAGGGTTCCCACCTGTCAGCAGCATGGGTGGGAACCGTGGTTCCGCAAGGCCACGCAGAGTGGCCCGGAACCGACGTCGGTTCCGGGCCACTCGGGTGCTGGGGCCTACTTCGGCTGCGGCTTCCGCACGGAGAGGTTCAGCTCCCGCAGACGGGCCTCGTCGAGCTCCGTGGGCGCGCCCATCATCAGGTCCTGCGCGTTGCCGTTGAGCGGGAACGCGATCGTCTCGCGGATGTTCGGCTCGTCCGCGAGGAGCATGACGATGCGGTCCACACCCGGGGCGATGCCGCCGTGCGGCGGGGCGCCGAAGCGGAAGGCTCGGAGCATGCCCGCGAACTGCTCCTCGACGGTCTCACGCTCGTAGCCCGCGATCTCGAAGGCCTTGAGCATGATGTCGGGCTCGTGGTTCCGGATCGCGCCGGAGGACAGCTCCACGCCGTTGCAGACGATGTCGTACTGCCAGCCGAGGATGTCCAGCGGGTCCTGGGTCTCCAGGGCCTCCAGACCGCCCTGCGGCATCGAGAACGGGTTGTGCGAGAAGTCGATCTTGCCGGTGTCCTCGTCCTTCTCGTACATCGGGAAGTCGACGATCCAGCAGAACCGGAAGACGTCCTCCTCGAAGTGCCCGGCACGCCTGGCGGCCTCGACGCGCACCGCGCCCATGATCTTCGAGACCTCGTCGAACTCGCCCGCGCCGAAGAACACCGCGTGGCCGGCCGCCAGGGACAGGCGCTTGGTGAGCTCGGCGACGTTCTCCTCGGTGAGGAACTTCGCGATCGGACCCGTCAGCGAGCCGTCCTCGGCGACGCGGACCCAGGCCAGGCCCTTCGCGCCCAGGGTGACGGCGAAGTCGCCGAGCTGGTCGAAGAACTTGCGGGGCTGCGCGGAGACGTCCGGCACCGGCAGGGCGCGCACGTGCTTGCCCGCGAACGCCTTGAACTCCGAGCCCTCGAAGATGTCGGTGATGTCGACGAGCTCCAGCTGGGCGCGCAGGTCCGGCTTGTCGGAGCCGTACTTCAGCATCGCCTCGCGGAACGGGACGCGCGGGAACGGGGACGTCACATGACGGCCGTTGCCGAACTCCTCGAACAGCTCGGTCATCAGCTTCTCGATCGGCTGGAAGACGTCCTCCTGCTCGACGAACGACATCTCGACGTCGAGCTGGTAGAACTCGCCCGGCGAGCGGTCCGCGCGGGCATCCTCGTCGCGGAAGCAGGGCGCGATCTGGAAGTAGCGGTCGAAGCCGGAGATCATCAGCAGCTGCTTGAACTGCTGCGGGGCCTGCGGCAGAGCGTAGAACTTGCCGGGGTTGAGACGGGAGGGCACCACGAAGTCGCGCGCGCCCTCGGGGGAGGTGGCGCTGAGGATCGGGGTCGCCATCTCGTTGAAGCCGAGCGCCGTCATCTTGTGACGGATCGCCGAGATCACGGCCGTACGCAGCAGGATGTTGCGGTGCATGCGCTCGCGGCGCAGATCGAGGAAGCGGTACTCCAGGCGCCGCTCCTCGTTGACGCCGTCCTCGGCGTTGATCGTGAAGGGCAGCGGCTGGGCGGCACCGAGCAGCTCGACCTCGCCGACCTCGACCTCGATCTCGCCGGTGGGCAGGTCGGGGTTCACGTTCTCCGCGCCACGCGAGACGACCTTGCCGTCGATGCGGACGGTGGACTCCTTGGAGACCTTGTCCAGGGCCTCGTAGGCGGGCGTACCGGGGCGGGCTACGAGCTGCGTGATGCCGTAGTGGTCGCGCAGATCGACGAAGAGGATGCCGCCCAGGTCTCGGCGATTGTGCAGCCAGCCGCTCAGCCGGACGTCGCTCTCGACGTCAGAGGCGCGGAGCTCGCCGCAGGTGTGGGACCTGTACCGATGCATCGTCGTTCATCCAGTCTTCGCGGATCGGGGTCTGTTTCACGTGAAACGTCCTGGGCCGGAGCCCGGACCCCCCAAGGGTACCGGCCACCCAAAGATCGCCACTCCCCAATACTCTCGGTGGCAGGCAGCGATCACCTCTTCTTACAGTGGGGCCATGCGCACTGGTGAGCCCCTGCCCGGCGTGGGGGATGTCCTCGCCGCCCTCGCGACCGGCCTGTGGCGCTGGGACAGCGCCGCCGGTCTGGTCACCTTCGACGCAGAGGCCGCCCGGCTGATCGGCCTGCCCGCGGAGCCGGCGACACTCACCGAGGCCGGCGCGCGCGCCTGTTTCCACCCCGTCGACTGGAACGAGATCGACGGGGTCGTCCAGCTCGCCGTCGCCGAGGGCACCCTGGCCGAGGCCCGGATGCGGATCATGGACGGGCACGGCCGGGTGCTCCGCACCGTCCGAAGCCGCTCCAAGCCGATCGTGGACCCGGAGACCGGCGAGTTCGAGCTCATCGGCACCCTCCAGGAGGTCTCCGAGCAGCCGCCGGGCGCCGCCGCGCGCACCCCTGTCACCGGCGACTGGCGCCGCTCGCGGGAGGCGTTCCTGCTGGACGCGGGCCGCGCGCTGGCCGAGGCCCGGTCGACGGCCGAGGTGCTTCGGGTCGCGGCTGGCCTGTCCATGCCCGGGTTCTCCCCCGACGGACTGGCCGTCTTCGGCGCCGAGGGCGACCGGCTGACGGTCATCGGCCACCACGGGCACCAGCCGGGGGCCGAGAGCCCCTTCTCGCACATGGCGCTGGCCACCGACTACCCGGCCGCGGAGGTCGTCCGTACGGGCCGTGCCGTGTACCTGTCCTCGCCCGACGACTACCGGGACCGCTATCCGGTCTCCTGGCCGCTCGCCCAGCACTTCGGACGGCACTCCTGGGCGTTCCTGCCGCTGACCGTCGCGGGCCGCACCATGGGGGCGTGGATGGCGGCCTTCACGTACCCGGTCAGCTTCACGCCCGACGAGCGTTCGGTCCTCACGACCGTCGCCCGCATGCTCGCGCAGGCCCTCTCGCGCGCCGGGGCCGCCGAGACCGAGCGGGCACTCACCGACGGCCTGCAGCGCTCGATGATGCCCACGCTGGGCCCTCGGATACCGGGCATGACCATCGCCGCGCGCTATGTCCCCACCGGCGGTGGCCTCCAGGTCGGCGGCGACTGGTACGACATGATCCCGCTGCCCGGGGGGAGCGCCCGGACGAAGTCCGGCGGAGGCCGCTTCGCGCTGGTCATCGGCGACGTCCAGGGCCACGACGTCCGCGCGGCGGGCCTGATGGGCCAGCTGCGCATCGCGCTGCGCGCGTACGCCTCCGAGGGCCACCGCCCCGACGCGGTGCTCTCCCGGGCCTCACGCTTCCTGTACGGGGTCACCGACTCGGTGACCTACGGGTCGAGCGGCGGCGCGGACGACGGGGATCCCGACGGCACCCGCTTCGCGACCTGCCTCTACGTCGAGGTCGACCCGGCGACCGGGACGCTCGACATCGCCCGCGCCGGGCATCCGGACCCCGCGATACGCACGGCCGACGGAACGGTGCTGATGCGGCCGACCGCGGGTGGGCTGCCGCTGGGCGTCGACCCGGACGCCGACTACCCCACGACCCGGCTCGTCCTGGAGCCGGGCGAGACCATGCTGATCTGCACCGACGGGCTCATCGAGACCGGCGGTCACGACCTCGACACCGGCTGGCGCCGTATCCGCCGGGCCCTGGAGGCCCACGACGGCGACATGGAGTCCCTGGCCGACGCGCTCGTCCAGGTCGTGCACGGGCCCTCCTCGCACCACACCACCGGGCCGCTCGCCGACCGGCGGGAGGACGACATCGCCGTCGTGCTGCTGTGCCGGCAGGGACCGGCCTGCGGCTGCGACGACACCGTGACGCTCGCACCGCCGCCGGTGCGCCGCACCATGCTGACCGTGGCGCAGGCCGATCCCGAGGCGATCGCGGGGGCCCGCCAGCAGCTGCGGGAGCTGCTCCACGACTGGGCCTGCGAGGATCAGTTCGACGGGGCGGTCCTGCTCGTCTCCGAACTGATCACGAACGTCCTGGTGCACACCGACACCGACGCGCTGATCGTCGCCGAGGTGACGGGCGGCCCCGACGGACGGCGCCTGCGCGTGGAGGTCTCCGACGCGAGCGACGACCTGCCGCACCGGCGCCACCCCGGGGAGCTGGCGTCCTCCGGGCGCGGGCTGGTGTTCGTGGAGCTCCTCGCGGACGCCTGGGGCGTGGATCCCAGGGGCGAGGGGAAGAGCATCTGGTTCGAGTTCAACGAGGCCGGCGCCCAGGTCGCCGAGGACGGCTGAGGCCGGGCGCGGCGCAGGGGCTCAGGACGCCTCGGGGGCCTCGGACGTCTCGGACCCGTAGCGCGTACGGAGTTCGTGCAGGACCCCGAAGCCGGCCGCCGTCAGGGGCACGGCGAACAGCATCCCGAGGATTCCCGCGACGGACGCTCCCGCCGTGATGGCCAGCAGCACCACCGCGGGATGCATCTGCACGGTGCGGCTCTGGATCACCGGCTGGAGCACATGCCCTTCCAGGACCTGCACGGCGAGGACGACGCCGAGGGCCCACAGCGCGATGACGAACCCGCGGTCGGCGAGCGCGACCAGCACCGCCACCGCGCCGGAGATGAACGCGCCGAGGTAGGGGATGTACGCCCCCACCAGCACGAGCGCGCCGAGTCCCACCGCGCCCGGCACCCGCAGGATCAGCAGTCCGACGGTGATGCACACGGCGTCGATGAGCGCGATGAGGGTCGTCCCGCGCATGAACCCCTCGACCGCCTGGAAGGCACGGCGGGCCATGGCCTCGACGACGTCGGCGGTACCTCGCGGCGCGAGCGACCTGAGCGCTCCGGCCACCCGGTGCGAGTCCCGCAGGAAGAAGAAGACGAGCAGCAGGGCGAGTACGGCCACGGCGATGGTCTCGCCGACGACGCTGACCCCGCTGATGACGTTGGACGCGGCCGTGCCGCCGAACTTGGTCAGCAGTTCCTTGGAGTTGGACGCGAGGTCCTCCAGCGAGGTCCCGGCCGCGCCGAAGTGCTCGGCGAGGGACTTCCCGGCCTGCCTCAGCGAGGCGACGATCTGGTCGCCCGTGTCGACGAGCGCGGCGACGACGATATAGACGGCGCCGCCGACGATCAGGACCACCGCGACACAGGTGAGTCCGGCGGCCAGCGACCGGTTGACCCGCATCCGCTCCAGCCGCCGGTACAGCGGGCGCAGCAGCGCGGTGCCCAGCAGGGCGAGCAGCACCGGGGTGACCGCCGTACGGAACTCCCCGCACAGCTGGATCCCGACCCACCCGACGCCGGCGACGAGCAGGATCACGGCGCACCAGGCGGCCAGCTTCCTGGCGCCTTCGGGGAGTAGCTGCACGGTGCCAGCCGATCACGCACCGGCCACGGCGTCGCCCCGGGACGTCCGAAAGGGGGAGGGCGGCAAGGGCTCGTCGCCCTTGCCGCCCTCGCGCCGTCCGCCGCACGGCCGCCGCCGCTCCCGCCGCCCTGGGGCGCGTCTGCGGACATCCCGTCCTGGAAGCCGCCCCTGACGTCACGGCCTGGAGTGCGCCCCGGACGTCACGTCCTACGGCGTGCCGGACATCCCGTGCACCGCCGGGATGGTTCCCAGGCGGCCCTTCTGGAAGTCCTCGAAGGCCTGCTGGAGCTCCTCGCGGGTGTTCATCACGAAGGGGCCGTAGTGCGCCATGGGCTCACGGATCGGCTGTCCGCCGAGCAGGACGACCTCCAGATCCGGCGTGCGGGCGTCCTGCTTCTCGTCGGCGCGCACGGTCAGCGAGCCGCCGGCGCCGAACACCGCGGTCTGGCCCATGTGGACCGGGCGGCGCTCCGTGCCGACCGAGCCCCGTCCGGCGAGGACGTAGGCGAGGCCGTTGAAGTCCTCGCGCCACGGGAGCGTGATCTCCGCGCCGGGCGCCAGGGTCGCGTGGACCATGGTGATCGGCGTGTGCGTGATGCCCGGACCCTGGTGGCCGTCGAGCTCACCGGCGATGACGCGCAGCAGCGCGCCGCCGTCGGGGGTGCTCAGCAGCTGGACCGTGCCACCGCGGATGTCCTGGTACCGCGGCGCCATCATCTTGTCCTTGGCCGGGAGGTTCACCCACAGCTGGAGGCCGTGGAAGAGGCCGCCGGACATGACGAGGGACTCCGGCGGGGCCTCGATGTGCAGGAGGCCCGAGCCCGCGGTCATCCACTGGGTGTCGCCGTTGGTGATGGTGCCGCCGCCACCGTTGGAGTCCTGGTGGTCGAAGATCCCGTCGATGATGTAGGTCACGGTCTCGAAGCCGCGGTGGGGGTGCCAGGGGGTGCCCTTGGGCTCGCCCGGCGCGTACTCCACCTCGCCCATCTGGTCCATCATGATGAACGGGTCGAGGTGGCGGTAGTTGATCCCGGCGAACGCGCGGCGAACCGGGAAGCCCTCACCCTCGAAGCCACTGGGCGCCGTCGCCACGGTCAGTACGGGGCGGGACACGGCGTCGGCCGGCGCGGCCACACGGGGCAGGGTCAGCGGGTTCTCGACGGTCACTGCAGGCATGGTCGGTACCTCCTTGTGGTCCGAGGTTAGTTGATTGTTGAACTTTCTGCCACCCCTAACGAACGACGCCCGGAGGGCATTCCCTCCGGGCGTCCGCGTGGCGGCTCCTCGCGGAGCCGGTCCTTCCTCGGCTGTCGTGCGGCTATCCGTACATCCGGCGCATCGCGAAGTCGACCATCTGCTCGACGGCCTTGGCGTCGAAGACCATGCGGTGCTCGCCCTCCATGTCGAGCACGAAGCCGTAGCCGGTGGGGAGCAGGTCGATCACCTCGGCACCGGTGATCACGAAGTACTTGGACTCCTTGCCGGCGTAGCGGCGCAGCTCCTTGAGCGAGGTGAACATGGGGATGACCGGCTGCTGGGTGTTGTGCAGCGCCAGGAATCCGGGGTTGTCACCGCGCGGGCAGTACACCTTCGACGTCGCGAAGACCTGCTGGAAGTCCTCCGCGGCCATCGAGCCCGTGGTGAAGGCGCGGACCGCGTCCGCGAGCGACGGCGGGGACGGCTCCGGGTAGAGCGGCGGCTGCTGGCCGTAGCCGCCGGGCATCTGGCCGCCCGGCATCTGGCCGGGGATGTTCCCCTGGGGCTGGGCATACCCCTGTTGGGCTCCCGCGTTCTGGTCGTAGCCGTACATGCGTCAAAGAGTAGTGGGCCACATATGGACCATCAGGGGTTGATTCTTATTACTGACGGGTAGCATCATCTTAGCTACTTGTTGGTACGTGAACTAGCTGCGAGGAGTCAGTGCCTCGCCGATCCCTTACGGAGCCGTCGCCATGGGGCACTACAAGTCGAATCTCCGCGACATCGAGTTCAACCTCTTCGAGGTGCTCGGGCGCGACAAGCTGTACGGCACCGGCCCGTTCGGGGAGATGGACACCGACACCGCCAAGAGCATCCTCGAGGAGCTGACCCGCCTCTCGGAGAACGAGCTGGCCGAGTCCTTCGCCGACGCCGACCGCAACCCGCCGGTCTTCGACCCGGAGACCAACACCGCGCCCGTGCCCGCGTCCTTCAAGAAGAGCTACAAGGCCTTCATGGACTCCGAGTACTGGCGTCTGGGCCTGCCCGAGGAGATCGGCGGCACCACCGCCCCGCCGTCCCTCATCTGGGCCTACGCGGAGCTGATCCTCGGCGCCAACCCGGCCGTGTGGATGTACTCCTCCGGCCCGGCCTTCGCCCGCATCCTCTTCGAGGAGGGCACCGAGGAGCAGAAGAAGTGGGCCCAGATCGCGGTCGACAAGACCTGGGGCTCCACCATGGTGCTCACCGAGCCCGACGCCGGTTCGGACGTCGGCGCCGGCCGCACCAAGGCGATCCAGCAGGAGGACGGCTCCTGGCACATCGAGGGCGTGAAGCGTTTCATCACGTCCGGTGAGCACGACATGGAGGAGAACATCCTCCACTACGTCCTCGCCCGCCCCGAGGGCGCCGGCCCCGGCACCAAGGGCCTGTCGCTGTTCCTCGTCCCGAAGTACCTCTTCGACTTCGAAACCGGCGAGCTGGGCGAGCGCAACGGCGTGTACGCGACGAACGTCGAGCACAAGATGGGCCTCAAGGCCTCCAACACCTGCGAGATGACCTTCGGCGACCGCCACCCCGCCAAGGGCTGGCTGATCGGCGAGAAGCACGACGGCATCCGCCAGATGTTCCGCATCATCGAGTTCGCCCGCATGATGGTCGGCACGAAGGCGATCTCCACCCTCTCCACCGGCTACCTGAACGCCCTGGAGTACGCCAAGGAGCGCGTCCAGGGCCAGGACCTCGCCAATTTCATGGACAAGGCCGCCCCCAAGGTCACCATCACGCACCACCCGGACGTGCGCCGCTCGCTGATGACGCAGAAGGCGTACGCGGAGGGCATGCGCGCCCTGGTGCTGCACACGGCGGCCGTCCAGGACGAGATCATGCTCAAGGAGGCCGCGGGCGAGGACAGCGCGGCCCTGGAGGCCATGAACGACCTGCTCCTGCCGATCGTCAAGGGCTACGGCTCCGAGAAGGGCTACGAGCAGCTCGCCCAGTCGCTGCAGACCTTCGGCGGCTCCGGCTTCCTGCAGGAGTACCCGATCGAGCAGTACATCCGCGACGCCAAGATCGACACCCTGTACGAGGGCACGACCGCGATCCAGGGCCAGGACTTCTTCTTCCGCAAGATCGTCCGCAACCAGGGCGCCGCGCTGAACTCGCTCGCCGAGGACATCAAGTCGTTCCTCGCGCTCGGCACCGGCGGCGAGAACCTGTCCGCCGCCCGTGAGCAGCTCGCCAAGGCGGCCGTCGAGCTGGAGGCCATCGTCGGCCTGATGCTCACCGACCTCGCGGCCACCGAGCAGGACGTCAAGAACATCTACAAGGTGGGCCTGAACACGACCCGCCTGCTGCTCGCCTCCGGTGACGTCATCGTCGGCTACCTGCTGCTGCGCGGTGCCGCCGTCGCCGCCGAGAAGCTGGAGACCGCCTCCGCCAAGGACAAGCCCTTCTACACCGGCAAGATCGCGGCCGCGAAGTTCTTCGCCGCCAACGTCCTGCCCGGTGTCACCGGCGCGCGCAAGCTCGCCGAAGGCGTGGACCTGGACCTGATGGAGCTCGACGAGGCCGCTTTCTAGAGCCCGCGCGGAGCTGGGCGGACACCCAACCAGAACCTGTCCTTCCGGTCAGGTGTCCGCCCTTCACATCCCCCTTACGACGGCCCGTTCCCCATCGCCGGGAGCGGGCCGCCGTGCGTCGTTAAGGTGAACCCATGAGTACCCCCGCCCGCTTCGACCGCGGCCACACCGACGACCTCATGTCCTTCCTGGCAGCCAGCCCGACGCCGTACCACGCGGTGGCGAACGCAGCCGAGCGTCTGGAGAAGGCCGGATTCCGCCAGGTCGCCGAGACCGACGCGTGGGACGGGACGAGCGGCGGGAAGTACGTACTGCGCGGAGGCGCCATCGTCGCCTGGTACGTGCCGGAGGGCGCCGAGCCCCACACCCCCTTCCGGATCGTGGGCGCGCACACCGACTCCCCGAACCTGCGCGTGAAGCCGCAGCCCGACACCGGCGCGCACGGCTGGCGCCAGGTGGCCGTCGAGATCTACGGCGGCCCCCTGCTGAACTCCTGGCTGGACCGGGACCTCGGCCTCGCGGGCCGGCTCTCGCTGCGGGACGGCTCCACCCGCCTGGTGAACGTCGACCGCCCCCTGCTCCGCGTACCCCAGCTCGCCATCCACCTGGACCGCTCGGTCACCGCCGACGGACTCAAGCTCGACAAGCAGCGCCACATGCAGCCCGTCTGGGGACTCGGCGAACCCCGCGAGGGCGACCTGATCGCCTTCCTGGAGGAGGAGTCCGGAGTGCCGGCGGGCGAGGTCACCGGCTGGGACCTGATGACCCACTCCGTCGAACGCCCCGCCTACCTGGGCCGCGACAGAGAACTGCTGGCGGGCCCGCGCATGGACAACCTGCTGTCCGTGCACGCGGGCACCGCCGCCCTGACCGCGGTCGCCACGGCCGACTCGCGGCTCGGGTACATCCCCGTCCTCGCGGCCTTCGACCACGAGGAGAACGGCTCACAGAGCGACACCGGCGCCGACGGACCGCTCCTGGGCAACGTGCTGGAACGCTCGGTGTTCTCGCGCGGCGGCTCCCTGGAGGACCGGGCACGCGCCTTCGCGGGCACCGTCTGCCTGTCCTCCGACACGGGCCACGCGGTCCACCCCAACTACGCCGAGCGGCACGACCCGACGCACCACCCCCGCGCAGGCGGCGGCCCCATCCTCAAGGTGAACGTCAACAACCGCTACGCCACCGACGGTTCGGGCCGGGCCGTGTTCGCCGCCGCCTGCGAGAAGGCCGGCGTGCGCTTCCAGACCTTCGTCTCCAACAACGCCATGCCCTGCGGCACCACCATCGGCCCGATCACCGCGGCGCGGCACGGCATCAGGACCGTCGACATCGGCGTGGCCATCCTGTCCATGCACAGCGCCCGCGAACTCTGCGGCGCCGACGACCCGTTCCTCCTGGCCAACGCCCTGGTGGCCTTCCTGGAGGGCTAGTTCACCACCCGTACCGCCGCGACGGGCGATCGCCTCCGCATGGCCGGGCCCGAGCCGGGTACCCGGGTCGGGCCCGGGAAGACACCGTGTCTGCTCCGGGATGCCGAACCAAGGAGGCGACACTCATGGGCCTGGGCGGATGCATCATCCTGATCGCCGCAGGGGCGATCCTCACGTTCGCGACCGACTGGAACATGAAGGGGGTCAACCTCGACCTCGTCGGCGTCATATTCATGATCGTCGGACTGATCGGGGTGGCGACCTTCAGCAGCATCGCCCGGCGCAGGCGCGTCGTGGTACCGCCCACCACCCCGGTGGTGGAGGAGGAGCGCCACCACCCGGGCGGCTACAGCAACGGATACGGCGCCTGAGAACCCCCACGGCCGGACGCCCCGGGCCGGCAGCGGCCGGCCCGGGACCGCCCCTCACTCGTCCATGCCGGCGAGGACCAGCGGCAGCCGGTCCGTGCCCGACGCGGTGAGCCGGACCGGCACGCCCCAGTCCTGCTGGTGCACATGGCAGGCCGGGTACTCGGTGGCCGGGTCGTCGTCGCAGGACGCCGCCATCGCCGACACGTGCAGGACACCCTCCGGCACGGCCGGATCGAGCTCCAGCACGCGCGAGAGGTCGGTCCCCGCGCCCTCGCCGCCGCGCAGCAGCCCGGGCGGCGTCGAGGAGACCAGCAGACGGGTCGACGGACCGTGGCGGGTGTCGAGCTTCTGCCCGGCCGGGGCCTGGAAGATCACGTCCAGGCGCAGCTCGCCCGGCGCGACCTCCGTGGCCGCCCGCTGAGTGCGGTGGGCGACCGCCTCGACCCGCACGGCCTCCTCGGGCAGCCGCAGCCGCGTCAGCCGGTGGCGCGCCGACTCCACGACCACGATGTCGTCCCCGACGAGCACCGCGTCGCTCGGCTCCCGCACGTCTGTGGCGAGCGTGGTCACCTCACCCGTCGCCGGGTCGTAGCGGCGCAGAGCGTGGTTGTACGTGTCGCTGACGGCGACCGAACCGTCGGGCAGCGCCGTCACTCCCAAGGGGTGCTGCAGCAGCGCCTGTCCGGCCGGGCCGTCACGGTGCCCGAAGTCGAAGAGCCCGGTCCCCACCGCGGTGTGCACCGTCCCGTCGAGGTCGACCCAGCGCAGCGCCGACGTCTCGGAGTCCGCGAGCCAGAGCCGGTCGGCGGTGGCGGCGAGCCCGGAGGGCTGCGCGAACCAGGCCTGGTCGGCCGGCCCGTCGACCAGCCCCTCGTTGGTGGTGCCCGCGGCGACGCCGACCGTGCCCCGCACGGGGTCGTACGCCCACAGCTGGTGGACCCCGGCCATGGCGATCCACACCCGTCCGCCGAACACGGCCACGTCCCACGGCGACGACAGGTCCACCTCACGCGCGGGCCCGGACGTAGGTGACCCCCGCCACCACTGGCGGCCCGTGCCCGCGAGCGTCGTGACCTCACCGGAGGACAGGTCCAGGCGGCGCAGGGCGTGGTTCACGGTGTCCGCGACGACGACCGTGCCGTCGGCGAGCAGGGCGAGACCCTGAGGCTCGCTGAAGCCGGCCTCCGCGGCCGTCCCGTCCACGAAGCCGCGCGCACCGGAGCCGATCCGCCGGATCACCGACTCGCCGTCCTCCGCCAGCTCCACGAGCTGGTGCCGGGTGGTGTCGCTGACCAGGAGGTTCCCGTTCGGCAGGGCGAGCGCCTTGCCGGGGAAGCGCAGCACGGTCGGCTCGGGCTCGGGCGCCACGTAGGGCCCGTCACCGCGCCGCAGGGTCCCCTTGGCCTCGTGCTCGGCCTCGAGCTCCTCCACCAGCCGGGCGATGGCGTGCGCGTGCCCCTCCCCGGCGTGCTGGGCGACCACGTACCCCTCGGGATCGATCACGACGAGCGTCGGCCACGCGCGCACGGCGTACTGCTTCCAGGTGGCGAGCTCGGGATCGTCCAGCACCGGGTGCTCGACCCCGTACCGCTCGACGGCGTCGACGACCGCCTGATGCTCGGCCTCGTGCACGAACTTGGGCGAGTGCACGCCGATGATCACCACGGTGTCGCGGTGCTTCTCCTCCAGCTCCCGCAACTCGTCCAGGACGTGCAGGCAATTGATGCAGCAGAACGTCCAAAAATCGAGAATCACGACGCGTCCTCGCAGGTCGGCGAGGGTGTACGGGGCACCGCCCGTGTTCAGCCAGCCGCCCTTGCCGATCAGCTCGGGGGCGCGGACACGGACGCGGCGGGTTGCGGGGGCCGGGGCGGAGTCGTTCATGGATCAAGGGTGCCACCACGGCAGTCAGCTCAGCGCGTGTCCCGTGGTCGCGTCCACGTGGTCCGGGACCTCGTCGTGGCGGTCGCCGACGGTGAGGGTGCCGGTGGGCTCGAACATCAGGATCGAGGCGCCGTGCGGGGCGACCGGCTTGTGCTCCGTGCCGCGCGGCACGGTGAAGACGGAGCCCTTGGGCAGGACGACGGTCCGTTCGCCGGCCGCCTCCCGGAGCGCGATGGTCAGCTCGCCCTCCAGGACCAGGAAGAACTCGTCGGTGTGGTCGTGGACGTGCCAGACGTGCTCGCCCTCGACCTTGGCGATGCGTACGTCGTGGTCGTTGACGGCGGTGACGATGCGTGGGCTCCACAGTTCGGTGAAGGAGGCCAGGGCGCCGGACAGGGATACGGGGTCGCTGCTCATGGATTCATCCTCGGCCCGGCCCGGCATCCGGACGAGTGCTAGAAATCGCATATGGCGCAACGATCCTCTCAGTGCGGTCCGGCGGGAGGCGCACCGCTCGCCGGCCGGGCCCCGTCCCCTGCCGTGCGGGGCGTGCACCGTGTCGTCCTCGTCGTCGACGAGAACTCGAACCCCTTCGAGATGAGCTGCGCGATCGAGGTGTTCGGGCTGCGCCGGCCGGAACTAGGGCGGGAGCTGTACGACTTCGGGCTCTGCGCCGCCGGGGAGCGGACCCTGATGCGGGACGGGTTCTTCACGCTCACCGGTGTGGACGGACTGGAGGCGGCCGACGAGGCGGACACGCTGATCGTGCCGAACCGTCCGGACACCGGCACGCCGCGCTCCCCCGAGGTGCTGGACGCCGTTCGCCGGGCGTACGAGCGGGGGGCCAGGCTGATCGGGTTCTGCTCCGGTGCGTTCACCCTCGCGGAGGCCGGGCTGCTGGACGGGCGGCGGGCGGCCTGCCACTGGATGTGGGCGGATGCCTTCCGGGCGCGGTTTCCGCGGGTCCGTCTGGAGCCGGACGTCCTGTTCGTGGACGACGGGGACATTCTCACCGCGTCGGGAAGCGCGTCAGCGCTCGATCTCGGGCTGCACGTCGTGCGGCGCGACCACGGCGCGGAGATCGCCAACGCCGTCTCGCGGCGGCTGGTCTTCGCCGCGCACCGCGACGGCGGGCAGCGCCAGTTCGTCGAGCGGCCGTTGCCGGAGGTGCCCGACGAGTCCCTGGCTCCGCTGCTGGCGTGGGCGCAGGAGCGGCTCGGTGAACCGCTGACGGTCGCGGATCTGGCCGCGCGGGCGGCGGTGAGTCCGGCGACTCTGCACCGGCGTTTCCGTGCCCAGCTCGGCACCACCCCGCTGGCGTGGCTGACGGGGGAGCGGGTGGCACTCGCCTGCCGGCTCATCGAGCGCGGGGAGAAGCGCCTGGACGTGGTGGCGGACCGCAGCGGTCTGGGGTCCGCCGCGAACCTGCGGGCGCGGCTGCGCCGGGCGACGGGACTCAGCCCGTCGGCCTACCGGCGGCGTTTCGGACCGCCTGCCGGGGAAGCGGTGATGGCATGAGATTCCTCGTACGCGACCGGCTCCTCGGCTTCGGCGACGACTACTGGATCGAGGACGACCGCGGCAACAAGGTCTTCCTCGTCGACGGCAAGGCCATGCGTCTGCGGGACACCTTCGAGCTGAAGGACACGCGCGGGCGCGTCCTGATCGACATCCATCAGAAGATGCTCGCCCTGCGCGACACGATGATCATCGAGCGGGACGGCGACCCGCTGGCGACCATCAAGCGCAAGCGTCTGTCCCTGCTCCGCAACCACTACCGGGTGTCGCTGGTCGACGGCACCGAACTCGACGTGAGCGGAAAGATCCTCGACCGTGAGTTCGCCATCGACTACGACAACGAACTCCTCGCGCAGATCTCCCGCCGCCGGCTGCACGTCCGTGAGACGTACGGGGTCGACGTCGTACGGGACGACGCCGACCCGGCGCTGCTGATCGCGGTGGCGGTGTGCGTGATCCACCTGGCGGAGAAGGAGCGTGGCGAGGACTGAGGAGAAGCGCGGGGGCCTGGCGGACCGGTCCCGTCAGGCCTGTCGCCGGGGTGTGTCCAGCCCCAGCAGGCGGTCCTTGAGCGCGGGGAACTGCTCTCGCGTGTCCGCGACCTTGGCGGGGTCGAAGTCCACGGTGAGGACCTCCTCACCGGCGCCGGCCTCGGCGAGGACCTCTCCCCACGGGTCGACGACGAGCGAGTGGCCGGCCTGGGCGACTTCGGCGTGCGTGCCGGCCGTTCCGCACGCGAGGACGTAGGCCTGGTTCTCGACGGCGCGTGCCTGTGCGAGCAGTGTCCAGTGGGAGCGGCGCCGTTCGGGCCAGCCGGCCGAGAGCACGAGGGTCTCCGCGCCGGCATCGACGAGTCCGCGGAAGAGCTCGGGGAAGCGGAGGTCGTAGCAGGTGGCGACGCCGAGCACGGTCTCGGGCAGACGGACCGTCACCAGTTCCGATCCGGCGCCCATCAGCACGGCCTCGCCCTTGTCGAAGCCGAAGCGGTGGATCTTCCGGTACGAGGCGGCGAGTTCACCGGAGGGCGAGAAGACGAGGGACGTGTTGTAGAGGGGGCCTTCGGGGTCCCGCTCGGGGATGGAGCCGGCGTGCAGCCAGACGCCCGCGTCGCTCGCCGCCTCGGCCATCACCTCGTGGGTGGGTCCCTCCAGCGGTTCGGCCTCGGTCCGGAACCCTTCGTAGGCGAAGGCGCCGGTCGTCCACAGCTCGGGCAGCACGACGAGGTCGGCTCCGGCTTGTTCTCGTACGAGAGACGCGACACGCTGCCGACGCGATTCGACCGATTCCGCCTCGTTTACGTCGATCTGGAGGAGAGAGGCGCGCACACTACCACCGTCCTGGCATTCGAGCCGTCGATACGGGCCTACGATCGTCACACGAAAGCACTGCCGGGGTGCCTCACAGCAGCGTAACTTAGCGTCCCAAGACACCCGCTGCCTGTGCACTGCCCGCGTCCAACCGCCCGAGGGGTCCCGTTCCGTGAGTCTGCATCCCAGCCTTCAGTCCTACGCCGACGCCTGGACCCACTCGATCGAAGCGATATCAGAGCTGGTGCAGCCGCTCGTGGAGGGCGAGTGGAACCGGCGGACCCCCTGCCCGGGCTGGTCCGTGCGCGACATCGTGTCGCATGTCATCGGGCTGGACTGCGAGATGCTCGGCGACCCGCGGCCGATCCACACGCTCCCCCGTGACCTGTACCACGTGACGAACGAGCACCAGCGGTACATGGAGATGCAGGTCGACGTGCGGCGCCACCACACCGCGCCGGAGATGACCTCCGAGCTGGAGTACACGATCATCCGCCGCAACCGGCAGTTGCGGAACGAGACCAGGCAGCCCGACAGCAAGGTGCGCGGCCCCCTCGGCACCGAGGTCACCCTCGAACAGGCCATGCGGAACCGCGCGTTCGACGTGTGGGTGCACGAGCAGGACCTGCGTACGGCGCTGGGCCGGCCGGGCAACCTCGACTCCCCGGGCGCGTCCATCGTCCGTGACCAGCTCCTCGCGGCGCTGCCGAAGATCGTCGCGAAGGACGCCGGCGCTCCCGTGAACTCCGCGGTGGTCTTCGACGTCCACGGTCCCGTCGAGTTCCTGCGCACGGTCCGCGTCGACGCCGACGGCCGCGGCACGATAGACGGCGCCCCCTCCCTCGGCCCCGCCGCCTCGCTCTCCCTGGACTGGGAGACGTTCGTCCGGCTGGCCTGCGGCCGTGTTCACCCCGACGCCGTCGCCGACCGCATCAAGACCGAGGGCGACCCGGATCTGTCGGCGGCCATCCTGCGGAACTTCGCGGTCACCCCGTAGGCGGCCCCGCCCGTCCGGCCGGGGCCGTCCCCGGCCGGGGCAGAACGTCCCGATCGGGTGGTCTAGGCCGGCACGTGCACCGTCTCCACCCGGCTGGCGACCAGCCGTTCCCGCTCGCGCCGGGCCACCCGCCCGCGGAGCCGGAAGATCTGGCTCAGTCCGACGGCCTGGAGGACGAACACGGCGGCGAAGGCCACGCGGTAGTTGTCGCCGGTCGCGTCGAGCAGCACGCCGATGGCCAGCAGGGTCGTCATGGAGGCGACGAAACCTCCCATGTTGGTGATGCCGGACGCGGTGCCCTGCCGCTCGGGCGGGTTGGCCGGCCGGGCGAAGTCGAAGCCGATCATCGAGGCCGGGCCGCAGGCCCCCAGCACGGTGCACAGCACGATGAGCACCCACATCGGCGCCCGGTCCCCGGGGCAGGCGAGCGTGCCGGCCCAGACGACCGCGGTCGCGGCCACCGTGCCGAGTGCCAGCGGCAGCCGTGCCGAGTGGTGCCGGGCGACGATCTGCCCGTAGATGAGGCCGACCACCATGTTGGAGAGCACGACGAGCGTCAGCAGTTCGCCGGCGGTCGCGCGCGAGAGTCCCTGTGCCTCGACGAGGAACGGCAGGCCCCACAGCAGCAGGAACACCATCGCCGGGAACTGCGTCGTGAAGTGCACCCACATCCCGAGCCGGGTGCCGGGCTCCCGCCAGGACGCGGCGATCTGCCGGCGCACGTACGCGGCGCCCCGGTGCGGGAAGGGCTCCGGGTCGTGGCCCTCGGGGTGGTCCTTCAGGAACAGCAGCAGGAGCACCAGCACGACGGCTCCGGCGAGCGCGCTGCCCGCGAACGCGGCCGTCCAGCCGACCCCGTGCAGCAGCCGCGCGATGACGAGGGTCGAGACGAGGTTGCCGGCCATGCCGACCAGGCCGGCGAGCTGCGCGACCAGCGGGCCGCGGCGGGCGGGGAACCAGCGGGTGCCGAGCCGCAGCACGCTGATGAAGGTCATCGCGTCACCGCAGCCGAGCAGCGCGCGCGAGGCGAGGGCCGTGCCGTAGGAGGGGGAGAAGGCGAAGCCCAGCTGTCCCGCGGTGAACAGCAGGACGCCGATGGTCAGCACCTTCTTGGTGCCGAGCCGGTCGACCAGCAGGCCGACGGGTATCTGCATGCCCGCGTACACGAGGAGCTGGAGGATCGAGAAGGTGGACAGCGCCGAGGCGTTGACGTGGAAGCGGTCCGCCGCGTCGAGGCCCGCCACTCCCAGTGAGGTCCGGAAGATGACGGCGACGAAGTAGACGGCGACGCCTATGCCCCAGACTGCGATCGCGCGCCGCCCGCCGGGCGGGTCGCCGGGAAGGGTCGCGGTGCTCATCGGACTTCGCCCCGTGCCAGGTTGGAGAACCAGCTGACGTGCCGATGGATGATGCCGACGACGGCCTCGGCGTCACCGGAGCGCAGCGCTTCGAGGATCTCCTCGTGCTCGGCGAGCGTCTTGGTGATCCGGTCGGGGTGGGCGTGCATCACGGCGACTCCCATCCTCAACTGCCGGTCGCGGAGCTGGTCGTAGAGCCGGGAGAGGATCTCGTTGCCGCCGCTGCGGACGATCTCGGCGTGGAAGCAGCGGTCGGTGACGGCGGCTCCCGCCAGGTCTCCGGCGGCGGCCTGCTTCTTCTGCCGTTCGAGGAGTTCCTCCAGCCGGGCGATGAGCTGCGGCGGCGCGGGGAGCGCCTTGCGCGCGGCGTGCTCCTCGACGAGCTGGCGGGTCTCGACGACGTCCGCGATCTCCTGGGCGGAGACGGGCAGGACGAGCGCGCCCTTCTTCGGGTAGAGCCTGATGAGTCCTTCGACCTCCAGGCGCAGCAGGGCCTCGCGCACGGGTGTGCGGGAGACGCCCACGGCCTCGGCGAGCTCGCCCTCGGTGAGCAGCGTGCCGCCCTCGTAACGGCGTTCCAGCACGGCCTGCTTGACGTGTGCGTACACGCGGTCGGCGGCGGGCGGCTGCTTCACGGGCTGCTTCACGTCCTGCTGCGCCCGCTCGGCGGGCCGGTCGGCGGAGTCGTGCACGTGCGGGCCGGCGGGCGCGGGCGGGGCTGAAGACATGCGCACATCATAGATACAACACGTACGCATGCCGCCGGACGTTTCAGCATGCGGACCCCGGAGCCCCCTCATGTAACCCGGGTCACAAAATTCCTGCCCCTCTCCATACATCCCTTTGCGCGCCTCATGAGTCCGTACGTGAGACGGCACTCTCATGTGCCGACCTCCCAGGGGCATTTCGCGCATTCGGAGCGTTCATTTTGATTACCGGCATTAAGGGCACGCGTTTCCGCAGGGCCGCCGCTGTGACCGTCACGACCGGCGCCGTCCTGGCGGCCGGAGCCTTCGGCGCGGCACCCGCGGGCGCCGTGACCACGCCCACGATCGCCGCCAAGGGCGGCTATGTGATGAACAACGGCACGGGCACGACCCTCTACACCAAGGCCGCGGACACCAGGCGTTCCACCGGCTCCACCACCAAGATCATGACGGCCAAGGTGGTGCTGGCCCAGTCGAACCTGAACCTCGACGCCAAGGTCACGATCCAGAAGGCGTACAGCGACTACGTCGTCGCCAACAACGCCTCCCAGGCCCACCTGATCGTCGGCGACAAG
The DNA here is from genome assembly GCF_000424945.1 of Streptomyces sp. 142MFCol3.1. Taxonomy (NCBI): domain Bacteria; kingdom Bacillati; phylum Actinomycetota; class Actinomycetes; order Kitasatosporales; family Streptomycetaceae; genus Streptomyces; species Streptomyces sp. 142MFCol3.1. The sequence goes on from NZ_AUKV01000002.1 coordinate 383,580, forward strand.
GTCACCGTCCGTCAGCTCCTGTACGGGCTGATGCTGCCCTCCGGCTGCGACGCCGCGTACGCCCTCGCCGACAAGTTCGGCACCGGCACGACCCGCGCCGCCCGCGTGAAGTCGTTCATCGGCAAGATGAACTCCAGCGCGCGCAGCCTCGGCCTGACGAACACGCACTTCGACTCGTTCGACGGCATCGGCCACGGCTCCAACTACTCGACGCCGCGCGACCTGACGAAGCTCGCCAGCAGCGCGATGAAGAACTCCACGTTCAAGACGATCGTGAAGACGCAGAACACCCGGCAGAAGGCCACCACCAAGAGCGGCGGCTACCGCTACTACGACTGGGAGAACACCAACAAGCCGCTGCTGACCGGCTACAGCGGCACGATCGGCGTCAAGACCGGCTCCGGCCCCGAGGCCAAGTACTGCCTGGTCTTCGCCGCCACCCGCAACGGCAAGACGGTCATCGGCACGGTGCTCGCCTCCACCTCGATCACCGCCCGCACCTCGGACGCCAAGAAGCTGCTCACCTACGGCTTCGCCAGGTAGAACCGCACACGAGCGAGAAGGGGCCCGCCGCGGAACGCGGCGGGCCCCTTCGCCGTTCCCGGCCGGACGCTCCCGGTCAGGCCGTTCCGGGTCAGCCGTGCATGAGGGGCGAGCCGTAGAGATCCTTGGTGATCGCGCCCTTGCCGTCACCCTCGATGTCGTAGACGACGGTCGAGTCCGAGGACCAGTACAGGTCCTTGTTGTACGTCACCGACGGCACGGTGCAGGTGCTCGCGGGACCGGGCTCCCCGGGGCCCGAGTAGTCGCTGTTGAACAGGGACGTCCAGTCGCACGTCTTCGACGCGACGACGGTGTCGCTGCCGCCCGAGTCGGAGCGCGACTCGACCCGCGTGGTGATCTTGAACGAGGTGAACCTCTTGCCGTTGTCGATCACCTGGTCGTCGACGATGTTCCAGGTGACGTTGCTCGACGCGGTCACCTTCCCCGAGGTGACGTCGGCACAATTCTCTATGTAGTACGTAGTCTCGGGCTTCTGGCCCGGGAAGATGATGTCGAACTGGTGGGTGAACGCGTCCGAGCAGCTGCTCACCGCGGCCGCCGGGGAAGCGAAGGCGATGCCGCCGGCGAGCGCGCCGCCCACGAGCGCGAACGTGGCGAGAGACTTTCCGACCGTCAAGGGAATTCCTTTCGAGAAGGGCCCACGTCCGTAAGAGTGGGCCCGCCGCAGCATTTCCGCGTCGGCGGGCACATACGGGATGACGGTTCGGTGCCGGGATCTTCGAATCCCGGCCGGGCGCGCGGAGTTCGGCACGTCCGCAGCCCCTTCCCCCGCTTTCCCCCCGCCCTGCGCCGGGTGGTTGGTCGTACCGCCCGACGGAGGTGATCTTAGGCAGCCGAAGATCGGGAAATGTAGGGGAATTCGCAGCTTGGCTCATATACGCCAAAGGGGCGCCCGTCTCCATCGAGAGGGGCGCCCCTTCAGGCGTTCCGGGTCACGCCCAGCTGATCAGCCGCTTCGGCTGCTCCAGGATCGCCGCCACATCGGCGAGCACCTTGGAGCCCAGCTCGCCGTCGACCAGGCGGTGATCGAAGGAGAGCGCCAGTGTGGTGACCTGGCGGGGCTTGACCTTGCCCTTGTGCACCCAGGGCTGGAGCTTGATCGCACCGACCGCGAGGATCGCGGACTCGCCGGGGTTGAGGATCGGCGTGCCCGTGTCGACCCCGAAGACACCGACGTTCGTGATGGTGACGGTGCCGCCCTGCATCGCGGCGGGCGACGTCTTGCCCTCGCGCGCCGTGGACACCAGCTCCGTCAGCGACTCGGCCAGCTGGGGCAGCGTCTTGCCGTGCGCGTCCTTGATGTTCGGGACGATCAGTCCGCGGGGCGTGGCGGCGGCGATGCCCAGGTTCACGTAGTGCTTCTGGACGATCTCCTGGTTGGCCTCGTCCCAGGACGCGTTGACCTCGGGGTTGCGCTTGATCGCGACCAGCAGGGCCCGGGCGATGAGCAGCAGCGGGTTCACCCGCAGCCCCTGCATGCCGTAGACCTCGGGGGACTGCTTGATCTCCTCGACGAGCTTCATCGTGCGCGTCACGTCGACCGTCACGAACTCGGTGACGTGCGGCGCGGTGAACGCCGAGCCGACCATCGCCGCCGCCGTGACCTTGCGGACGCCCTTGACCGGGATCCGGGTCTCGCGCGCCGCGTCGTAGGCGACGGCCGGCGCGGGCGCCTGGGCCGGGACGGGAGCCGGGGCCTCCGTCACAACGGGCGCCGGAGCGGGGGCCGGGGCCACCGCCGCGTGCACGTCCTCGCGCGTGATGATGCCGTCCGGCCCCGACGGGGTGACCGTCGCCAGGTCGACGCCGAGGTCCTTGGCGAGCTTGCGGACCGGGGGCTTGGCCAGCGGACGCCCCTTGGCGGCCTGGCCGTGGCCGTTGAGCTCGCCCTGGATCGCCGTGGCCGCATGGAACTCGGCCTGCTGGGCCGGGACTTCGGTGCCCTTGCGGGGGCGGCGCTTGGTGGAGGACTCGGCGACGCCGTACCCGACGAGGACCGGCTTGCGGCCCTCGGACTTGGGTTCCTCGGCGGCGGGAGCCTCAGCGGCGACCTCGGGGGCCGCGGCCGGTGCGGGAGCCTCCGCGGCACCGCCGGACACGTCCACCGCGATGATCACCTGGCCCACGTCCACCGTCACCCCCTCGGGGAAACGGAGTTCGCGGACCACACCGTCGAACGGGATGGGCAGCTCCACGGCGGCCTTGGCGGTCTCGACCTCGCAGACGACCTGGCCGTCGGTGACGGTGTCACCGACCTGGACGTACCACTTGAGGATCTCCGCCTCGGTGAGCCCCTCGCCCACGTCGGGCATCTTGAACTCGCGGAGCCCCGACGCGTTCTCAGTCATCGTCGTCACGACCCTCTCCTCAGTACGCCAGTGAGCGGTCGACGGCGTCGAGCACCCGGTCCAGGCCCGGAAGGTACTCCTCCTCCAGGCGCGCCGGCGGGTAGGGGGCGTGATAGCCGCCGACCCGCAGGACGGGTGCCTCCAGATGGTAGAAGCACCGCTCGGTGATCCGGGCGGCGATCTCCGCGCCCGTACCGAGGAAGACCGGGGCCTCGTGCACCACGACCAGGCGACGGGTCTTCTCGACCGAGGCCTGGACGGAGTCGAAGTCGATGGGGGACATCGAGCGCAGGTCCAGGACCTCGATCGACTTGCCCTCCTCCTCGGCCGCCGCGGCGGCCTCCAGGCAGACCTTCACCATCGGTCCGTACGCGGCGAGGGTCAGGTCGGCGCCCTCGCGCACCACGCGTGCCGTGTGCAGCGGGCCGGGGATCGCCTCGGTGTTGACCTCGGCCTTGTCCCAGTAGCGCCGCTTCGGCTCGAAGAAGATCACCGGGTCGTCGCTCTGGATGGCCTGCTGCATCATCCAGTAGGCGTCGCTCGCGTTCGACGGGGAGACCACCTTCAGTCCCGCCACGTGCGCGAAGAGCGCCTCGGGGGACTCGGAGTGGTGCTCGACGGCACCGATGCCGCCGCCGTACGGGATACGGATCACGACGGGGAGCTTGATCTTGCCGAGCGCCCGCGCGTGCATCTTGGCGAGCTGCGTGACGATCTGGTCGTACGCCGGGAAGACGAAGCCGTCGAACTGGATCTCCACGACCGGGCGGTAGCCGCGCAGGGCCAGGCCGATCGCGGTGCCGACGATGCCGGACTCGGCGAGCGGGGTGTCGATGACCCGCTCCTCGCCGAAGTCCTTCTGCAGACCGTCGGTCACCCGGAAGACACCACCGAGCTTGCCGACGTCCTCGCCCATGATGAGGACCTTGGGGTCGGCGTCGAGGGCCGTGCGCAGCGATTCGTTGATCGCCTTGGCCAGCGCCATCTTTTCCGCAGCCATCGTTACTTGCCCTCCCCTGCGTCCGCGAACGACGCCTGGTAGGCGGCGAACTGGGCTCGCTCCTCGTCGACGAGCGCGTGCCCGTCCGCGTACACGTTCTCGAAGATGGCGAAGTGGTCCGGGTCGGGCATGGCCCGTACGACTTCGCGTACTCGCTTGCCCAACGCTTCGCTCTCGGCCTCGAGTTCCGCGAAGAATGCCTCGTCCGCGTGGTTCGAGGCCTCCAGGTAGGTGCGCAGGCGCAGGATCGGGTCCTTCGCCTCCCACGCCTCGCGTTCCTCGTCGGCCCGGTACTTCGTCGGGTCGTCGGAGGTCGTGTGCGCGCCCATGCGGTACGTGTACGCCTCGACGAGGGTGGGGCCCTCGCCGCGGCGGGCGCGCTCCAGCGCCCACTTGGTGACCGCGAGGCAGGCCAGCACGTCGTTGCCGTCGACGCGGACGCCGGGGAAGCCGAAGCCCTGCGCCCGCTGGTAGAGCGGCACGCGGGTCTGCTTCTCGGTCGGCTCGGAGATGGCCCACTGGTTGTTCTGGCAGAAGAACACGACGGGGGCGTTGTAGACCGCGGAGAAGGTGAAGGACTCGGCGACGTCGCCCTGGCTGGAGGCGCCGTCACCGAAGTACGCGATCACGGCCGAGTCCGCGCCGTCCTTGGCGACGCCCATGGCGTAGCCGGTGGCGTGCAGCGTCTGCGAGCCGATGACGATCGTGTACAGGTGGAAGTTGTTGCTGTTCGGGTCCCAGCCGCCGTTGTTCACACCCCGGAACATGCCGAGCAGGTTGGTCGGGTCGACCCCGCGGCACCAGGCGACGCCGTGCTCGCGGTAGGTCGGGAAGACGTAGTCGTCCTCGCGGGTGGCCCGCCCGGAACCGATCTGGGCGGCCTCCTGGCCGAGCAGCGAGGCCCACAGGCCCAGCTCGCCCTGGCGCTGGAGGGAGGTGGCCTCGGCGTCGAAGCGGCGGGTCAGCACCATGTCCCGGTACAGGCCGCGCAGGTCGTCGGGGGTGATGTCGGCGACGTACGGGTCGTACGTGGCGTCCTTGACCCGCTTGCCCTCCGGGGTCAGCAGCTGAACGAGCTCGGGCCCGGCGCCCGTCGCGCCGGGCGACTTCTTGGCGGCCGCGCCGGTGCGCTTGCTCGCGGCGGTCTTCCTGCCGGTCGCGCCGGCGCTCTTCGTACCGGTCGTCCCGGTGCTCGCGGCGCTCTTCGTACCGGCGCTGCTTCGCGGCTTGCGCGCGGCAGTGCTCTCCACGGTCACGTGTGCTCCTCCGTCGGTCCGGCCCCCGGGGTTGCCGGGTGGCTGGGGATCCCCCTTGCCCTTTTCCGAGCTCGGGGGAGCGGCTCGCCTGTTCCGGTTCCCGTGCACGGGGTGGGTGCCACTCGGCCGGGAACAGGCGTGACAGGTGCCCCGGCGAGCGCCCTGCAACAGCCACGTTACCCAGTGCTTCACAATTCTGTGAAACCCCTCCTGACCTGCGATTTTTGTAGGAATTCCAAGTACTTTCAAACTTGGAATTCCTACTACATCAAGTCGTGGGGAACACCTGCTGGTCACAGCACTGGTCACAGGCCTTGCAGGGGGCCGGAACACGGGCACGTTATCCCGGCCACCCCGGCGACGGGAAGAGTTCACTTGGGGCAATGCCCATGACCATGTGTGACACTGACACCGTGCACCAAACCGGGAAAATCACCGTATTTCTCCTCGACGACCATGAGGTCGTCCGGCGTGGCGTCCATGAGCTGCTGTCCGTCGAGGAGGACATCGAAGTGGTCGGCGAGGCCGGTACCGCGGCCGACGCGCTGGTGCGGATTCCGGCCACCCGCCCGGACGTCGCCGTCCTGGACGTACGCCTGCCGGACGGCAGCGGTGTGGAGGTCTGCCGCGAGATCCGGTCCCGGGACGAGGACATCAAGTGTCTGATGCTGACCTCGTTCGCCGACGACGAGGCCCTGTTCGACGCGATCATGGCCGGGGCCTCGGGGTACGTCCTGAAGGACATCCGCGGCGACGAGCTCCTGTCCGCCGTCCGCGATGTCGCGTCGGGGAAGTCCCTGCTCGACCCGGTGGCCACGGCCCGCGTTATGGCGCGGCTGCGCGACGGCGGCACCAAGGAGGACGGCAGGCTCGCGCAGCTCACCGATCAGGAACGCAGGATCCTCGACCTGATCGGCGAGGGACTCACCAACCGCGCCATCGGTGAGCGGCTCCACCTCGCCGAGAAAACGATCAAGAATTACGTGTCGAGCCTGCTGGCCAAGCTGGGCATGGAGCGGCGCTCGCAGGCCGCCGCCTATGTGGCCCGCAAACAGGCGGAACGGCAGCAGAGTCGCTGAGCGCGGACCCGGCCGGCTCGCGCCGCCGGCCGCCCATTCGGGACTTATGGCCCCCACATGAGGGGCTGGCGCCTCTTTTTCGCCGCCCCTCGGGTGCCGGAGATTGGGGGGCATGCCCACCGACGAACGGCGCGCCGACACGAGGTATGCCGACGACCAGCCCGCCGGAGAGCCTTCCACCGCCACGCGGTCCCGCATCGAGCGGTCCCCCGCCGGACAGTCCCCCACCGACCGCCTCGCCGTGCACCTGATCGGCAGCGCCGAGTACGGCCGTGTGGCCACCAGCAAGCGCGCGCTGCCGCTCCTCGCGCTCGCCCGCCACATCGTCTCGGACGGGCGCGTCCTGCTGCGCATGTCCCGCAGCTTCGGCTGTCCGGACGCCTGCGCCGGCAGCGTCGTCGCGTACGGCACCGACAACGTGGGCTCCGCGCGGCCCGGCGAGGCCCTGTGGTCCGTGCAGATCGTGGGGCGGTGCCAGCCGGTCGAGCCGACCGCGGCCCAGCTGGAGCTCTTCGGGCCGGTGCCGCCCCTGGCCGGCGGCGAGCCGTACCAGCCGGTCTACCTGGGCATCGAGCCGCAGCTCTGCACCGTCCACTCGACGGACAGTGGCCTGGAACGGCGGTTCCGGCACGTTCTGTGACCCTCACGTGATCGAACACGACTGTGTGTGACAAGCGCGAGGTCAGAGCCCCTGCTCGTGCCCTACGATCTGGCGCGTGCCGGGCTCATCCGTACCACCCCTCCTGTCTCACGCGCCCCCCTTGGGCGCCCTCCTCCGCCAGTACTCCGCCGGTTCCGCGCTCACCTGCGACCCCGTCGACCAGGGGCTGCTGAATCGCGGTTACCGGCTGTGCACCACCCGGGGCCGGTACTTCCTGAAACACCACTTCGACCCGGAGACCGCCGACCCCGCCGCGATCGCCCGCCAGCACCGGGCGACCCAGCGCCTCGCCGACCTGGGCGTCCCCGTCGCCCCGCCGCTGGCCGGCGCCGACGGGCGCACGGTCGCCGTGGTCGGGGGCCACGCGTACGCCCTGCACCCGTGGATCGACGGAGGGCACCGGCACGGCGGACAGCTCAGCACCGAGCAGTGCGCACGCCTGGGGGCGCTCCTGGGCGTCGTACACGCCGGTCTGGAGCGGGTGATGCCGGCACAGGGGCGCACGCCCGCGAGGCGGGCGGCCTGCGCCGATCCCGCCGACACCTTCGCGCTCATCGACCGGCTGCTCGCCATGGTGAGACGCCACCGCCCCGCCGACGCCTTCGACGAGCTCGCCCGGCACCGGCTCCTGGAGAGGCGGGCCCTGCTGGAACGGCACGCCGACCGCCGTCCCCCGCACGGCGGTTCGGTCGGCTGGGTGCACGGTGACTTCCACCCCTTCAACCTGCTCTACCGCGACGGGGAACCGGCCGCGATCGTCGACTGGGACCGGCTGGGCGTCCAGCCCCGCGCCGAGGAGGCGGTACGTGCCGCGGTGATCTTCTTCGTACGGCCGATCGGTTCGCTCGACCTGACGAAAGTGCGGGCCTACGCGCGCGCGTACCGGCGCACCGCGGACGCCGGGCCCGCCGAACTCGCCGCCGCCGTGCACCGTGTGTGGTGGGAGCGCCTCAACGACTTCTGGATGCTTCGCTGGCACTACGAGCGCGGGGACGCCCGTGCCGACCCGCAGTTCCCCGCGGCCTCGGCTCTGGTGATGTGGTGGACGCGGGCGTACGAGTCCGTGTGCGAGGCGTTCGCGGGATGACCGGCGGTCCAGGACGCTCCGCAGCCGCACGCGCGCGTGCCGCCCGTTTCCGGGCCGCACGCGCGCGTGGACGGTCTCCTCGCCCCGGGGCCATCAGCCCCGGACGGTCACGGTCAAAGACCCACCCCGTCGGTGGCCCCGGTGCCGCCCTCCGTCGGGTCGACGGTCTCCGTCGGGTCCTCCGTCGGCGTCGCCGGGTCCTCCGTCGGCTCCTCGGTGGTCGGCGTCGTCTTGGTCGGCTCGTCCGTCGGCTCGTCCGTCGGCTGGGCGGTGTCGCTCGCGGAGGGCGTGTACGACGGTGTGTAGTCGGGGTCGCCGCCGGTGCTCGACGAGTCCTCGGTGGACGTGTCCGTCTCCTCGTCGGTGGCCTCGTCGCTCGGCGCCTCGCTCGACCGGTCGTCCGTGCGGGAGTGCGTGGCGCTCGGCGACTTCGTGGTGTCCGTGCCTCCGCCCGCCTCACCGCCGGTCTTGTTCAGGGCGAGCGCGACACCCGCCGCGATCGCGATCACCGCGAGGACCGCGAGCATCCACAGCTTGCCGCGGCCGCTGCCGCGGTTGCCGTGCCCCTCGAAACCGCCGTCGTCCCCGCCGCCGTAGGGCGGGATGATCGGCGCGGGGATCTGCGTGGTGCCCGACTCCCCGGGATGCGGCAGCGCCGTCGTGCCGGCGAAACCGGAGGCCGGGGTGTGCAGACCCTCGTGCATGGTGACGGGGCCGGTGTTCCAGGTACCGGTGTGCCCGCCCTGGTCGTAGAGCATCTGGAGGGCGTACTGGACGAGCCCGCGCATCTCCTCGGCCGTCTGGAACCGGTCGTCCGGCTCCTTGGCGAGTGAGCGCATGACCAGCCCGTCGAGCTCCGGCGGAGCCGCGTCCGAGGCCTCGGACGGGGGCACCGGAATGTCCTGGACGTGCTGGTAGACCACGGACAGCGGCGTCTCGCCGGTGAACGGGGGCCGCAGCGCGAGGAGTTCGTACAGGAGGCAGCCGGTCGCGTACAGGTCGGAACGGTGGTCGACGGCCTTGCCGAGCGCCTGCTCCGGGGAGAGGTACTGCGGGGTGCCCATGACCATGCCGGTCTGGGTCATCGTCGACTGCGCGCCGTGCAGGGCGCGGGCGATGCCGAAGTCCATCACCTTCACCGCGCCGGTGTTGGTGATGATGACGTTCGCCGGCTTGATGTCGCGGTGCACGATGCCGTGCTGGTGCGAGTAGGCGAGCGCCTCCAGGACCCCGGAGACGATGATCAGCGCCTGCTCGGGGCCGGGGGCCTCGGCGTTGATCAGCAGATCCCGGATCGTCCGGCCCTCGACGATCTCCATCACGATGTACGGGACGACGCCGTGGCCGACCACGTCCTCGCCGGAGTCGTACACCGCCACGACCGCATGGTGGTTGAGCCCGGCGACCGACTGGGCCTCACGCGTGAAGCGGGCCTTGGACACCGGGTCCTCGGCCAGGTCGGAGCGGAGCAGCTTGACCGCGACGGTGCGTCCGAGGCGCACGTCCTCGGCCGCGAACACCTCGGCCATGCCGCCCCGGCCGAGTCTGCGGGTCAGCCGATATCGGCCGTCGCCGACCAGCCCGCCGTTACCCCACATCTCCGGCGCATCTGACATACCGCCGCCAGTCGCCTCGGGGTCGGACGGGCCCTGAGCGCGCTGCTGCTGTGCCATCGGTCCTCGCCGTCGTTTCTGCCCGCGGTCTGCGCGGTGGTTGTTACGGTCTCCGTCGGGCCACGCTACAGGCTCTGCGCAAGGCGCCGGTCCGGGATGAAAGTGAGAGGGACCGGCCATCAAACCCGGCGCGGGTCCACGCGTGCAAATTCTGTGTACCGGGCGTACGCCGGCTGTAACGCTTCCGCGACGCTTCTTTCGCAGACGGTCACGGAACGGGCACCGAACTTGACGTGTCGGTGCCCTGGGGCAGACTTGGCCGGGAATAAGCCAATCGATCACCGAAGACCGGTCGCATCGCAGCAGTCGCGCCGGACAATCGATCACGGACCGCGGGAGCAACCAGCCGCTGCCGCCGCGCCGATGGGGGACGCAGAACATGAGCCAGGACGGCGCACAGGGCCGGTACGCGGGGCGTGCGGTCGCCGGCGGCCGCTACCAGCTGCGCGATCTGCTCGGCGAGGGCGGCATGGCCTCGGTGCACCTCGCGTACGACTCGGTGCTCGACCGACAGGTCGCGATCAAGACCCTGCACACCGAGCTCGGCCGTGAACAGGCGTTCCGCGAGCGGTTCCGGCGCGAGGCCCAGTCGGTGGCCAAGCTCACGCACACCAACATCGTCTCGGTCTTCGACACCGGCGAGGACGACCTCGACGGCATGACCACCCCGTACATCGTCATGGAGTACATCGAGGGCAAGCCGCTCGGCTCGGTCCTCGACGCGGACATCCAGCAGTACGGGGCGATGCCCGCCGACAAGGCCCTGAAGATCACCGCGGACGTGCTGGCCGCGCTGGAGATCAGCCACGAGATGGGCCTGGTCCACCGCGACATCAAGCCGGGCAACGTCATGATGACGAAGCGCAACGTCGTCAAGGTGATGGACTTCGGCATCGCCCGCGCCATGCAGTCCGGGGTCACCTCGATGACGCAGACCGGCATGGTCGTCGGCACCCCGCAGTACCTCTCCCCGGAGCAGGCGCTCGGCCGCGGCGTGGACGCCCGGTCCGACCTGTACTCCGTCGGCATCATGCTGTTCCAACTGGTCACCGGACGCCTGCCGTTCGAGGCGGACTCGCCGCTGGCCATCGCCTACGCGCACGTCCAGGAGGAGCCGGTCGCGCCCTCCTCGGTCAACCGCTCGCTGCCCCCGGCGGTGGACGCGCTGGTCGCCCGCGCCCTGAAGAAGAACCCGAACGAGCGCTTCCCCAGCGCCGAGTCGATGCGCGACGAGTGCCTGCGCGTGGCCCAGTCGTTCCACGCCGTCGCGCCGAGCATCGTGCCGGGCGCCCAGACGTCGAGCGGCGCTGGCGTCGGCTCCGCCGTCTTCCCGCCCGTCGACCAGGGCACCCCGGCTCCGGGCCCCGTGCAGACGCCGTACCAGCCGGGCCCGTACGGCACGCCGACCCCGGCACCGACGCCGTCCCCCGCCTACGGCTATCCGCAGCAGGGCGGCTACCAGTCGCCCCCGCAGACCTCCGCGTACTCCCCGCAGCAGGGCACATCGACGCCCCCGCCGTACAACCTGTCGCCCCAGACCTCGTCGCCCGTCTCGGGCGGCTCCGGCCGCAAGAGCAACCGCGGCATCGTCATCGGGTCGATCGTGGTGGCTCTCGTCGCGATCGGCGGCCTGATCACGGCGCTCGCGATGAACGGCGGCAGCGACGACAACAAGGGCGGCGGTGGCGCCAGCAAGTCGCCGACCGTGGTGGCGGGGCACAAGGGTCCGGACACGTCGAAGACGATCGAGACGGAGAAGTGCACCGACCCCCAGGAGTCCTACGACGATCCGGACAAGATCCAGGTACCGGACTTCCAGTACAAGAACCTGAAGTCGGTGAAGTCCTGCTTCCAGGCCGCCGGCTGGCAGATGAAGGTGACCCGCGTCGACGAGAACACCTACGGCGAGGACACGATCATGGATCAGTTCCCCTCCGCCGACACGGACGTCGACCCGAAGAACATGCCCGAGATCGAGCTCAAGGTCTCCTCGGGCGACCCGGCCTGACCCCGGCACGCCCCCTGACGAGACGGAACGGGCCCGGCACCGAGGTGCCGGGCCCGTTCCGTCTCGTCAGGGGTGAAGCCTGGGCCTACAGGTACGGTCCTCCGGAACGGCCGCCGGAGCGAGGGTCCTCGTCCCCCTCGACACCGCCGACCCCGGGCGGGAGAGCGCGGCGCATCGACTCCAACTGGGCCCTGGCCGCCATCTGCTGCGCGAACAGCGTCGTCTGGATCCCGTGGAAGAGTCCCTCCAGCCAGCCCACCAACTGAGCCTGCGCGATCCGCAGTTCGGCATCGCTGGGGGTCGCCTCGTCCGCGAAGGGCAGGGAGAGCCGCTCCAGTTCCTCGACGAGTTCCGGCGCCAGGCCGTCCTCCAGTTCCTTCACGGAGCTCGCGTGGATCTCCTTGAGCCGCACCCGGCTGGCCTCGTCCAGAGGTGCGGCACGCACCTCCTCCAGCAGCTGCTTGATCATGCTGCCGATGCGCATCACCTTGGCCGGCTGTTCCACCATCTCCGTCACCGGGACCTCGCGGGAGTCCTCGTCTCCGGTGCCGCCGAGAGCCATCCCGTCCTGGCCGACGACCAGGATCTGAGGGTTCTCCGGCGACCTGTCGTTCCTCGGCATCTCCATGCCGCCATTCTCTCGCACGCCTCCACCCCATCACGGTGGTGCCCCCCGCGCCGGATGATCCACCCCGTACGCGGCCTCGGTCTTCCACCGCGTGCCGGGCGACGGTCACGGTCCGTCGACATGTCACGGCGGTCACCGGTCACGCTCCGTGGAGATTCCCGCGGACCGGGCGACCACGCTCCGTTCACACACCGGTGTGGGCCGTCACGCTCCGTCGAGATGCCGTGCGCACCGCGTCATGTGAGGCTGATCCCGTCCGACTTCCGCGACCCGTACCGTACCGGGAGGGGGTCACCGGTGTGACTCCATGGCTTCGAACCCTGCACACGGCCGGACTGCTGCTGGTCATCCTGACCGCCGCCGGCCACCACCCCTCGTACGCCGCCGCGCCCGTCCCGCACGCGCCCGGCCCGGCCCCGTACGCCGCCCCCACTCCGGACGGCAGTGCCTCCGCGCCCCGGTCCGGGGACCCCACGACGCACGCCACCGCCTCCGCCTCCGCGTCCAGGTCCGCGGACCCCGCCGCGTCCACCGACAGCCCAACGCCGCGCGCCACGAGGTCCGCCCCGAGCGCCGACTCCTCCCGCGCGGGGAGTCTGGCGGGCGAGGGACGTGTCCGCCCCGGGCGTCCGGACCCGGACCCCTCGGACGCCTCCGACACCGAGGACACGGGGGACACGGAGGACACCGACGAGACCGGGAACACCGCGGACGAGGACACGGAGCACACGTACGGCGACACCGACACCGACACCGGCGCCGACACGGACCCGAGCGGCGATCCCGAGGCCGCCGTCCCGGACAGCTCGGCGGCGGGCATCGCCCCCGAGCCGTCACGCAGCGAGGCGGCGTCCGAGCCGCAGAACGTCGCGCACCCCGCCCCCGAGTCCGAGCCGGTGCTCGAGATCCTGCCGCTGGGCAGCGGTCTCATCCTCATCGGCCTCGGGCTCGGCCTGGCCTTCCTGGCCCTGCGGGTCCGCGTCCGCTGAGACGGGCTCCCACGGCGCGGGGCCCCGCACGAGGCGCGACCCGTATCGCGGAACCTCGCGAGGCGGGCCGGTGCGGGCCCGGCCGAGCGGGAGGTGACCCGAACGGCGGAGCCCTGCGGGACGAGCCCGTGAACGCCGCGAGCCCCGTGAAACGGGACAAGGTCCGTGACCAGTACGGTCCTCGTGAGCGGCACAGGGTCAGTGGGCGACACGTGCTCCGTGAACGGCAGGAGCCCCGTGACGCGCCCCGCGCCGGCCGAGTGGTCGCTAGGAGGCCACGAGCAGCACCTTTCCGATGTGCCCGCCGGCCTCCAGGACCCGGTGGCCCTCCGCCGCTTCGCTCATCGGCAGCTCACGGTCGACGATCGGCCGTACGTGACCGGAGTCGATCAGCGGCCACACATGCTCCCGCACCGCCGCCACGATGGCCGCCTTCTCCCCGAGCGGACGGGCGCGCAGCGAGGTCGCGCTGATGGCGGCACGCTTGTTGAGGAGCGTGGCGATGTTCAGCTCGCCCTTGAGGCCGCCCTGCATGCCGATGATCGCGAGCCGTCCGTTGACGGCGAGGGCCCGCACGTTCCGGTCGAGGTACTTGGCACCCATGTTGTCGAGGATGACATCGGCGCCCCCACCGTCCGTGGCCTGCTTGATCTCCTCGACGAAGTCCTGTTCGCGGTAATTGATCAGGATGTCCGCGCCGAGTTCGGCACAGAAGTCGAGCTTCTCCTTGCTGCCCGCCGTCACCGCGACCCTCGCGCCGACCGCCTTCGCCAGCTGGATCGCCATGGTGCCGATGCCGCTGGATCCGCCGTGCACCAGCAGGGTCTCGCCGGGGCGCAGGTGGGCCACCATGAAGACGTTCGACCAGACGGTGCAGGTCACCTCCGGGAGCGCGGCGGCCTGCCGGACGTCCAGGTCCGCGGGCACGGGCAGCAGCTGCCCGGCCGGCACGACGACCTTCTGCGCGTATCCACCGCCCCCGAGCAGCGCGCACACCTCGTCGCCGACCGCCCAGCCCGAGACGCCGGGGCCGAGGGCGACGACACGGCCCGAGCATTCGAGTCCGGGGTACGGGGACGCCCCGGGCGGCGGGTCGTACAGGCCCTGCCGCTGCAGCAGATCGGCACGGTTGACGGCGCTGGCCGCCACCTCCACCAGCACTTCTCCATCGGCGGGTACGGGGTCCGGGACCTCGCCCCACACCAGCGCCTCGGGCCCACCAGGTTCAGGAATCGTGATCGCGTACATGAGGGGGACGCTACTCCTCGGGAACGCGGCGGCGCGGCTCGGCCGCGGCGCGCGGCGTCACCGGACCCGACCGGCCGTCCGGGCCGGGTGCCGGCGGCTCAGGTCCGCGGCAGCGGCCGGATGTCGGGGGTGACCCGGGTTCCGGGGGTGGCCCGCGCGATGGTGATGAGACGGTCCGTCAACTGGAGGGCTCCGACGGCCGGATCGTCGTAGCCGAGCACCCGGTGTCCCCGTACGACACTCACCACCAAGTCGTCCGTCTCGCGTACACCCTTGCCCACCTCGGCCTTTATGACCGGCCGTTCGACGATGTCGAGGCCGGTGCCCTGCTGGATGAGGTCCTCCATGACCATGCCCGCGGCGGGGCTGAGCACCGAGAGCCCGAGCAGTCGGCCCGCGGCGCTGGCGCTGGTGATGACGGCATCGGCGCCGGACTGCTGGAGCAGCGGCGCGTTCTCCTCCTCCCGCACCGCTGCGACGATCTTCGCCGAGCGGTTGAGCTGCCGGGCGGTCAGCGTGACCAGTACGGCGGTGTCGTCCCGCTGGGTGGCGATGATGATCTGCCGCGCCTTGTGGACCTCCGCCCGCATCAGCACATCGCTGCGCGTCGCATCGCCGATCACTCCGGCGTAGCCGTCGGCCGTCGCCGCCTCGATCACCCTGGAGCTCGGGTCGACGACCACGACCTGTTCCTTCTTCAGCCCGGTCGCACAGACGGTCTCGATGGCCGACCGTCCCTTGGTCCCGAAACCCACAACGACGGTGTGATCCCTCAAGGCCGCCCTCCAGCGGTTCAGCCGCCACTCCTCACGGGTCCGTTCCGTGAGGACTTCCAGCGTGGTGCCGACCAGGATGATCAGGAACAGCACACGCAGCGGCGTGATGACGAAGATGTTGGTGAGCCGGGCGGCGTCGCTGACCGGGGTGATGTCGCCGTATCCCGTGGTGGAGAGGGTGACGGTCGCGTAGTACAGGGCGTCCAGGAAATCGACGGAGCCGTCCGAGCTGTCGTTGTACCCGTCCCTGTCCGCCCAGACGATCACCGCCGTGGCGATCAGCAGCGCCAGAGCCATCGCCAGACGTTTGACGACCTGGCGGATCGGGCGTTCCACGACTTTCCGCGGGAGCTTCACCCGATGGGTCACGAGATGTTCGCCCGCCTGGCGGGCGATCGCATCATGGCCCGGTAGTTTCACGTGAAACACACCCCGTTCGGTCTCATCGGAACCGCCCCCCGTCTCGGGCTCTTCGGATCTGCACGCCGCTCGCGTTCACCGGAACCGGATCCCGCCCGGAGTCATGTGACGCACACGTCGATACCCGCGGTTGCCCAGGGCAGGTCCAGGAGTTCGAGCTCCTGCCCCGCCCGTGCCCCGCCCGGCGGGATCACGGCGAGGGCGTCGGACGCCGCGATGCCCCGCAGCATCGCCGGGCCGTTGTAGTGCAGCGGAGCGGCCCGGTCGGCACGCAGCGCCACGGGGACGAGCCGGGTGTCGTACGGGTGGCCGTGCACGGCTTCCTGGAGGGGCAGCGTGTAGGGCTCGGGGGCCACGCGTCCGGCAAGGGTGCGCAGCAGGGGTTCGGCGAGCGTCAGGAGCCCGGAAACGGCGGCCAGGGGGTTGCCGGGCAGGCCGACGAGATGCTGGTCCTCCTTGGTACGGGCCAGCAGCATGGGATGACCGGGGCGCACCTTGACGCCGTCCACGAGCAGTTCGGCACCGATGCGGTGCAAGGTGGGGTGCACGTGGTCGACAGGACCCGCGGCGGTGCCACCGGTGGTGACCACCAGGTCGGCCGAGGAGCCGGTGATCGCCTTGTGCAATGCCTTGGCGTCGTCGCCGAGCCGGCGCACCGCGACGACCTCGGCGCCGAGCGCCCGCAGCCATGGCGGCAGCATCGGGCCGAGCGCGTCCCTGATGCGCCCCTCCTGGGGCAGCCCCGAAGAGAGCAACTCGTCCCCGAGGACCAGGACTTCGACGCGTGGGCGGGCAACGGCGGCGAGCGTGTCGTATCCGGCGGCCGCCGCGAGACCCAGCACGGCGGGGGTGATCACCACACCGGCCGGGAGCAACTGGTCGCCCGTACGGCACTCCTGGCCACGCGGGCGGATGTCCTGCCCGTGCACGACTTCCCGGGTCGCGAACAGCCGGCCCTTGTCGTCGATCCGCCCGTGCTCGCTGCGCATGACGGCCGTGGCGTCCTGCGGGATACGGGCCCCGGTGGCGATCCGCACCGCTTCGCCGTCCGTGAGCGCCTCCGGCTCCGCCTGTCCGGCGAGCACCCCTTCCTCCCGGACCTCCCAGGGCCCGGGTCCCGCGACCGCCCATCCGTCCATCGCGGAGGTGTCGAAGGAGGGGAGGTCCGTGAGCGCGGTGAGGGGGGCGGCGAGGACGAGGCCGAGCGAGGCGTCGAGGGGCACGGAGACAGGGGTCCGGCGCGGCAGCGCACGGGCGGCGCGTTCGGCGACGACGCGGGCCTCGGGCCAGGGCGTGGCCTTGTGGTGCGCGTCGGACCTGCCTGCCTTCGACCCGCCCTCGGGCACGGGGGCGGGCACGGAACCGGTCCCGGCGGCCGTCCTGGTCTCCGGCTTCACCAGGGCGAGGGCCTCCTCGACATCGAGGTCGTCCGCCTCCTGACTGTCCGGGGTGCGGGCGGCCGTCATCCGGCGTCCGGCTTGGCGTCGGTGGTGTCCTCGTCCGCCCAACGCAGCGCCAGCGCAGCGGCCTTGCGGGCGGCCTCGGCCACCGCGTCCGGGCCTCCACCTGCCTGTGCGGCGGCGTATCCCACGAGGAAGGTGGTCAGGGGGGCGGCGGGCCTGGCCACGCCGTGCGCGGCGTCCCGGGCCAGGTCGAGCAGTGCGCCGGTGTCGACGTCCAGGTCGATGCCCAGCTCGTCCTTGACTACGGAGATCCATTCATCCAACACGTGTCCATGCTCCCTGATGCGTGCCCGTGCGGCGGCGATGTCGTCCCAGGTGTCGCAGTCGAAGGACGCGACCGGGTCGGAGATGCGGGTGAGGTCGAGCGCGGCGACGAGCCGCCGCAGCGGCAGCCCGGTGAGACCACCGTGAGCGGCGGCGAGCGCGGTCAGTTCGCGGCGCAGGGCCGACGCCCGATAGGCGGCGACGAGCGGCTGATCACGCCCGTCGTCATCGACGAGCAGCACGCCGTCCGGCACGGCGGCCTGCGCGGGGGCGGCGTCGGGGCCTCCTGAGGGCGCCGGGGCACCCTCGGGGCGAAGGGCGTCCAGCAGGCGTCCCACCGTCCCCTCGTCGAGGAAGGGCAGATCGGCGGAGAGCACCAGGACGTGTTCGGAGGAGGTGTGGCTCAGGCCCGCGTCCAGCGCCGCGAGCGGCCCCCCGCAGGGCGGGTCCTCGCGGGCCCACACCACAGGACGCGCGGTGGTTCTGGGCTCGGCCACGACCACCGTCGTGGCGGCGTCGGCGCAGGCCGCCAGCACCCGGTCGAGCAGCGCCCGGCCGCCCACCCGCACTCCGGGCTTGTCCGCGCCGCCGAGCCGCCGCGCGCCGCCGCCCGCGAGCACGACGGCGTCGTACGCGGCTACGCGGTAGGGCGTACCCGGCAGTCCGGGGGCCACCGAGGGGCCAAAGCGGCCCGGTGGCTCGTAGGCGGTCATCCCCCGAGTATGAGCGCCCGAAGGATCATTGCCACCCCCGCGCACAGCATGTGGACGGGGATGGCAGACCCGAAAAGCGCTAGAGGGTCCGCAGCAGCACCGCCGGTTGTTCCACGCAGTCCGCCACGTAGCGCAGGAAACCGCCCGCCGTGCCGCCGTCGCAGACCCGGTGGTCGAAGGTGAGCGAGAGCTGGACGACGTGCCGCACCGCAAGCTCGCCCTGGTGCACCCACGGTTTGGGGACGATCCGGCCGACCCCCAGCATGGCGGCCTCGGGGTGGTTGATGATCGGCGTGGAACCGTCGACGCCGAACACTCCGTAGTTGTTGAGCGTGAAGGTGCCGCCCGTGAGGTCCGCCGGTGTCAGGGACCCGGTCCGGGCGGCCTCCGTCAGCCGGGCGAACTCCGCGCTCAGCCCCTCCGCGTCCCGCGTGTGCGCATCCCGGACGACGGGGACGACGAGCCCCCGCTCGGTCTGCGCGGCGAAGCCCAGGTGCACCTGGTCGAACCGGACGACCTCGCGGGCGTCCATGTCGACGGTCGAGTTGAGCTCGGGGAAGCGCGCCAGCGCGGCCGTGCAGATCCGGGCCAGCAGCGCGAGCAGGGAGATCTTCGGACCGCCGGCCGCGTTCATCGCGGCACGCGCCTGCATGAGTCCCGTCGCGTCGGCGTCCACCCAGCAGGTCGCGTCGGGTATCTCGCGACGGCTGCGGGAGAGCTTGTCGGCGACGGCACCGCGGACACCCCGGAGGGGCACGCGCAGGCCGTGCGCGGAGGACGGTGCCCCCGCGGGCACCGGCGCGACGGGCAGGGCCGCCCCGCGGGACGAGGGCGGGGTGTGCAGGATTCCCTCGGAAGCGGCAGCGGGAGACGCCGACGCCGGCAAGGGCGTCCGAGCCCGCCCGCTGCCCGCGCGCAGCACGTCCTCGACGTCCGCCCGCAGGATCAGGCCGTCGGGGCCGGAGCCCGCCAACTCCCGCAGATCCAGCCCGTTCTCCCGGGCGAGCCTGCGGACGAGCGGGGAGATGACGGGGACGGGGCCATCGGCATGCGGGTGCGCGGCCGGCGCCGCCTCGCGGCCCGCCGGAACGGGCGTCCCGTTGCGGTTCCCGCCCGCGGACGGACCGGTGGTCCGGCGAACCGGAGCCGCGCCCGTGGGCGGCCGCACCCTCCTGCGCCGCGCCGGAGGCGCGCCCGTGCCGTACCCCACCAGTACGTTGCCCGATCCCTCGTCGGCCGCGGTGTCGCCGCCGTCCTGCGCGGAGGGAGCCGGCGCGCCCACGGCGACGGTCAGCAGCGGTGCCCCGACGGGCAGTTCCGTGCCCTCCTCGCCGAAGCGGGCGGTGACCACACCTCCGTAGGGACAGGGGACCTCGACCATCGCCTTGGCGGTCTCGACCTCGACGACCGGCTGGTCGATCGCGACGACGTCACCGACCTCCACCAGCCAGCGGACGATCTCCGCCTCGGTGAGACCCTCCCCGAGGTCGGGGAGCTTGAACTCCAGCACCTGGGCCATCAGCTCTCCGCCTCCCATTGCAGGCGCCCCACGGCGTCCAGGATCCGGTCGACGCCGGGCAGGTGGTGCCGCTCCAGCATCGGCGGCGGATACGGGATGTCGAACCCGGCGACGCGCAGCACCGGTGCCTCCAGGTGGTGGAAGCAGCGCTCGGTGACCCGCGCCGCTATCTCGCCGCCGGGGCCGCCGAAGCCGCCCGACTCGTGCACGACCACCGCGCGGCCGGTGCGCCGCACCGACGCGGCGACCGTCTCGTCGTCGAACGGCACCAGTGAGCGCAGGTCGACGACTTCGAGGTCCCAGCCCTCGGCGCGTGCGGCCTCGGCGGCTTCGAGGCAGACGGGAACGGACGGCCCGTATGTGATGAGCGTGGCGCTGCGGCCCGGGCGGCGCACCACCGCGCGGCCGATCGGCTCCACGACCGAGGGCTCGTCCGGGTTCCAGGAGTCCTTCGACCAGTACAGCCGCTTCGGTTCCAGGAAGACGACCGGGTCGTCGGACGCGATGGAGGCGCGCAGCAGGCCGTACGCGTCGGCGACCGTCGCGGGCGTGACGACATGGAGCCCCGGAGTCGCCATATAGTACGCCTCGGAGGAGTCGCTGTGGTGCTCGACACCGCCGATACCGCCGCCGTACGGGACGCGGATGGTGATCGGCAGCGGCATGGCGCCCCGCGTGCGGTTGCGCATCCGCGCCACATGCGAGATCAACTGCTCGAAGGCCGGATAGGCGAACGCGTCGAACTGCATCTCGACGACCGGCCTGAGGCCGTACATGGCCATGCCGACGGCGGTGCCGAGGATGCCGGCCTCGGCGAGCGGGGTGTCCGTGCACCGGTCCTCGCCGAACTCCTTGGCGAGCCCGTCGGTGACCCGGAAGACGCCGCCGAGGGTGCCGACGTCCTCGCCCATGACGTGGACCGCCGGGTCCTCGGCCATGGCGTCACGCAACGCGCGGCCGAGGGCCTGGGCCATGGTGGCCGGTTTCAGGGCAACGGTGGTCATCGGCCGGCTCCTTCGGGCCCGTGGTGGTGCGGACCGTCCGCCTCGGCGTCGAGTTCCGCCCTCAACTGTGCTTCCTGCTCCAGGAGCTGAGGGGTGGGCTGGGCGTAGACGTGGGCGAACAGGTCCATGGGGTCGAGCACCGGGTCCTGGTTCATGCGCTCGCGCAGGTCCGCGGCCATCGTCTCGGCGTCCTCACGGACCTCCCGTACGCCCTCGTCGTCGAGCAGGCCGCGCTCGGTCAACTCGCGTTCCAGGAGCGCGATCGGGTCGTGCGCCCGCCAGGTCTCGACCTCGGCGTCGCCCCGGTAGCGGGTGGCGTCGTCCGCGTTCGTGTGGGCGTCGATGCGGTAGGTCACGGCCTCGACGAGCGTCGGACCGCCGCCCGCGCGCGCGTGGGCGATGGCCTCGCCGAGCACCTGGTGCACCGCCACCGCGTCGTTGCCGTCGACCAGGCGGCCCGGCATCCCGTAGCCGACGGCCTTATGGGCCAGCGACGGGGCGGCGGTCTGCTTGGCGAGCGGTACGGAGATCGCGAAGCCGTTGTTCTGCACGAGGAAGACGACCGGGGCCTGCCACACCGCGGCGAAGTTCAGTGCCTCGTGGAAGTCGCCCTCGCTGGTGCCGCCGTCGCCGACCAGGGCGAGCGCGACCACGTCGTCGCCCTTGAGGCGCGCGGCGTGCGCGAGGCCCACGGCGTGCGGAAGCTGGGTGGCGAGCGGGGTGGACAGCGGCGCGATGCGGTGCTCACGCGGGTCGTACCCGGTGTGCCAGTCCCCGCGCAGGAGCGTGAGGGCCTCGACCGGGTCCAGGCCACGGGCCACGGCCGCGAGGGTGTCGCGGTAGCTGGGGAAGAGCCAGTCGTGCTCCTCCAGGACGAGTGCGGCTGCGACCTCGCAGGCCTCCTGGCCGGTGCTGGAGGGGTACACGGCGAGACGGCCCTGCTTGGTCAGGGCGGTGGCCTGCGTGTTGTAACGGCGACCGCGCACCAGCTCCGCGTACAGCCTGCGCAGCAGGCCCGGGTCGGCCTGCGCGGCTGCCTCGGTGCCGAGGACGCGGTACGGCAGCGCGTCGGGCAGCAGCGGCGCGGGGTCGGTGCGGGGCTGCCAGGCGGGCGGCGGCGTTGGCCGGTAAGCGCCTCGCTGCTCCATGACCGTCATGACGGCACCTCCTCGTGGGAGCGGCTTCGGACGCCTCACGGGTGTGACGCGCCTCACCTACCGATTGTTCGGTCGTCGGCACATTTTGGCTACAGGCGCCGCCAGGCTGTGGACAAACGGTTCTGCACAGCCTGAGATGGACGCAGTACGTCCATGGTAGGGAGGCGGGGGGACATGGCACCTGAACAAATGGCCGAGCCACCGGGGGCCGGCCCGCTCCCGCCGCCCGCCCGACCGCTCGATGCCATCGATCAGGACATCCTGCAGATGCTCCAGGCGGACGGTCGCGCGTCGATACGCTCCGTGGCCGAACGGGTCCATGTGTCGCGGGCCAACGCCTACGCGCGGATCAACCGCCTCATCGAGGACGGCGTGATCCGGGGCTTCGGTGCCCGTGTCGACCACGAGCGCGCGGGGCAGGGCACATCGGCCTACATCACCCTCAAGATCGTGCAGAACTCCTGGCGCACCGTGCGCGAGCAGCTGCGGCTGCTGCCGGGGGCCTCCCACATCGCGCTGGTGGGCGGCGACTTCGATGTCCTGCTGCTGGTGCACACGCCGGACAACAGGGCGCTGCGCGAACTGGTGCTCACCCGTCTCCAGGCCATCCCGGAGGTGCTCAGCACACGCACGCTGCTGGTGTTCGAGGAGGAGGACCTGGAGCCGGAGGGCTGAGCCTCGCGGCACCGGGGGTCCTCAGGACTCCTTGCGCAGTCCGCCGAAGACCAACTGCACGACCGCTTCGGCCACTTCGCGCTCGCCCATGCCCCGGCCGTCCGGCCGGTACCACTCCACGATCGAGTTGATCATCCCGAAGACCAGCCGGGTCGCCAGCCGGACCTCCACGTCCGGGCGCACGTCGCCCTCGGCGGCGGCCGCCTTCAGCAGTGCGGCCACCTGGTGGTCGAAGTCACGGCGCCGCTCCAGGGCCCACCGCTCGGTGTCCGTGTTGCCGCGCACCCGCAGCAGCAGCGTCACGTACGGCAGCTCGGCCGTGAGCACCTCGACCATGCGCCGCACGACGTACTCCAGGCGCTCCACGGCACGCCCCTCGCGCGCGTGCTCCTCGTCGAGGATCCGGAAGAGGCCGTCGAGGGCGCGGCTGACGGCGCGGCGCAGCAGCTCCTCCTTGCCCGCGACATGGTGGTAGATCGAGGACTTGGAGATGCCGGCCGCCTTGGAGAGGTGCTCCATGGAGGTGCCGTCGTAGCCACGCTCGTTGAAGACCTGCACGGCGACGGAGAGCAGCGTCTCCGGCGTGTAGGTGTCGCGCTTGGCGGTGGTCATGAGGTGCCCTCCCGCTTCTCGGTGGCGTACGCGTGGCGGTAGAGCGCGAGGGACGGCGCGTAGCGCCCGGAGGGGTCCCGCTGGTGCAGGTCGTCCAGCAGGGAGCACGCCCAGCTCCGGCCCAGCCTGCGGGACCATTCGAAGGGGCCGAGCGGGTAGTTCACGCCGAGGCGCATCGCCGTGTCGATGTCCTCCTCGGTGGCCACACCCTTGGCGACGGCGTCGTGCGCGAGGTCGACGATCCGGGCCACCGTACGGGCGACGATCATGCCGGGCACGTCCCCGATGACGCTGACGTCCTTGCCGAGCGCCTGGAAGAGGCCGACGGCCTCGGAGAGCGTCCGGGGAGCGGTGTCCTGCGAAGCGGAGAGGGCGATCCGGGTCGCCTTCCGGTAGTCGAGCGCGAGGTCGAAGTAGACGACGTCGCGGAACTCGACCGAGGTCTGGCCGTCGGCGAGGACCAGCTGGCCACCGTCGGGCAGTACGAGGCGGGTCCCGTGGTCCTCCTCGTCCTCGCGGACCTGTATGCCGGCCTCGCGTATCAGGTCCAGGAGCTCCGCGGCGGGGCCCAGATCGCCCTCGGCCACGACGTACGCGGGCGGCTGCGCCTTCTCCGCGGTGTGCGGCTCGGCGGGCCCCGCGCCGTCCCCGTAGTCGTACCAGCCGTGGCCGGACTTGCGGCCGAGCCGGCCCGACTCGACGAGGCGCCGCTGGGCGAGCGAGGGCGTGAAGCGCACGTCCTGGAAGAAGGACTGCCACACGGAGTGCGTGACGGATTCGTTGACGTCCTGGCCGATCAGGTCGGTCAGCTCGAACGCCCCCATCCGGAACCCGCCCGACTCGCGCAGGACCGCGTCGATCGTGGCCGGGTCGGCGGCCTGCGCCTCGTGGACGGCGAAGGCCTCGGCGTAGAAGGGCCGCGCGATGCGGTTGACGATGAAGCCGGGGGTGTCCGCGCAGGCGACAGGGGTCTTCCCCCAGGCGCGGGCCGTCTCGTACGCGCGCGTGGCCGACGTGACGTCGGTGGCGAAGCCGGAGACCACCTCGACCAGCGGCAGCAGGGGAGCCGGGTTGAAGAAGTGCAGCCCGACCAGGCGGCCGGGGCTGCGCAGGGCGCCACCGATGGCCGTCACGGAGAGGGAGGAGGTGTTCGTGGCGAGCAGGCAGTCCTCGCCGACGACGTCCTCCAGCTCCCGGAACAGCTGCTGCTTCGCGTCGAGCTGCTCCAGGACGGCCTCGACGACGAGCGCGCAGTCCGCCAGCTCGGCGAGGTCTCGGGCAGGGCGCAGCCGGGCGCGCGCGGCGTCCCGCTCGGCGCCGGTCAGCCGGTCCTTCTCGACGAGCCGGTCGAGCCGGGCGCCGATCGCTTCGGCGGCCGCCTCGGCCCGCCCGGGAAGCGCGTCGTGGAGCCGCACCGGATGGCCCGCTACCAGCGCGACCTGGGCGATGCCCTGGCCCATGGTGCCGGTGCCGACGACGGCCACGGGGCTGCTGAGGTCGATAGCTGTCATGTGCGCGATCCTCCCGCACGGGGTTTTCCACAGATGCGGCGGACCCCCTTGTCCCGACCGATCGTTCGGTTACTCTAACTCTGTCCGTCCATTCCTGCCCAGCTCGTGGGCTCAAAGAAGAGCTCTTGAGACGAGGAGTTGGTCCTTGATGGCCGCCGAACTCACCGCGCACCAGCTGATCGCCCAGCACCGGCCCACCCTCGACCAGACGCTGGAAGCGATCCGCACACGCGCGTACTGGTCCCCCCACCCCGAGCACCCCAAGGCGTACGGAGAGCACGGCAGCCTGGGCATGGCCGAGGGCAAGGAAGCCTTCGACGCCTTGCTCGGCACCCGCCTCGACCTCGGCCAGCCCGGCACGGACGACTGGGTGGGCGACGAGACCTCGCCGTACGGGATCGCCCTGGGCGTCACCTACCCGCACGCGGACATCGACGTCCTGCTGCCCGCCATGCGGGCCGGACAGCGTGCCTGGCGCGACGCCGGCGCGGAGATCCGCGCCGTGGTCTGTCTGGAGATCCTCAAGCGGATCAGCGACCGGACGCACGAGTTCGCGCACGCTGTCATGCACACCAGCGGCCAGGCCTTCATGATGGCGTTCCAGGCGGGCGGCCCGCACGCCCAGGACCGTGGCCTGGAGGCCGTGGCGTACGCCTATGTGGAGCAGGTCCGCACCCCTGACACCGCGGAATGGACCAAGCCCCAGGGCAAGCGCGACCCGCTCGCGCTCACCAAGCAGTTCACGGCGGTGCCGCGCGGCATCGCGCTGATGGTCGGCTGCAATACCTTCCCGACGTGGAACGGCTATCCGGGCCTGTTCGCCTCCCTCGCCACGGGCAACGCGGTACTGGTCAAGCCCCACCCGCGCGCGGTGCTGCCGCTCGCGCTCACCGTCCAGGTCGCGCGCGAGGTGCTCGCCGAGGCGGGCTTCGACCCGAACCTGGTGGCGCTGGCCGCCGAGCGTCCCGGTGAGGGCATCGCCAAGACCCTGGCCGTGCGGCCCGAGATCCGCATCATCGACTACACCGGCTCGACGGCCTTCGGTGACTGGCTGGAGAGCAACGCCCGCCAGGCGCAGGTCTACACGGAGAAGGCCGGCGTCAACACGGTCCTCGTGGAGTCGACCGACGACTACAAGGGGATGCTGTCCAACCTGGCCTTCTCCCTGTCCCTGTACAGCGGCCAGATGTGCACGACCCCGCAGAACCTGCTGATCCCCCGCGACGGCATCCGCACGGACGAGGGCCCCAAGTCCTACGACGAGGTGGTCTCCGACCTCGCGAAGTCGGTCGGCGGCCTGCTCGGCGACGACGCCCGGGCGAACGCACTGCTGGGCGCCATTGTGAACCCGGACGTGAAGGCGCGCCTCGAGGCCGCCGCCGGTCTCGGCGAAGTCGCCCTGCCCTCCAGGGAGATCAGCAACCCCGAATTCCCGGACGCGGTCGTGCGCACCCCCGTCATCGTGAAGCTCGACGGGGCCAAGCCGGACGACGAAGCCGCCTACATGAACGAGTGCTTCGGACCCGTCTCCTTCGCCGTGGCGATGGACTCGGCCACGGACGCCGTGGAGCTGCTGCGGCGGACGATCAGGGACAAGGGAGCGATGACCGTCGGCGCGTACACCACCGACGAGGAGGTCGAGCAGGCCGTGCAGGAGGCCTGCCTGGAGGAGTGCGCCCAGCTCTCCCTGAACCTGACCGGCGGGGTCTACGTCAACCAGACGGCGGCCTTCTCCGACTTCCACGGCTCCGGCGGCAACCCCGCGGCGAACGCGGCACTGTGCGACGGCGCGTTCGTGGCCAACCGCTTCCGGGTGGTCGAGGTGCGCCGGGAGGCGTAACAGCGGCTCAGGCCGGTACGCCCCCGGTCGCGCTCCAGTGGAACAGCGTCATGGCCACACTGGTCGCGAGGTTGTAGCTGGAGACCTGGGGGCGCATCGGCAGGGCCACCAAGTGGTCAGCGCGGGAGCGCAGTTCGGCCGACAGCCCGGTGCGCTCCGAGCCGAAGGCGAGCACCGCGTCGTCGGGAAGCTTCAGACCGCGGATGTCCTCGCCCTCGGGATCAAGGGCGAACACCGGCCCCGGTGGGAGTTCGTCGACCGTCAGCCGCTCCACGGCGGTCGCGAAATGCAGTCCCGCCCCGCCGCGCACGACCGTGGGGTGCCAGGGGTCGAGCGTGCCCGTCGTGACCACTCCGGTCGCGCCGAAGCCCGCGGCCAGCCGGATCACCGCGCCCGCGTTGCCCAGGTTGCGGGGGTTGTCGAGGACCACCACAGGCGTGCTGCGCGGCGTGCGG
Organism: Streptomyces sp. 142MFCol3.1; assembly: GCF_000424945.1. Lineage (NCBI taxonomy): Bacteria > Bacillati > Actinomycetota > Actinomycetes > Kitasatosporales > Streptomycetaceae > Streptomyces > Streptomyces sp. 142MFCol3.1. The sequence goes on from NZ_AUKV01000002.1 coordinate 410,530, forward strand.
GCCAGGATCTCCAGGTTGGCGGCACGGGAGGGCCGTACGGCCAGCGCGGCGACGGAGGTGGGATGCGGGCGGGGCACGAGCGCCTTCAGCGTCGTCTCCGGGACCTCGGCCAGGAGCGCTTCGAGAGCGTCACGCACGTCGGGAGCGAGTTCGCCGGCCAGTTCCAGAGCCGCCCGCCGGTCGGTGGTGACGGCCACCGGGACGTCGGCCCGGAAGCGCACCGCGTGCTTGAGGGCGTGGAATCCGTCGAGCAGCACGGAGCCGTCGGCTAGCCGGTGCCAGGTGCGTACGGCATCCGGTCGACCCTCGTCGCCCGGTCCGTCCGCAGCGGACGGGCCGACGCCGGACTCTGGCCGGGCGAAGGCCCCCGTCCGGTCGACGGCGTCCGCCCCGGCTGTGGTTTCCGGCGCGTCCGCGTCCCTCTCGTTCATGCCGTGAAGCCTACGTGCGTGTGCTCGTTCTGCTCGCCGGAGCGGGGCTCGGGCACCCGGGGCCCCGGCAGCGCGGGACGGTAGCCCGGGGCCAGCGCGGCACGCCCGCGTGCCGCCCATCCGCCGAGGCGCCGCAGGAAGGAGGTCGGCAGGAACACCGCGTCCGCCGCGATCATCGCGAGCGAGAAGAACGGCAGTCCGAGGACCACGGCGATCACGGCGTGCTCGGTCATCATCGCTGCCAGCAGGACGTTCTTGACGCGCCGGTTGAACAGTGTGAAGGGGAACGCGACCTGCACGATGACCGTCCCGTACGTCACGAGCATCACCATCGTGCCGTGGGAGGCCATCAGGTGCGACAGGGCGGGCCAGGGCGAGAAGTAGTCCAGGTTCAGCGGGTAGTAGACCGCCGTGCCGTCCTGCCAGCGTGAGCCCTGGATCTTGTACCAGCCGGCGGTCGCGTAGATGAGGCACGCCTCGGCCATGACGACGACCAGGGCCGCGTTGTGCACGAGGTTGGCCACGACGTCCAGCAGGATGCGCGGCTCGGCGGTACGCGCCCGGCTGCCGACGACCCACCACAGGGCCTGCACCGCCAGCAGTCCCCAGAAGATCACCAGCCAGCCCGTGCTCAGCCGGCCCGCGAGCGAGGCCGCGGCCAGCGCCAGGCACATCACCCCCCACAGGGCGATCCCGACCCGGTCGAGAGCGGGAGGCCGTCCCGGCGCGCGGGTCTCCCGCGCGCGCCGTGCCTGCCACGCGTCCAGTGACCACACCTGGCCGCAGCGCGTGAGCACCAGGTAGATCGCCATCAGGTGGATGACGTTGTCCCCGCCGTCCCCCATGAAGACGCTGCGGTTCTGGAGGGACAGCACCCCGATCATGAAGAGCACGGACGTCGTGCGCGTCCGCCAGCCCACGAGCAGCAGGGCGCTGGAGAGGACGGCGAGGGCGTAGACGGTCTCGAACCATCCCTGGCCGTCCGACCACAGCAGTGCCGAGAAAGCGCCGTTGCCCGAGACGGACTGCTGGGCGAAGTCCCAGCTCCACGGCGATTCGGGCCCGTACAGCTCCTGGCGGTGCGGGTATTCGCGCAGCAGGAACAGCAGCCAGGTGGCGGAGAAGCCGATACGGATCACGGCGCTCTGGTACGGGCCGAGCGCGGACTCGGTGACCCGGCTGATGCCCCGCGAGACCGTCGTGGCGAACCGGTTCATCGGGCGCTCGCCTCCGTCAGCCCGCCCTCGCGGTCGCTGTCGGGGACGATCCACCAGGGCAACTCGCGGACGACGGGCTTGTCGGGCACCTTCTCCTCGCTCCACTCGGGGGCCGGCACGTTGGTGGAGCTGGAACGCATCTGGACGCGTTCGACGACGGCACCGGCGCCGCCCGCGTGCTCGCGGGCGAGGCGCATGACGGCGATCCGGCGCAGATAGCGCTCGGAGAGGTCGCCGCGCAGGCCCACGGGGCGGTTCTTGCTGTCGTGCGTGCCGACGTAGTAGTCCCACGCCCGGCGCAGTTCGTTCTGCTGGGTGTGGCTCGGCAGCAGATTGCCCTCGATGGCCTCGCCGTCGAGGGCGGACAGGTCGTACCAGCCGGTCTCGCGGCTGGTGCCGTCCGGGGTGCGGACCAGGGCACGGACCTGGACCGAGATGTTCTGCTGCAACGGGTTGGGAGCGAAGAGCTTCCAGTTCTGCTCGAACTCCGGGTAGATCCAGTCGTCGATCGCGCGGCCGTGCTGCTTGGTCATCGTGTTCGACGGCGCGACGTGCAGGAAGACCATGCCGAGGTGCACAAAGGTGACCACGGCGACCACGGCGAGCGCGAAGGCGGCGGCGACCTGGGAGCGGAGAGGGAGGGCGGCTATGCCCGCGGTCGCGCCGCGGGGCTGACCGGGACCGGGACCGCCCGGAGCCAGGGGGCCGCCAGGACCGCCTGGGGCCGGGTCACCGGGGCCGCCTGGAGCACTGGGGGCATTGAGCTCACCGGGACCGAGATCGCCCCGTGCGACGGTGTCGGGCTCCGCGTCACCCCGGACGGCGGTATCAGGCTCCGCGTGGTCGCCCACGGCTCTCTCGGACGCCGGGGCGTCGCCCACGGCCCCGTCGGGCCCGGCCCCGGCACCTGCGGCCCCGTCCCCGGCGGAGTCGCCGGGCGGCCCGTCCGCCCCCGCCCGTGTCTTCGGTCCCTCGTCGTACGCGTCCAATTCCGCCCCGATTCACGATCCCGGACCCGAATCCCGGTGGGCCGCAGGCACCGTGCGCTCACGCCGCTCCCGACCTGTACCACCGCTGCGCACAGCACCGCGAGGTCCGCACCGGAACCGTACTCGGACCGGCAGGTCCGGCACAGCCTCCTGAACCACGGCGGTCACCGTGCGGCCCACGAGGTTTTCCACAGCGGTTGACACCTTACGGCGCTCGACCGACCATTGATTCGAAGCGAACCGAACGATCGGTCGGTCGGGAGAGAGGTCGAGGGGGACCGCATGGCGACAGCAGCAGCGCACCACACGGCCCGCGCGCAGGCGGAGGGACGGGACGAAGCCGCGCAGGCGGCGTACGAAGCCGTTTTCGACGCCGCGGTGGCGGCGGACGAGCGCATCGAGCCGCGTGACTGGATGCCCGACGCCTACCGCTCCACCCTGGTCCGGCAGATCGCGCAGCACGCGCACTCCGAGATCATCGGCATGCAGCCCGAGGCCAACTGGATCACACGCGCGCCCTCTCTGCGCCGCAAGGCGATCCTGATGGCCAAGGTCCAGGACGAGGCCGGGCACGGCCTGTACCTGTACAGCGCGGCCGAGACTCTCGGCACCGGCCGCGACGAGCTCCTCGACAAGCTCCACACCGGCCGCCAGAAGTACTCGTCGATCTTCAACTACCCGACGCTGACCTGGGCGGACGTCGGCGCCATCGGCTGGCTGGTGGACGGGGCCGCGATCACCAACCAGGTCCCCCTGTGCCGCTGCTCGTACGGACCGTATGCGCGCGCGATGGTCCGCATCTGCAAGGAGGAGTCCTTCCACCAGCGCCAGGGGTACGAGCTGCTGCTGGCCCTCAGCCGCGGCACCCCCGAGCAGCACGAGATGGCGCAGGACGCGGTGAACCGCTGGTGGTGGCCCTCCCTGATGATGTTCGGCCCGCCCGACGACGAGTCCTCGCACTCCGCGCAGTCGATGGCCTGGAAGATCAAGCGCCATTCGAACGACGAGCTGCGTCAGCGCTTCGTGGACATCTGCGTGCCCCAGGCAGAGTCGCTGGGCCTGACCCTCCCCGACCCGGACCTCGTGTGGAACGAGGAGCGGGGACACCACGACTTCGGCGCGATCGACTGGACGGAGTTCTGGGAGGTCCTCAAGGGCAACGGCCCGTGCAACGAACAGCGCATCACCCAGCGCCGACGCGCACACGACCAGGGCGCCTGGGTACGGGAGGCCGCCGCGGCGTACGCGGGGAAGCAGGCCACCCGGGCGGAGCCGCCCGCCGGACACACCGACCAGCAGAGCAACGGCACGGGCAGCCCCCAGGGCGACGAGCCCGCGGGCACGGCCGACGAGCACGGGAAGGCACGAGCATGACGACCAACGACTGGCCCCTGTGGGAGGTCTTCGTGCGCTCCCGCCGCGGCCTCTCCCACACGCACGCCGGCAGCCTGCACGCGCCGGACGCGGAGCTGGCCCTGCGCAACGCACGCGACCTGTACACCCGCCGCGGCGAGGGCGTCTCGATCTGGGTCGTCCCCTCTTCCGCCATCACGGCTTCCTCGCCCGACGAGAAGGACCCGTTCTTCGAGCCCGCCGCGGACAAGCCGTACCGGCACCCGACGTTCTACGAGATCCCGGAAGGGGTGAAGCACCTGTGACCGCCTCCACGTCCGAGACGGCGACCGCCGCGGTCCTCGCCCTGGGCGACGACGCCCTGGTGCTCTCGCACCGGCTGGGGGAGTGGGCCGGCCACGCGCCCGTCCTCGAAGAGGAAGTCGCCCTCGCCAACATCGCGCTCGACCTGCTGGGCCAGGCACGGGTTCTGCTGTCCATGGCCGGTGACGAGGACGAGCTGGCGTATCTGCGCGAGGAGCGCGCCTTCCGCAACCTCCAGCTCGTCGAACAGCCGAACGGCGACTTCGCGCACACGATCGCCCGCCAGCTGTACTTCTCCACCTACCAACGGCTCCTGTACACCCAGCTGGCCGAGGGCCCCGGTCCCTTCGCGCCGCTCGCCGCGAAGGCCGTGAAGGAAGTCGAATACCACCAGGACCACGCCGAGCAGTGGACCCTGCGGCTCGGCGACGGCACGGACCTCAGCCATGAGCGCATGCTGCGTGCGACCGAGGCGCTGTGGCGGTTCACCGGCGAGATGTTCCAGCCGGTCGAGGGCGTGGACGTCGACTGGGAAGGGATGCGGGCCGCCTGGCTGGAGTCCGTGGGCGACGTCCTGCGCCGCGCGACCCTCGCGCTCCCCGAGGGGCCGGCGTCCGGAGCGTGGACGGCCGGTGCCGGACGACAGGGCCTGCACACCGAGTCCTTCGGGCGGATGCTCGCCGAGATGCAGCATCTGCACCGCAGTCACCCGGGGGCGACATGGTGACGACCACCGCTCTCGAAGAAGAGCTCCGCCGGCTGGCCGGGTCCGTGCCCGACCCCGAACTGCCCGTGCTCACCCTGGAGGAGCTCGGCGTGCTGCGCGCCGTACGGGTGCATGACGCGGACTCGGTCGAGGTGGACCTGACCCCGACGTACACCGGCTGCCCGGCCATCGAGGCGATGTCCGTGGACATCGAGCGGGTGCTTCACGAGCACGGCATACGGGAGGTCGCCGTCCGTACGGTGCTCAGCCCCGCATGGTCGACCGACGACATCTCCGACGAAGGCCGCCGTAAACTGCGGGAGTTCGGGATAGCGCCACCGCGCGGCGGCCGTCCCACGGGCCCCGTGACGGTCCAGTTGGGTCCGACCCGGACGACCCCGTCCGGCACGCGCCCGCAGCAGACCGAGCCCGTCCACTGCCCGCTCTGCGGATCGGCGGACACCGAGCTGCTCAGCCGCTTCTCCTCCACCGCGTGCAAGGCGCTGCGGCGCTGCCTGTCCTGCCGCGAGCCGTTCGACCACTTCAAGGAGCTGTGATGGCCCGCTTCCACGCGCTCCCGGTGGCCGCGGTCGACCGGCTCACCGACGATTCGGTGGCCCTGACCCTCGCCGTGCCGCCCGCCCTGCGCGAGGAGTACCGGCACGCAGCCGGCCAGCACCTCGCCCTGCGCTGCACGATCGACGGCGAGGAGATTCGCCGTACGTACTCGATCTGCTCACCGGCGCCCGCACCCGGCGACGAGGGCCCGCACACCCTGCGGGTCGGAGTGCGGCTGGTCGACGGCGGAGCCTTCTCGACGCACGCGCACAAGGAGATCGCCGTCGGCGACGACGTCGAGGTGATGACTCCGGCGGGCCGTTTCACCCTGGAGCCGGCCACCGGGCTGTACGCGGCGGTGGTGGGCGGCAGCGGGATCACCCCGGTGCTGTCGATCGTCTCCACGCTGCTGGCCAGGGAGCCGGAGGCGAGGTTCTGCCTCGTCCGCAGCGACCGGACGACCGCCTCGACGATGTTCCTGGAGGAGGTCGCCGACCTCAAGGACCGTTATCCGCAGCGGTTCCAGCTGGTGACGGTGCTCTCCCGGGAGGAGCAGCAGGCCGGACTGCCGACCGGACGGCTCGACCAGGAACGGCTCACCGGACTGCTCCCGGCCCTGCTGCCGGTGGACCGGGTGGCCGGCTGGTTCCTGTGCGGGCCGATGGGGCTCGTGCAGGGAGCGGAGCGCGCGCTGCGCGGGCTCGGGGTGTCACGGACCAGGATCCACGAGGAGATCTTCCACGTGGACGCCGGTGCCGCCGCCGCGGTCCCCTCCACGCGCCCCGCGCCGGCACACAGCACGGTGACCGCGCGGCTCGACGGACGCGGTGGGACCTGGCCCGTCCAGGAGGGCGAGTCGCTGCTGGACGCGGTGCTCCGCAACAGGCCGGACGCGCCGTACGCCTGCAAGGGTGGCGTGTGCGGCACCTGCCGGGCCTTCCTGGTCTCGGGCGAGGTCCGGATGGACCGCAATTTCGCGCTGGAACCGGAGGAGACCGAAGCCGGGTATGTGCTGGCCTGCCAGTCCCATCCGGCCACGGAGAAGGTGGAGTTGGACTTCGACCGGTAGGCCTGCCGGCACCGGCCGTTCCCTTCTTGTAGAACCTGTTCTATCTTGACGCTCCGTCAGATCGGAGGCTCCGGAGGCCTTTTGCCCCCGCTTCGGGCCTCCGGTCGGTTGGCCGGCGCGTGGGAGGACAGGACCCGTGGACTTCACCTTCACCGAGGAGCAGCAGGCGGCGGTCGAGGCGGCGCAGGCGGTGTTCGCCGGGGTCGCGCCGGACGGGGTGCCCAGCCCGGCGCTCACCCCCGGCGCCGTCGCCGAGGACTTCGACCGCGGCCTGTGGGCGAAGCTCGCCGACGCGGATCTGCTGAGTCTGCTGCTCGACACGGAGTACGGCGGAGCGGGGCTCGACGTGGTGGCCCTGTGCCTGGTGCTGCGCGAGTCGGCGCGGGTCCTCGCGCGCGTACCGCTGCTGGAGAGCAGCGCGGCGGCGGTGACCGTGCAGGCGTACGGCGGCGAGGAGTTGAAGGCCGAGTTGCTGGAGCGCGCGGGGCGGGGCGAGCTCGTCCTGACCGTCGCCGCGAGTGGCCGCACGGGTCACGACCCGGCCGAACGCGCCGTGATGGCACGGCGGGACGGTGACACGTGGGTGCTGGACGGCTCCCAGACGGCGGTGCCCTGGGCGTACGACGCCGACCTCGTCGTCGTACCCGCGCACACGGAGGCCGACCGGACCGTCCTCGCGTTCGTTCCCCGCGACCACGCAGGCGCCGTGCTCGCCGAGCAGATCTCCACCACCGGCGAGCGACTCGGACAGCTGCGCCTGGAGTCGGCGCGGATCGCCGACCGGCATGTGATCGACGCTGAGGGCGCCTGGGATGCCCTGCATGAGCTGCTGGCCACCGGCACGTGCGCACTGGCGCTCGGGCTCGGGGAGGCCGTGCTCGGGATGACCAGTGAATACACCGGCAAGCGGGAGCAGTTCGGATTCCCCGTCGCCACCTTCCAGGCGGTCGCCGTGCAGGCCGCCGACCGCTACATCGACCTGCGTGCCATGGAGGTGACTCTGTGGCAGGCCGCGTGGCGGATCGGGACCGGCGCGGGGGGCGCGCTCCCGGCGTCCGGGGACGTGGCCGTCGCCAAGATCTGGGCCTCGGAAGGCGTACGACGGGTGGTGCAGACGGCACAGCATCTGCACGGGGGCTTCGGCGCCGACACCGACTGTCCGCTGCACCGGTACCACGCCTGGGCCAAACAGCTGGAGCTCTCGCTCGGCCCGGCCGCGGCGCACGAGGAGGCCCTGGGGGACCTGCTCGCGGCGCATCCACTGGGCTGAGTCCGAGCACATGCCGCGCCGGGCGTCACGGCCGGCCTCGCGGGACGGCTTTCCCGCATGCCTGACGGAACTTCCGTATGCCCGGTGGCGTCCCGAGGACGAGGACCGGGCAGCTCCCCCGACCATCTCCGGCAGCTCTCCCGACAACCCGGCCGCGGCGCGAAGCCCGGTCGCCGGCCGATGGACGTCGTGCGCCGGACACCGGCTGACGGGCACCGAGCACCGGCCGATGGGCGCCGGGCGATGGAATCGCTAGACGACGACGCCGGGCTGGCCCTTGGCATCGACGACGGGCCGGCCGGCCGCTTCCCAGGCCTGCATGCCGCCGTCGACGTTCACGGCGTCGATGCCCTGCTGGACCAGGTACATGGTGACCTGGGCGGAGCGGCCGCCGGACCGGCAGATGACGTTGACGCGGCCGTCCTGCGGGGCGGCCTCGGTCAGCTCGCCGTAGCGGGCGACGAACTCGCTCATGGGGATGTGCAGCGCCCCCTCGGCATGCCCGGCGTCCCACTCCTCGTCCTCCCGGACGTCCAGCAGGAAGTTCTCGTCCGTGAGATCCCCGATCCCGACGGTGGGCACAGCAGCTCCGAAACTCATGTCCCCGACGCTACCCGACCACGGCGACAACCCGATCCCCCGGGACTCCCCCGGTGCCTTCCAGGTCCCTCAGGCCCCTCGCGGTCTCACTGAGCCTGGGCTATCAGCGCCGCCAGCTCCGCCTCGCGCTCGCCGACCTGGGCCAGCAGCTGTTCGGCGATCTCCTCCAGGAGACGGTCCGGGTCGTCCGGTGCCAGCTTCAGCATCGCGCCGATGGCGCTCTCCTCCAGCTCCTGGGCGACGAAGGCGAGCATCTCCTTGCGCTGGGCGAGCCATTCGAGACGGGCGTAGAGCTCCTCGCTCCGGGTCGGCTTCCACTCCTCGGGCACGGGCCCCGCGGCCCACTCCGCGGAGAGCTCCCGCAGCAGCGCCTCGTCGCCCCGGCCGTAGGCGGCGTTCACCCGGGCGATGAACTCGTCGCGCCGCTTGCGCTCGTCCTCGTCCTGCGCCAGGTCGGGGTGCGCCTTGCGGGCCAGTTCGCGGTAGAGCTTGCGAGCCTCCTCGCTGGGGCGCACACGCTGCGGAGGCCGTACGGGCTGGTCCGTGAGCATGGCCACGGCCTCGGGGAACAGCCCCTCCGAGTCCATCCAGCCGTGGAACAGTTCCTCGACCCCGGGCATGGGCATGACCCGAGCCCGCGCTTCGTGCGCCTTGCGCACGTCCTCCGGGTCGCCGGTGCGCGCGGCCCTGGCCTCCGCGATCTCGGCCTCCAGCTCGTCGAGCCGGGAGTACATCGGGCCGAGCTTCTGGTGGTGCAGCCGCGAGAAGTTGTCCACCTCTACGCGGAAGGTCTCCACGGCGATCTCGAACTCGATCAACGCCTGCTCGGCCGCCCGCACGGCCCGCTCCAGCCGCTCTTCGGGCCGTACATCGCCCTCGGGAGCGGACTGCGAGGCGGCCTCACCCTCGGCGGACGCCTCCTGCCCGGAAGCCTCGTCCCCGCCGGCCACTCCCAGCTCGGAAGCCTCGCCCCCAGCGGGTGCCGGCTGCTCGGAGGCCTCGCTCCCAGCGGGCGCACTCTGCACCGAAGCCTCACCACCGGAGGACGCCTCCTGTCCGGAGACCTCACCCCCGGCGGGCTCCCGCTGCTCGGACATCGCGCCCTCCTGGGCACCGGACTGCTCACGAACCCCCTCGTCGGTGGGCTCGGACTGGCTCTGCTCGGCTTCCGGCGTCGTCACCCGACCAGCGTAGGCCACGGTGCTCCGGGGCCCTGGCGAGAGCGCCGTTTCCCCGCTCGCCGCCCGACCCCCGAGGGCAGGGCCGTCGATGTCGGCCACCGAACCGTCAGACACCCAGCTCCGCCGCGATCCGGCCGTCCCGGACCGCCGCGACCAGCTCCGCGTGGTCGGCCTCCGTGCGGTCGGCGTATGCCACGGCGAACGACGCGACTGCCTCGTCCAGCTCCTCGTTCTTCCCGCAGTAGCCGGCGATGAGGCGTGGGTCGGCGCTGTGGGCGTGGGCACGGGCCAGCAGGGCTCCGGTCATGCGGGCGTAGTCGTCGATCTGGTCGGCGGCCAGCGCGGCAGGGTCGACACTGCCCTTGCGGTTGCGGAACTGGCGCACCTGGAAGGGACGGCCGTCGACCGTGGTCCAGCCGAGCAGGATGTCGCTGACGACCTGCATCCGTTTCTGTCCGAGGACGACGCGGCGGCCCTCGTGCGGCACCTCGGGCGTCGCGTGACCGGCGGTCGCCAGGTGCGGGAGCAGCGCCGAGGGGCGGGCCTCCTTCACCTGGAGGACGAGGGGTTCACCGCGGTGGTCGAGCAGCAGGACGACGTAGGACCGGGTGCCCACGCTGCCGGTGCCGACGAGGCGGAAGGCGACGTCGTGCACCGCGTACCGGGCGAGGAGGGGGAGACGGTCCTCGGAGAGCGTCGTCAGGTAGTGCTCCAGGGACGCGACGACCGCCGCAGCCTCCGCGTCGGGTATGCGGCGCAGCACCGGCGGGGCGTCCACGAACCGGCGCCCGCCGCCCTCCACCACTTCCGTCGCCTTGGCCGCGAACCGGCCGCTGGTGTTGGCCCGCGCCTTCTCCGAGACCCGCTCCAGCGTGCCGAGCAGGTCGTGGGCGTCGGTGTGCGAGACGAGTTCCTCGTCGGCGATCGCGTTCCACGCGTCGAGGACCGGCAGTTTGGCCATCAGCCGCATGGTGCGGCGGTACGCGCCCACCGTGTCGTGCGCGGCGGTGCGGCAGGTGTCCTCGTCCGCCCCGGCCTCCCGGCCGGCGAGCACGAGCGAGGTGGCGAGCCGCTTGAGGTCCCACTCCCAGGGGCCGTGGACGGTCTCGTCGAAGTCGTTCAGATCGATGACGAGGCCGCCCCGGGCATCGCCGTACAGGCCGAAGTTGGCCGCGTGGGCGTCTCCGCAGATCTGGGCGTCGATGCCCGTCATGGGGGTGCGCGCGAGGTCGTACGCCATGAGACCCGCCGAGCCGCGCAGGAACGCGAAGGGGGTGGCTGCCATCCTGCCGACCCGTATCGGGGTGAGGCCGGCGATGCGGCCGCGGTTGGACTCCTCGACGGCGGCCACGGCGCCGGGCCGGTCGGCGTCCTCGGTCAGCTCGGCGTGCGCGGCACGCGGCACCCGACTGCGCAGGGCCTTGCCCGCGTCCTTGGGCGAACCCTGCACCGGCCACGCGGCGAACCCCGGCACGGCATACCCGCGCGCCGCGGTCCCGGACTCCGGTCGCCGCCGCCCCTGCGGCCGCTGCCCCTCCGCGTGCTTGTGCTGGTCCGGAACCGCTGTACCGAGCTCGGTCACTGCGACCGCCTCCCCCGTGCACGAACATCAACTCGTGCTGACCGTACAGCCGGTCGGCGAAACACGTCAGACCCTGTGGACAACTCCGCCGCAGGGCCTGTGGACAAGTCCACGGCTCGCCGCCCCCGCAGGGCGGCCCGTCACTTCCTGAGCGCCTCCGGGCACGTCCCCTCTTCGGGGAGATAGCGCTCGGCCCACGCCCCGAGCTCCTTGAGCGCGGGTTCCAGCGCGGCGCCCGCCTCCGTCAGGTGGTACGAGACCCGCAGCGGGGGACCTTCGTCGACCTCACGCACCACCATGCCCGCCGCCCCGAGTTCGGTGAGCCGGTCGGAGAGCATCCGCTCGCTGATGCCCGGGATCGCCCGGCGCAGCTCGGTGAAATGGACCGGCCGTTGCAGCAGGACGGCCACGACCAGGCCCGTCCAGCGCTTTCCGAGCAGATGGAAGACGCGCGCCATGCCGTCGTCGACCTTCTGGCACGGCCCCGCTTCGTGGATTCCCCGTTCCGGCATGGCTCCAGAGTACTGCGTCCCCGTTGGGGGGTGAAAAAAAGTAAGCAGCTGTGTTATCCATAGTTGAGTACGAAAAAGAAGCCACCGAGTTTCTTGCACCGACCCGGCCCCAGCCGTGCGCGGATGCCCCCGCGCACCCCTGGACGCCCCCGGTTCACCCCTTTGTCTGGAGAACCCATGGCCACCCTGTTGCACATCGACTCGTCCGTCTTCACCGGCTCCGCCTCCTCCTCCCGTTCGGTGACGGCCACCTTCCGCAAGAACTGGGAGGAGCAGCACCCGGAGGGCACGGTCGTCTACCGCGACCTCGCCGCCGACCCCGTGCCGCACATCACGGCCGATTCCCACACCGCCGGTTTCGTCGCCCCGGACGCGCACACCCCCGAGCAGGCCGCGGCCTTCGCCGAGCGTCTGAAGCTCATCGAGGAGGTGGAGGCCGCCGACGCGATCCTGATCGGCGCCCCCATGTACAACTTCGCCATCCCCTCGACCCTCAAGGCGTGGGTGGACAACGTGCTCCTCATGGGCCGCACCGCCATGGCCGAGGACTCGAAGCTGAAGGGCAAGCCGGTCACGGTCGTCGCCAGCCGTGGCGGCTCCTACGCGCCGGGCACCCCGCGCGAGGGTTACGAGTACGTGCAGAACTACCTGGAGGCCGTCCTTCGCGACACCCTCGCCCTGGACCTCTCCTTCATCGTCCCGGAGCTGACGATGGCGCCGCAGAACCCGGCGATGTCCGAGCTGATCCCCCTCTTCGAGGCGTCCCGCACCAAGGCCCACGAGGAGGCGAGCAGCAAGGCCAAGGAGCTCGCCTCGCGCCTCGCCGCCTGAGACGGGCCCGCGCGACCGGCCGCGTGAGGCCGCCATCGCCTCGGCGCCCGGGACGGGCCCGTACGGCCGCGGCGTAATGCCGCCACATTCGGCGGCGCGCGGCGGCACGAGCAGCACAAAGGCATGCCGACTCACGCCAAGCCCCGCGGACCACGCGGACCACCCGAGGCGGCACGAGGCGCGGCGTGAGATCCCACCCTGAAGAGCGTTTCGAGCGCACCTAACGACGAGCGCGCCGTGTGATTGTCCTCACCCGAGACGATCAAGCGGCGCGCTCTCGCGTCTCCGGAGTCGCGAAGCTCACGGGCGGCGAAGCTCACGAAGGGCACGGGCTCACGCGAGACAAGCCTCACGAAGGCTCCGAGGCTCACGGGAGACGCAGCCCGGGAAGTGCCGCGGCTCAGGAAAGCGAAGCCCAGGAAGGGCTCCAGGTCAGGGAAAGCCAGGCCCAAGAAGGTCCTCAGGTCAGGGAAAGCCGGGCCCAGGAAGGGCTCGGGCTCAGGGGAAGCGAAGCCCGAGAAGGCCCCGGGGCCAGCGCAGCGGGCAGGCCAGGCGCGAAGCTCACGAAGCGTACGGAAGCCCGAGAGAGCAGGCTCACGAGAGACGAGCCTCACGGAAGTCGAAGCCCGCCGCGCGGAAACACCCCGGACAACGCGAAAGCCCCGCAGGTCCGAGACCTGCGGGGCTTTCAACTGGTGCGCGAGGGGGGAGTTGAACCCCCACGCCCTTTCGGGCACTGGAACCTGAATCCAGCGCGTCTGCCTATTCCGCCACCCGCGCATTGGGTGTGTCGTCCGTCTCTCACCGTGGTGCGAGCGCCTGCCGACATCCAGAACATTAGCACGCTGTCAGGGGTGGATTCACATCCCTTTCCCGCTGCCCCAGGGGGCCGGCGGACCCCGCTCCAGCCCAGGCCACCTTGCCCGTGAGGGCCCCCGCGCCCGCCGCGCGTCTCGAGCGGAACCTGTTCACGTATCAACCTCGTACCGGTCCTGAGCATCTCCCCAGGAGCCGGACGGCCCGCGCAGTCAGGTGCGGGACACTGGTTGTGGGGCGCCTCTACGATCCTGGGCAGGAGTAGTGCCGGGAAGAGTTCGAAGAGGGGTCCCCGCGGGAACCTCGGGAGGGGACTTCGGAAGGCGTCGACAACCCGTCGACCGGGCCGACAGGGGGAACCAGCCGATTTCCCGACGCGTGGATACGATCAGTAAGCAGTACCAGGACGACAGCGACAGGCAGTACCGGGACAGCGTCCGCCGCCAGGACGAAGAAGGCAGCAAGCTGTACCAGGACGGCTACGAAGGAGGAGGTGCCCCATGGGAGTCCTGAAGAAGTTCGAGCAGCGTCTCGAAGGTCTGGTCAACGGCACCTTCGCCAAGGTGTTCAAGTCCGAGGTCCAGCCCGTGGAGATCGCCGGCGCGCTCCAGCGCGAGTGCGACAACAACGCCACGATCTGGAACCGCGACCGGACCGTCGTCCCCAACGACTTCATCGTGGAGCTGAGCACGCCGGACTTCGAGCGGCTCAGCCCCTACTCCGGCCAGCTCGGCGACGAGCTCGCCGGCATGGTGCGCGACTACGCGAAGCAGCAGCGCTACACCTTCATGGGCGCCATCAAGGTCCACCTGGAGAAGGCGGACGACCTCGACACCGGTCTGTACCGGGTGCGAAGCCGTACGCTCGCCTCGTCCACCAGTCAGGCTCCGGAGCGTGCCCCCGCGGGCCCGGCCCCTGCGGCCCCCCGCGGCCAGGGTGGCTACGGCTACCCGCCCGCGGCCGCTCCTCCCATGCCGTCCACGCCGCCGCCCGGCGGCCGACCCGGAGGCGCGCCCATGGGGGCCCGGCCGCCGGCCGGCCCCGGGCCCGGCGCCCGTACACGGCACTGGATCGAGATCAATGGCACCCGCCATCAGATCTCCCGCCCGACGCTGGTGCTGGGTCGCAGCACCGACGCCGACGTGCGGATCGACGACCCCGGCGTCTCGCGCCGGCACTGTGAGATCCGGACCGGAACGCCCTCGACGATCCAGGATCTCGGGTCCACCAACGGCATCGTGGTGGACGGGCAGCACACCACCCGCGCTACGCTCCGCGACGGCTCGCGGATCGTCGTGGGCAGCACCACCATCATTTACCGGCAAGCCGAAGGGTGAAGCGGGGGCAATGTCAGAGCTGACCCTCACGGTCATGCGGCTGGGTTTCCTGGCCGTACTGTGGCTGTTCGTGATCGTGGCCGTGCAGGTCATCCGCAGCGACCTGTTCGGAACGCGCGTCACGCAGCGCGGCTCGCGCCGGGACGCCAACAGGCCGCAGCAGGCCGCGCGCCAGGCCGCGCCTCCGCCCCAGCGCCAGCAGCAGCCACCGAGCAGCGGCGGCCGGCAGCGCCGAGGTGCCCCCACCAAGCTGGTCGTCTCCGAGGGCACCCTCACGGGCACCACGGTGGCGCTCCAGGGGCAGACGATCACGCTGGGCCGCGCGCACGACAGCACGATCGTGCTGGACGACGACTACGCGTCCAGCAGGCATGCCAGGATCTACCCGGACCGGGACGGTCAGTGGATCGTCGAGGACCTCGGCTCCACCAATGGCACGTATCTCGACCGGAGCCGACTGACGACTCCCACGCCCGTACCGCTGGGCGCGCCGATCCGCATCGGCAAGACCGTCATCGAGCTTCGGAAGTAGTACGACAATGAGCGAGCGGAGCGAGCACGCAGCGGCGGTCCACACGACGGACCCCGGCGCGCTCCCGACCGGAGGGTGGGCACCGTGCGGATGTACCCGGAGCCGACGGGCGAGGTGCGCATGAGTCTGTCACTGCGCTTTGCCGCCGGATCGCACAAAGGCATGATCCGTGAGGGCAACGAGGACTCGGGCTACGCCGGTCCGAGGCTGCTCGCGATCGCCGACGGGATGGGCGGCCAGGCCGCCGGCGAGGTCGCCAGTTCCGAGGTGATCTCCACCATCGTCGCGCTCGACGACGACGTGCCCGGCTCCGACATCCTCACCTCGCTCGGCACCGCCGTGCAGCGGGCGAACGACCAGCTCCGGATGATGGTCGAGGAGGACCCCCAGCTCGAAGGCATGGGGACCACGCTCACGGCACTGCTGTGGACCGGCCAGCGCCTGGGTCTCGTGCACGTCGGCGACTCCCGCGCGTACCTGCTGCGGGACGGCGTGCTGACGCAGATCACCCAGGACCACACCTGGGTGCAGCGGCTCGTCGACGAGGGACGCATCACCGAGGAGGAGGCCACCACCCACCCGCAGCGCTCCCTGCTGATGCGCGCGCTGGGCAGTGGCGACCACGTCGAGCCCGACCTCTCGATCCGCGAGGTCCGCGCCGGCGACCGTTACCTGATCTGCTCCGACGGCCTCAGCGGCGTCGTCTCCCATCAGACGATGGAGGACACCCTCGCCAGCTACCAGGGCCCGCAGGAGACCGTGCAGGAGCTCATCCAGCTCGCGCTGCGCGGCGGTGGCCCGGACAACATCACGGTCATCGTGGCCGACGTCCTCGACATCGACTCCGGGGACACCCTGGCCGGGCAGCTGTCCGACACCCCGGTCGTGGTGGGCGCGGTCGCCGAGAACCAGCTCCAGCTGCACGACAACGGCGCCATGCAGACGCCGGCGGGCCGTGCCTCCAATCTCGGCCGTCCGGTGCCCGGGCAGGGCGGGGGCGGCGAGTTCGGCCCGCCCGGCAGCGGCGACACCACCGGGTACGTGCCGACCGACGGCTTCAACGCCTACTCCGACGAGGACTTCGTCAAGCCCCGCACCGGGCGCAAGTGGCTGAAGCGGTCCTTCTACATCACGCTGGCCCTCGCCGTGATCGGCGGCGGCCTGTACGGCGGCTACCGCTGGACGCAGACGCAGTACTACGTCGGCACCAAGGGCGAGCACGTCGCCCTGTACCGGGGCATCAGCCAGGACCTGGCCTGGGTCTCGCTCTCGAAGGTGGAGAAGGACCACCCCGAGATCGAACTCAAGTACCTGCCGCCGTACCAGCAGAAGCAGGTCGAGGCGACCATCGCCGAAGGCGGCCTGGGCGACGCCCGGTCGAAGATCGACGAGCTCGCCGTGCAGGCGTCCGCGTGCAAGAAGGACGCCGAGCGCCGCCGCGCCGAGACCGAGAAGAACGCGAAGACCGGTGAGGGCGAGGCCGGCGGGACCACGGGAACCACAAAGACCTCCCTCACGTCCAAGGCCACGTCCACGCCGACGCCGACACCGTCGAACTCGGCACCGTCGTCCTCCAAGTCCACGACCGCACCCACTCCCACACCCGGCCCCAGCCTCTCCGACGAAGAGCAGAAGCTGGTCTCGCTGTGCGGTAAGCAGTAAGCAGCCGTGAGGGGCCCTGTCACACGATGAGCAGTAGTACCAACACGCCGACGCACCACACGTCCACGATCGGCTCGATCGGCACACCGAGCCGGCGCAACACCGAGCTGGCACTGCTGGTGTTCGCCGTTGTCATCCCGGTGTTCGCCTATGCCAACGTAGGCCTGGCCATCGACGACCAGGTCCCCGCGGGCCTGCTGAGCTACGGCCTGGGCCTCGGTCTGCTGGCCGGCGTGGGCCACCTCGTCGTGCGCAAGTTCGCGCCGTACGCCGACCCGCTCCTGCTGCCGCTGGCCACGCTGCTCAACGGCCTCGGCCTGGTGATCATCTGGCGGCTCGACCAGTCCAAGCTGCTCCAGTCGATCGACCAGGCGGGCACCGCGGCGCCGCGCCAGCTGCTCTACACGGCGCTGGGCATCGCCCTGTTCGTCGTCGTGCTGATCTTCCTGAAGGACCACCGCGTCCTGCAGCGCTACACGTACATCTCCATGGTCGGCGCGCTGTTCCTGCTGCTGCTCCCCCTGGTCCCGGGCCTCGGCGCCAACATCTACGGCGCCAAGATCTGGATCTCCGTCGCCGGCTTCTCCATCCAGCCCGGTGAGTTCGCGAAGATCGTCCTGGCGATCTTCTTCGCCGGCTACCTGATGGTGAAGCGGGACGCGCTCGCGCTGGCCAGCCGCCGCTTCATGGGCCTGTATCTGCCGCGCGGCCGCGACCTCGGCCCGATTCTCGTGGTCTGGTTCATCTCGATCCTGATCCTGGTCTTCGAGACCGACCTCGGTACGTCGCTGCTGTTCTTCGGAATGTTCGTCATCATGCTGTACGTCGCCACCGAGCGGACCAGCTGGATCGTCTTCGGTCTGCTGATGTCCGCGGCCGGCGCCGTCGGTGTGGCCTCCTTCGAACCGCACGTCCAGCAGCGTGTCCAGGCCTGGCTCGACCCCATGCGCGAGTACAAGCTGAGCCAGGCCGGCGCCCCCGGCGTGCACTCCGAGCAGGCCATGCAGGCGCTGTGGGCCTTCGGCTCCGGCGGGACCCTCGGCACCGGCCTCGGCCAGGGCCACTCCGAGCTCATCCGGTTCGCCGCCAACTCCGACTTCATCCTCGCCACCTTCGGCGAGGAGCTCGGCCTGGCCGGCATCATGGCGATCCTGCTGATCTACGGCCTGATCGTCGAGCGCGGCATCCGCACCGCCCTGGCCGCCCGGGACCCGTTCGGCAAGCTCCTCGCGGTCGGCCTGTCCGGCGCCTTCGGACTCCAGGTCTTCGTCGTCGCCGGCGGCGTCATGGGCCTGATCCCGCTCACCGGTATGACGATGCCGTTCCTGGCCTACGGCGGTTCCTCCGTGATCGCCAACTGGGCACTGATCGGCATCCTGATCCGGATCAGCGACACGGCCCGCAGGCCGGCGCCCGCCCCCGCCCCGAACCCCGACGCCGAAATGACCCAGGTGGTCCGCCCGTGAACAAGCCCCTGCGCCGGATCGCGATCTTCTGCGGGCTTCTCGTCCTCGCCCTGCTCATCCGCGACAACTGGCTCCAGTACGTCAAGGCCGACGAGCTGAAGGCCGACCCGAAGAACCGCCGGGTCAACATCGAGCGCTACGCCACCCCGCGCGGCGACATCATCGTGGACGGCAAGGCGATCACCGGTTCCTCGAAGTCCAAGACCGGTGACTACGAATACAAGCGCACGTACAAGGACGGCGCCATGTGGGCGCCCGTCACGGGCTACGCCTCGCAGGCCTTCGACGCCAGCCAGCTGGAGAAGCTCGAGGACGGCATCCTCACCGGCAACGACGACCGGCTCTTCTTCCGCAACACCCTGGACATGGTCACGGGCAAGAAGAAGCAGGGCGGCAACGTCGTCACCACGCTGAACGCCGCCGCCCAGAAGGCGGCCTTCGAGGGCCTCGGCGACAAGAAGGGCGCCGTCGCGGCGCTCGACCCGAAGACCGGCGCGATCCTGGCGCTGGCCTCCACGCCCTCGTACGACCCGTCGGCCTTCGCCGGCAACTCCGACGAGGACGCCAAGGCCTGGAACAAGCTCCAGAAGAAGAACAACCCCGACGACCCGATGCTCAACCGGGCGCTGCGCGAGACGTACCCGCCGGGCTCCACCTTCAAGGTCGTCACCGCCGCCGCCGCCCTGGAGAACGGGCTGTACCCCGACGCGGACACCAAGACGGACTCGCCGGACCCGTGGACCATGCCGGACACCACGACCAAGCTGCCCAACGAGGGCAACCTGCCGTGCAAGGACGCCACGCTGCGGGTCGCGCTCAAGGTCTCCTGCAACACCGTCTTCGGCAAGATCGGCGCGGACCTCGGCAAGGACAAGATGCTGGAGGAGGCCAAGAAGTTCGGCTTCAACTCCGAGCAGTTCACGCCGGTGCGCTCCAACGCCTCCAACTTCCCCACGGACATGGACAAGCCGCAGACGGCGCTGAGCTCGATCGGCCAGTTCGAGACCGCTGCGACCCCGCTGCAGATGGCCATGGTGGCGTCCGCCGTCGCCAACGACGGCACGCTCATGAAGCCGTACATGGTGAGCGAGCTGAGCACGCACAACCTGGACGTCATCTCGCAGACGGAGCCCGAGAAGATGAGCGAGCCGCTGTCCGAGGACAACGCCCAGATCCTCCAGTCGATGATGGAGACCGTGGTCCAGTCCGGCACCGGCACGAACGCCCGGATCCCGGGTGTCACGGTCGGTGGCAAGACGGGTACGGCGCAGCACGGCATCGGAAACAGTGAGAAGCCCTACGCGTGGTTCATCTCCTACGCGAAACTGAGCGACAACAGCTCGCCGGTCGCCGTGGCCGTGGTGATCGAGGACGGCAGCGCCAACCGTGACGACATCTCCGGTGGCGGTCTCGCCGCCCCCATCGCAAGGGACGTGATGAAGGCAGTCATCGACAGCAAGAAGTGACCCCGCTCACGTCCCCTTCACATCGGTGCACGTTGCGATACCGGTCCTGTATCGGGTGACGGGCTTGGCCAGGTCACAGACTTCGAGCCGGGTACGGTATGCCCGGACGGCACACCGCCGGACCGCACACCTGTGCGGTCGGGACCGACGGAGAGGGCTGGTAGGTAGCTATGGAAGAGCCGCGTCGCCTCGGCGGCCGGTACGAGCTGGGCCAGGTGCTCGGCCGTGGTGGCATGGCGGAGGTCTACCTCGCGCATGACACCCGGCTCGGCCGCACCGTGGCGGTCAAGACGCTGCGGGCGGACCTCGCGCGCGACCCGTCGTTCCAGGCCCGGTTCCGCCGGGAGGCCCAGTCGGCCGCCTCGCTCAACCATCCCGCGATCGTCGCCGTGTACGACACGGGTGAGGACTACATCGACGGCACCTCCATCCCGTACATCGTGATGGAGTACGTCGACGGGTCCACGCTGCGCGAGCTGCTGCACTCAGGGCGCAAGCTGCTGCCCGAGCGGGCCATGGAGATGACCATCGGCATCCTCCAGGCCCTCGAGTACTCGCACCGCAACGGCATCGTCCACCGCGACATCAAGCCGGCGAACGTCATGCTGACGCGCAACGGCCAGGTCAAGGTGATGGACTTCGGCATCGCCCGCGCCATGGGCGACGCCGGGATGACGATGACGCAGACGGCGGCGGTCATCGGCACCGCCCAGTACCTCTCGCCGGAGCAGGCCAAGGGTGAACAGGTCGACGCCCGCTCCGACCTGTACTCCACCGGCTGCCTGCTGTACGAACTGCTGACCGTCCGGCCGCCCTTCGTCGGCGACTCCCCGGTCGCGGTCGCGTACCAGCACGTGCGGGAGGAGGCACAGCCGCCGAGCGTCTTCGACCCCGAGATCACGCCCGAGATGGACGCGATCGTGCTGAAGGCGCTCGTCAAGGACCCCGACTACCGCTACCAGTCCGCCGACGAGATGCGCGCCGACATCGAGGCCTGCCTCGACGGCCAGCCCGTCGGGGCCACCGCGGCCATGGGCTCCGTCGGCTACGGCGGCTACCCCGACGACCAGCCGACGACGGCGCTGCGCTCCACGGACGCTCAGGCCACGTCCATGCTGCCCCCGACGAACCCGGACGACGGCGGCTACGGCTACGACGACCGCCCTGACCGCCGCCGCCAGAAGAAGAACAACACCTCGACGATCCTTCTGGTCGTCGCGGGTGTCCTCGTCCTCATCGGCGCGATCCTGATCGGCAAGTGGGCGTTCGGCGGCGGCGGGACGAGCAACGACTCGTTCAAGGCCCCGAACTTCGTGAGCCAGACCCTGCCGGACGCCAGGCGGATGGCCAAGAACCGGGACCTGACGCTCTCGGAGACCAGGAAGGCCTGCGAGAACGAGCCGAAGGGCAACATCTGCTCCCAGGATCCGGCCGCGGGCACGATGGTGAAGAAGGGCGACACCGTCAATGTGGTGGTGTCGACCGGAGCGCCCAAGGTCGCGGTCCCGAGCGTCGTCGGCGACAAGCTGAGCGAGGCCAAGGACACCCTTGAGGGCGACCAGTACCAGTTCGAGGTGAAGACCAAGTTCCAGGAGTCCGACGAGGAGCCGAACACCGTCCTGGAGCAGGACCCGAAGCTCGGCGAAGAGGTGCAGAAGGGATCGACGATCACCCTCACCGTCGCCAAGGAGAAGAAGCAGTCCGTCGTCCCGGACGTCACCGGCAAGAGTTGTGACGAGGCCAAGGCGCAGATGACGGCCAACAACCTGGTCGGCGAGTGCACCGACGTCGAGACGGACGACCCGAACCAGGTCGGCAAGGTCATCCAGACCTCGCCGACGGCCAACACCCAGGCCGACCCGGGCTCCAAGGTGTCGATCCAGATCGGCAAGGCCAAGGAGCAGCAGCAGGCCACGGTGCCGCCCCTGGCGGGCCAGCGGCTCAAGGACGCCAGGAAGGCTCTCCAGGACAAAGGGCTGAGCGTCGGGAACATCAACGGCCCCTCGGACGACAACGCCCTCGTGGTGGCCTCCGACCCGCAGGCCGGCACGCAACTCGCCCAGGGCACCCCTGTCAACCTGACGACGGTGGGCCAGAACGGCGGCAACAACCAGGGCGGCGACAACGGCGGCATCTTCGGCGGTGTCACCGGCTGAATGACCGGGACGGCGTTCCACGCCAGGAACTGACGTCCCAGAATCGATGAGAAGGGCCCCGGTACTCGCATCGAGTACCGGGGCCCTTCTCCATTTCCGCATCTTTCCGCATCTCCTGCCGCGATTTCCGCACCACGTGTCGCGCGTCACTCGGGGAAGCAAAAGGCACATGTTGATCAACTTCTCATGAATTGGTAATGTCCGGGGCGGGCGGGAAAGTGTCCGCCCGGACCGATTCGGGGGTAGAAAAATCAAGAAGCGCATTTTGGCGGTACTCGGTGCCGCCTGTTCTCTCACGTTCCTCGCGACGGGTACGGCCTCGGCCGGCACCAACAGCGGCTGGGTCTACACCACTGACTGGGACCCGGGTGGCCAGGGAGCGTTCGGCCACGACGGTGACTGCCTGACGGTGTACGACAACCAGAAGGACGGCTACAACGTCGAGATCCACCTTTTCCGTATGAGCACGTACGAGACCATCGCTGAGCTCCACACCACACAGGGTGGCGGTTCTCACGCGTACAAGTGCTTCTCGGACAAGGTCCCGGAGAACATCAAGGTCGGCGTGCGCGTCTCCCTCATCAAGAGCGGCGACAAGTTCAGCGGGTTCAAGCACAACCTCACCAGCTGAACGGCACGGTTCAGTCGTTGAATGGCTGAACAAAATGAATTGCCTGCGATAAAAGACCGGGCCCGGAGTCGCATTGGGGAAAATGCGACTCCGGGCCCGGTTCTTGTCGTGTGTCCCTCGGGTGGAGGGACACACGATCACGTCAGCGCAATTCCTTCGGCGGCGTCCGGTCGCTGTCGACCTTCTCCACGCGCTCCAGCTCGCCCCAGACCACGTAGCGGTAGCGGGACGTGTAGACGGGGGTGCAGGTCGTCAGGGTGATGTACCGGCCGGGCTTCTTCCTGCCGGACTGCTCGGGCACCGACTGGAGGACCTTGACGTTGAACTTCGACGTCTCCGCGAGGATGGCGTACGCCTTGTAGACGTACCACTTGTCCTTGGTCTCGAAGACGATCGCGTCGCCCTTCCTGACCTTGTCGATGTTGTGGAACTTGGCACCGTGGCCGTCCCGGTGGGCGGCGAGGGTGAAGTTGCCGTCCTTGCCCGTCATCGGCAGCGACGACTTGACCGGGTCCGTGTAGTAGCCGGCGACACCGTCGTTGAGGACCTCGGTCGAGGTGCCCTTCTCGACGAGCACCTCGCCGTTCTTCATGGACGGGACGTGCAGGAAGCCGATGCCGGCCTTGGTGTCCAGGGCACCCGGAGCGCCCTGGTCCTGCTCCCAGCCGTCACGCACCTTGTCGCCCTGCTTGTGCGCCGCGCGGTCGGCGACGACGTTCGTCCACCACAGGGAGTAGACGACGAACAGTCCGAGCACCAGACCCGCGGTGATGAGGAGTTCGCCGAAGACGCTGACCGCCATCGCGATGCGGCCGCCGCGGCGCCTCGGCGCGCCCGCGTGGGCCGCCGAACCGCCCTGCGATCCGGCACGCTCGTCGTGGTCGGTCCTCGCTGCCACTGTGCATCTGCCCCGTCTGGTCTGTCTCAGGTTGTCTCGGGTGCTCACGCACCCACGTGCACGCATCGTCGAGCGCTCGTGCGCTCTCAGCCGACGAGCGCGTCCGGTTTGCCCTTGCCGCGCGGGCGGTCCTCGACCATCTTGCCCCAGACGATCATCCGGTACTTGCTGGTGAACTCCGGCGTGCAGGTGGTCAGTGTGATGTAGCGGCCCGGCTTGGTGAAAGTCGAGCCCCTGGGTATCGGGTCGAGCACGCTCGTGTTGCTCGGCGGCGTCACCGGCAGGATCGACGTCATCTCGTAGACGTAGTAGTCGTCCTGCGTCTCGACCACGATCTCGTCCCCGGGCTTGAGGCGGTTGATGTAGCGGAACGGCTCGCCGTGCGTGTTGCGGTGTCCCGCCAGCCCGAAGTTCCCGCTCTTCGCGTCCGGCATCGCGGTCTTGGTGTCGCCCTCGCCGTAGTGGCCCACCATCCCGCGGTCGAGCACCTTCGTCTTGCTGATGCCCTCCGCGATCGGCGCGACCACGTCCAGTTTGGGGATGTGCAGGATGGCGAAGCCCTGGCCCGGCGAGAAGGTCCCCGGGTTCCGCTTGCCCTTCGCCCAGTCCTCCTGGAGGTGGTGCGCGGCGCTGCCCGCCTGCTGGTGCGCCCGCACGTTGGACCACCACAGCTGGTAGGTCACGAACAGCAGCATCAGCACACCGGTGGTGATGAACACCTCGCCGATCACCCGGCTCGCGAGGACACCCGCGCTGGGCTTGCGCGCTCGTGCCGCACGCCGGGCCTCCAACCGGCTCAGAGGGGCCTCAGTGCCCTTCTGAGCGAGTTCCAGGCCCTCCGAGGCCTCCTGGGCGCCTCCGTGCCGCCCATGGCGCCGGGCGGCCTTGCGCCGCGCCGCGCGGCCCCCTGGGGCGGGTGTGGCGCTCTCGCCTATTCGAGACTTCTCCGGCGCGTCCGGGAGGCGCAGCGCCACCGTCTCGTCGTCCAACGGCAGCGCGGCGCCGACGGGTTGGCCGTGCATGGCCGTGCCGGGGCCCTCGTACGGGACGGCAGCCGGCTGTTCGTACGGGACGGCCGCGGGCTCCTCGTACGACGGGGCGTACGCCTCCTCGTACGACTGCTGCTGTGCCTGTGCCTGTGCCTGTGGTTGTGCTTGTGCTTGTGCCGCGTGCCGCGGCTGCCGCGGCGGCGTCTGTGCCGGCGGCTGGGGCTGGTTCTGTCCCGGGTACCAGTCGCGCGCGTACCCCTCCGGGTCGTACCAGTCCTCCTGGCGTCCCGCGGGCACGGGCCGCTCTGTGCGCGGCTGTCCCGGCAGAGGGTCCGTCAGCGGGTCCGCGAGCCGGTCGACGGCCGCCTCGAAGCCCCCCGCGCCCTCGAACGCGTCAGCGCCCCCGTACGCGGCCTCGCCGCCGTACGGGGAGCTGTCGCGCTCGGGGCGCAGTGCGGTCACGCCGTGGCCCTGCCCACCACCGGGGCGAGCCCCGCCGACCTCGCCACGGCCACCTTGTCGCCGCACTCCTCCAGCCAGTTGGCGAGCATCCGGTGGCCGTGCTCGGTCAGCACCGACTCGGGGTGGAACTGAACGCCCTCGACGGGAAGTTCGCGGTGCCTGAGGCCCATGACGATGCCGTCGTGGGTGCGGGCGGTGACTTCCAGCTCGGCCGGGACGGTCTCCGGCTCGGCGGCCAGCGAGTGGTAGCGCGTGGCCGTGAACGGGGACGGCAGGCCCGCGAAGACCCCCTTGCCGTGGTGCTCGACGAGCGAGGTCTTGCCGTGCAGCAGCTCGGGCGCACGATCCACCACACCGCCGTACGCCACCTGCATCGACTGCATGCCGAGGCAGACGCCGAAGACGGGCACTCCGGTCGCGGCGCAGTGCCGGACCATGTCGATGCAGACGCCGGCCTGTTCGGGCGCGCCCGGACCGGGTGACAGGAGCACGCCGTCGAAGCCGTCCTGGGCGTGCGCGGTCGACACCTCGTCGTTGCGGAGCACCTCGCACTCGGCACCCAACTGGTACAGGTACTGGACCAGGTTGAAGACGAAGCTGTCGTAGTTGTCGACGACGAGAATCCGCGTGCTCACTGGTTGTCCACCGTCACATCGTTGAAGGGAAGCAGCGGCTCCGCCCACGGGAAGACGTACTGGAAGAGCACGTAGACCATCGCGAGGACGAGTACGAGCGAGATCAGTGCCCTCACCCATACGTTCCCCGGCAGATGCCGCCAGATCCAGCCGTACATGCCGTCCCTTCCGTCGCACCACGGCACCGGAGTCGCCACTCGCACCCTCGGACTCCTGCCGTACTGCACCAGACTAACGGCGTAGAGCCCGCGGTTTCCCAGCCTCCACAGGCTGCGTGGAGTCGAGGTGCGCCCAGACGATCAGCCGGTGGCTGTGTCCCCACTCCGGTTCGCACGTGGTCAGCGTGAGATAGCGGCCCGGCCGCGTATACCCCGACTTACGTGGGACAGGGTCGATCACCTCAATGTCCGACGGCAGAGTTTTGTAGGGGCCTTTGTCGATCCGATACGTGAACCACGTCGTCCCGTCGGTCAGCACCACCGCGTCACCGCGGCGCAGCTCGGGAAAGTCCTTGAAGGGGTCCCCGTAGGTGCGCCGGTGGCCGGCTACGGCGAAGTTGCCCGTCTGCCCGAGCTGGGCCGTGCCCCGGTAGTGACCGAGCCCCTTCTTCAGCACGTCCGTGGCGGTGCCTTCGAGCAGGGGCTTGTTCCACGTGAAACCAAGCCGCGGGATGTACATCACCGCGAACGGCCTGCCGTAGGTGTACGGGCCGGGGGGCTTCGGGCTCGCGGTCGCCCGAGCGCCCGACGGAGCCTGCGTCCCCTGCGCGACGGCACCCTTCGACCACTGCTTCTGGAGCTCGTCGATCTGGTGGTCCATCGCGTTGTCGGCCTTCACCCCGGTCCAGAACAGCACGTAGACCACGAAGAGCACGATCAGAGTGCCGACGGTGATGCACAGTTCGCTGACCGTCCGGACGACCACCCGCACCGACACAAAGGCCCCCCAGCGGCAGCTGCTCCACAGGCTCGGCGTACTACTCCACAGGCTTCGCGTAGTGGAGATCCACTGTGCCCGAGTAGCCGGGAAGAGTCACCGTCCCGTCCTCGACCACTTTCCAGCCGAGCCCGTAGACGTTGACGTAGACCATGTAGTTCTGGATCGCAGGGGAAGCGGCGAGCGCGTTCTTGAGCTTCTCCGGATCGCCGACCGCGGTGATCTTGTACGGGGGCGAGTAGACCCGGCCCTGGAGGATCAGGGTGTTGCCGACACACCGCACGGCGCTCGTGGAGATCAGCCGCTGGTCCATGACCTTGATGCCCTCGGCGCCGCCCTGCCACAGCGCGTTCACGACGGCCTGGAGGTCCTGCTGGTGGATGACCAGGTAGTCGGGCTGGGGCTCGGGGTAGCCCGGCAGCTTGGCCGTGGCGTTCGGCGGGGCGTCGTTGAGGGTGACCGTGACGGCCTTCCCCTTGAGCTTTTGGGTGCCGGCGTTCTCCTCCAGGGCGGCCAGCTTGGCGTCCTCCGCCTTGCTGCTGCCGTCCTCTCGTCCGGCGAGCCCGTCCACCTCGTCGCGCAGCGCACCGTTGGAGTCGTCGAGCGACGCGTTCTTGTGGCTGCGCTCCTGAATCAGGTCGGAGAGCTTCAGCAGGGAGGTGTCCGACCGGATGTTGGTCCCCTTGGCCGTGTCGAAGCTGGTGAAGAAGATCAGGCCGGCGAGCGCGAAGACGGCCGCCGTGAGCACACGTACAGGCCGGAAACGGCGCGTACCGGCAGGACTCGTACCCGTCCCTGGGGAGTCGGCAGAATTGCTCAACGTACCCTTATCTCCTTAGGCGCCGCGGAAGCACTACGCTAACGGACGCCCGGGGGAGCGCTCAGTGTCCCCTTGTACGCTGCCCCGGAGCCCGCCCAAGTTCCCTGCGCGGCCACGCAGCGCATCGACAGGAGAGACCCTCGTGCCGAAGTCACGTATCCGCAAGAAGGCCGACTACACGCCGCCTCCGGCGAAGCAGGCGACCAATCTCAAGCTGACCAGTCGCGCCTGGGTCGCGCCGGTCATGCTGGCCATGTTCCTCATCGGCCTCGCCTGGATCGTCGTCTTCTACGTGACGGACGGATCGCTGCCGGTGGACGCCCTGGACAACTGGAACATCGTGGTCGGCTTCGGCTTCATCGCGGCGGGATTCGGCGTCTCCACACAGTGGAAGTAGCTCTGCCCACGGCTATCCACTGAGTTATCCACAGCCGTTTTCCACAGGTGGAAAAAGAACGACGATCTGTGGATAACTCATCCGGGATTGACGCCGGTGTGACTGACCTACCGCGATCCGCAAATCTGTTCGCCCCCTGCCTGACCTGCAAAAACTCAGGTCAGTGACAGGGGGCACAGCTGTTCCCGCACAGCGTGCACAAGATCCGCCACGATCTGTGGACAACATCGACTCCCGTGCGATCCGGACGCGCGCTCAGTGGGTCGGAAGGTCCCTCAGGTGAGCTGAGCGGTCCTGACCAGCGTCAGGACCACGACCACGGCGAGGACGGCGGCGCAGACGCCGTACTGGATCGCGTTCCGGTGCTCGCGCGGCGCGTGCACCATCGCGTACCCGACGACGACGCCTCCGACGAGGCCCCCGACGTGTGCCTCCCAGGCGATGTTGAACGCCGGGCTGAAGGTGAAGACCATGTTGATCGCCAGCAGGGCGATGACCGGCCGCATGTCGTAGTTGAGCCGGCGCATCAGCACCGCGGTCGCTCCGAACAGGCCGAAGATCGCGCCGGAGGCACCGAGCGAGGGCGAGTTGGTGGCGGCGACGAGGTAGGTCAGCGCACTGCCCGCGAGGCCCGAGAGCAGATAGAGCGTGAGATAGCGGGCGCGGCCGAGGAACGCTTCGAGCGGGCCGCCGATCCACCACAGGCTGAGCATGTTGAACAGGATGTGGACGATGCCGGCGTGCAGGAACATCGACGTCAGCATCCGGTACCACTGGCCTTCGGCGACGCCCTGGACACGGCCGTCGAGCTGAGCCTGCCCGAAGAGGTACAAGCGGTCCGTGAAGCTGTCGCCCAGCGCCTGCTGCGCCAGGAACACGACCAGGTTCACCCCGATGAGGATCTTGGTGACGAGCCGGGGGTCGGAGGTGACTCTGCCGCCGGCGAGGGTGCGGGGCTGATTGGCCGCCGGGGAGTGTCCTGTGCCGGAACCGGTGCGCACGCACTCGGGGCACTGGAAGCCGACAGAGGCGCTGACCATGCACTCGGGACAGATGGCGCGCTCGCAGCGGGTGCACCGGACACCGGTCTCACGGTCCGGGTGCCGGTAGCAGGTCGGCAGGCTCTGCGCGTTCTGCGGTCCCTGGTCCCGCGGGTCCTGCGGGCTGCCTGGCGCCTGGTCCATGGGTTCCCCTCAATCTCCGTACGGCGGGCTCACGCGCGGCGAACAGGGTCTGTGTGCGCAACGCACCGCCCCGTCCATCCTTACGGATGAACGGGGCGTTTGGTTCCCTGCGGGATCCTTCGGACTCGGCGGTGCGAGCCCGCTCGGCTCAGCCTTCGCGGGTCTCGACGACGACCGCCTCGATGACGACGTCGTTGACGGGGCGGTCGGTGCGCGGGTTGGTCTGGGTGCTCGCGATGGCGTCCACGATCTTCTGGCTCGCCGCGTCGGTGACCTCGCCGAAGATCGTGTGCTTGCGGGTCAGCCAGGCCGTCGGGGAGACGGTGATGAAGAACTGCGAGCCGTTCGTGCCCGGCCCGGCGTTGGCCATGGCCAGCAGGTACGGCTTGTCGAAGGCCAGGTCGGGGTGGAACTCGTCCTCGAACTGGTAGCCGGGACCGCCGGTGCCGTTGCCCAGGGGGTCACCGCCCTGGATCATGAATCCGCTGATCACCCGGTGGAAGACCGTGCCGTCGTAGAGCTTGTCCGTGGACTTCGCACCCGTCGTCGGGTTGACCCACTCACGCTCGCCCTTCGCGAGTTCCACGAAGTTCCGGACCGTCTTGGGGGCGTGGTTCGGCAGGAGCCGGACTTCGATGTCGCCTTGGTTGGTCTTCAGGGTGGCGTACAGCTGCTCAGCCACGATCTGCCTTCCGTTGCCTTCTCTTGACTCCCCGATCCTCGCACGGACAGCCCTGCCCGTCTCCCGTCACCACTCTTTCAAGGGGTTTCACGCTCCCGTTGCCGGTCACCCGTTCCTCACCTCCGAGCGAAGGTCCGCGTGTGGCACGAACAGAAAGACGGTCGAGTCCCCCGGGACAGGGGCACGGCACGACGATCCGTGGCATTGTCGACGACAAGCTCCTGTTGCCCCGCATTCATCCGCTATCTCACAAGATCGACACCCGACCGGATCTTGCTCCGAGTCACCCGGAGTCAGTACCCGTGACCCGGATGCCCGTCTTCACATGCCCCGGACCTCGTGAGAGGGCATGATCCCGATAAGGGTGGAAAGGTGAACTGTGTGTCATTGGGGGCACCTCAGACCCCCGACGTACGCCACCGAGGAGGAGGAAACCCGTGACCCGCATCGACAGCGTGCGCGCCGCGACAGGCTCGGCGAAGGACAGCGTGCTGCACGCCGCGGAAGTGGTGGCGCCCTACGCCGACACGGCCAAGGACAAGGCTTCGCACTATGCGCATGAGGCGCGCGTACGGCTCGCACCGAAGGTTTCGCAGGCCGCCGAACAGGCCCGTGCGCAGTACGACGCCCATCTCGCGCCGCGCCTGGAACAGGCCCGCACCCATGTGCCACCGAAGGTGGACCAGGCCGCGCATGAGGCCGCCGTCCGCACCCGTATCGCGGCCCGGCAGGCGGCCGACTATTCCAGGCCGCGGATCGAACAGGCGATCGCCGCGTCCCAGCCCGTCCGGGAAGAGGCCGCGGCACGGAGCATCGCGGCCATCGCCGCGCTGCGCGGCCAGGTCTCACCGAAGGAGATCGAGAAGCTGGTCCGCAAGCACGAGCGGCGGGCGAGGGTCGGCCGTCTCGCCAAGGGACTGGTGATCGCGGGAGTCCTCGCGGCCGGCGCGTTCGCCGCCTGGAAGTGGTGGGATAAGCAGGCCAACCCCGACTGGCTGGTCGAGCCGCCCGCCGCCACCGAAGTACCCGAAGGCGGACGCCTGACGGCGGTCGACGGCAGTGGCCGGTCCGATCTGGACCCCGAGGTTCAGGCCAAGGAGGCCGAGGAGCAGGCGGCGGAGCGCGACGACCGCCGCTGACCGACCGCTCTCTCAACATCGCCGTGGGGCAGGAGACTTGTCAGTTCTCCTGCCCCACGGCGATGTTTCACGTGGAACGCAGGTACACCGCCCGCCAAGGGACGCTCTCCCGGCCCCACGGCCGTCCGCTCCCCGTTTACTGAGTCGGCCCATGATGACGTTTGCAACGACCGGCATGTGCAATATCCGTGCAGATGTTGTTAACAGAATGCGTTGATACGACTACCCGCATATCTACACGCCAGCTCACGCAAGGCGCCCGAGTCGGTATGCCCGGCCACCCGAGCCGGAGAACCCACCCTCGCGGCAGACACCCGGGCCACACCACCGCTCTCGTTTGCGCAAAGAAAAAGCAACAACTGCAAAGGCTTCCATGTGACTCACGTCACCACCACCGCCGCATGAGGCACGCCGCTGGTCTCTCAGGCGTCCGACGCAGGCCTCACCGCCGGCTCGCACCCGGACCAAAAGAGGACATCAAAAAACCGGCCAGCCGCCGAAAAGGCGTCTGGCCGGTCCGAGACGTGGAGCCTAGGGGAGTCGAACCCCTGACATCTGCCATGCAAAGACAGCGCTCTACCAACTGAGCTAAGGCCCCGGAAGAGGAACGTCCGGCCACAGGAACCACCTGTCGACGGGCGCCGCAGACCAGAGTACCGGGTCACCCCCGGGATCTCGCAAAAAGATTGGGGGTCCCCGTGGACGACCACTCTCCGTAAGATGCTCGACGTGGTTCGCTACAGCGAACCGCGGTATTTGGGGAAGCGATGGGGAGACGCAATGGACGCCGCACAGCAGGAAGCAACCGCAAGAGCCCGGGAGCTGCAGCGGAACTGGTACGGGGAGCCGTTGGGGGCACTCTTCCGTAGGCTCATCGAGGATCTTGGGCTCAACCAGGCGCGCCTGGCCGGGGTGCTGGGCCTGTCGGCGCCCATGCTGTCGCAGCTGATGAGCGGTCAGCGAGCCAAGATCGGCAATCCGGCGGTCGTCCAGCGCGTGCAGCTTCTGCAGGACCTGGCGGGGCAGGTCGCGGACGGCAGCGTCAGCGCCGCCGAGGCGACCGAGCGCATGGACGAGATCAAGAAGTCCCAGGGGGGATCGGTGCTCAGCAACACCACGCAGTCGACGAGCAGTTCGGGCGCGCCGACGGTGAAGCGCGTGGTGCGCGAGATCCAGTCGCTGCTGCGCTCGGTGGCCGCGGCCGGGGACATCATCGACGCGGCGGACACCCTCGCCCCGACCCACCCGGAACTGGCAGAGTTCCTCCGGGTGTACGGCGCCGGCCGTACCTCCGACGCGGTCGCGCACTACCAGTCGCACCAGAGCTGAGCCGACCGCCCGGCCGCCGAACACCCTGCCGCCGAAAGCACGGCAGCTGGAGACCCTCATCTTCTCCAGCTGCCCGACTCGGGCGGCCGGGCATCTCGGGAGAGGTCTCCTGACCGACCGCCGAAGGGGAGCGATACACGACCATGGGTGAGGTCTTCGCCGGCCGGTACGAACTGGTCGACCCGATCGGCCGCGGGGGAGTCGGTGCGGTCTGGCGCGCCTGGGACCACCGCCGCCGCCGGTACGTGGCCGCCAAGGTGTTGCAGCAGAGCGACGCTCACGCGTTGCTCCGCTTCGTGCGGGAGCAGGCGCTGCGGATCGACCATCCGCATGTGCTGGCTCCCGCCAGCTGGGCCGCCGACGACGACAAGGTTCTGTTCACCATGGACCTCGTCGCGGGTGGCTCCCTCGTCCACCTGGTCAACGACTACGGCCCCCTGCCCGCCCCCTTCGTCTGCGTCCTGCTCGACCAGCTGCTCGCGGGCCTTGCCGCCGTGCACGCGGAAGGCGTCATACACCGCGACATCAAGCCCGCCAACGTGCTGCTCGAGGCTACCGGCATGGCCCGTCCGCGACTGCGGCTGTCGGACTTCGGCATCGCGATGCGCCTCGGCGAGCCACGGCTGACGGAGACCAACTACGTTGTGGGAACCCCCGGTTACTTCGCGCCCGAGCAGATGCTGGGCGCCGAACCGGACTTCCCCGCCGATCTGTTCGCCGTGGGGCTGGTCGCCCTGTATCTGCTGGAAGGCGCCAAGCCCGACGCCAAGGCCCTGATCGAGTACTTCGCCGCGCACGGCACCCCGTCCGCCCCACGGGGCATACCCGAGCCGCTGTGGCAGGTCGTGGCCACGCTGGTGCAGCCCGACCCGCACGCGCGGTTCCGCACCGCGACGGGAGCGCGCAAGGCGCTCGCCTCGGCCGCCGAGCTGCTGCCCGAGCCCGGTCCCGACGACGAGTTGATCGAGGTCTTCGACCAACTCGGGCCGGTCCCGGAAGGGTTCGGGCCGAAGGGACCGCTCAGGACCGCGCCGGGACTGGCCTCCGGCGGCGCCTTCTCCCGGCGCCGGCAGGAGACCACCGCGGCCCGTCTCCCCACGGACGGCACCCCGCCCTGGTCCGGGCCCGACTCCGCCTCCGTGCCCGACCCGGGTGCGGGCCACGGGCAGGCTTCCGGCGCCGGTCCAGCTTCCGAAGCCGGTTCGGGACCCGCCTCAGGCCCCGGCGCCGGTCCGGGTTCCGAAGAAGATTCGGGTCCCAGAGCCGGGTCTCCATCCGCCGCCAGGTCCTTCACAGCTGACGGCCCGCGCTCCAGTGGCGAGCCGCTCTCCGCATCCCCGTCCCGCGCCTCCGGCCCGCGGCCCGAGGACACCGCGTCCGAGAACACCGCGTCCGAGAGCACCGCTTACGGAGACAGCGGGTATGGGGACGGCCCGTACCGGGGCAGCGTCTCCAGGAGCGGGCGGACGGGGTCCCGTACCAGGTATGCGAGTCCCGAACCGCGCGCCGATCACATACGGCCTGCCGTCCGTGCCGGTGACGCGGAAGACGAGTCCGCCCACAACGCCGTACAGGCGGATTCCACACCGCGCGGTGCGCAGCCGAACGCCCTTCTCGGCGACGAGCACCCGGGGTCCGCTCTTCGCAACGGACAGCGGCTGTCCGCGTCCGGCACCGTCGAGCCAGGCCCCGCGGCCCATACCGCGGGCCAGGAGCCCGCGTCCGGCATCGCGCGTCCGGAGTCCCAGCCCCACACCGTGGCCCCGGAGTCCGAACCCCGCACCGTAGGCCCGGAGTCCGCCTCCCGTGCCGCGGGGCCGGAGTCCGTATGCCCATCCCCCGATGGCGCGTCTCGGTCCGCGGCCGGCGCCGTCCCTGCGCTGCCGGCCTCGATGTCCGACACCGGCAGTTTCCATCTTCCTCCGCCGCAGCCGGCCGTCGCCGACGGGGAGGCACGGCGACAGCCCGAGCGGGACGCCCAGCAGTTCCCACAGCAGCCGCCCCACCCACAGGATCAGGCCCTGTCCCAGGCACAGGCCCAGCAGGCATGGCACAAGGCCCGGCCGCTCGCCCCTCCCGCCCCGGTCGTGCCGCCCGTGCCCGCTCCCCTGCATCCCCCGGCCTTCGAACCGACGCCGACCCCCACGCCCACCGCCGCGCCCACTCCAACGCCCACCCACGTGCCCTCCCCCCAGCGGCCCGCGGCTCCTGCCGCCACGATGCACCAGCCCGCGTACGCCTCTACTGCTTCATACACCGCTCGGTCCCCGCAGGTTCCGCCTCAGGCCCGACGGGTTCCGGTGCATCGTGCGAGGCGGGCCCGGCCACGTCCGGGACCGCCCCCGAAGGTGGCCGTCCCGATGTTCCTCATCGCGCTGGCCTGCTTCGCCGTGGGCTTCTGGGCGCTCACGCAGATCTGAACCGGCCAGATCCGAACCGGTCAGATCCGAACCAGGAGGGCGCTACCGACTCCTCGGCGCCCCGCGCTCCCACGGCGCCGGCGCCGGCACCGCGGCCGAGGCCGTGTCCGCGTCCTCGGGTGCGGGAAGAGGGCGCCGCCGGGCGGTCACCGTCCAGACCCCGAGGATCAGCATCAGCAGGCTCCCCGTGCCGATCCCGCCCACGGCGACCACCTTCATCGTGGCGCTGTCGCTGCCGGCATCCGCGCCGTCGGCCCGGTCACTGCCGCCCTCCCCGGGACTCGCACCGCCCACCGAACCGTCGGCGCCGGCCCCGTCGTCGGCCTGGTCGTCGGAGTCGTCCGCCGGGACGTCGAACGCGTCGCGGGGTTCGGGTCGCCCCGCATACGACGGCCCGGCCCGCACGGCACCGTCCCTGCGCACGCTCAGCGTCAGGCCCAGCGGCCCGTCGCCGAACCGGTCGGCGACCTGAGCGGCGAGATGGACGACGAGGTAGTACGAGCCCGCGAACCGCATGCCGCTCACCCGGTCGCTGAGGGCGTACCGGTTCTCGTAGGCGACCGCGGGCAGCGGTTCGAGCGCGGCGGACCGCTGCCCGCCGTCGTATCCGGAGCCGACGTCGTCCACGAAACCGCGCACGGGGTTGTAGAGGGACATGACCAGCGCGGTGCCCACCGAGCCCTCGCCCCGGCCCGAACTGCCCAGCGCGGCGGTGACGTACAGCTGTTGTCCCCAGTCGAGCGGCACCTTGTAGAACAGCGTCTGCCCGGGGCTGATCCCGTCCTGCCAGATGCCCTGGCGCAGCGATGTCGCGGTGCTGAACCCGGCGCCGCCGCGCCGGCGCTCCGGATCGCCCGTGAGGGGTTCCGGTGTGGCGGATCTCCAGGTCTCCGGGGCGCTCGTCGAGCCGGCCTTCCGCAGGCCCGGCTCCGAGACGTAGTCGAGTTCCAGGTCCCAGACGCCGGACGAGGACCCGGCCGTGCCGCTGCGTTCGACGACCACGTAGTAGGTCCCCGCCGTCTGGCACGCGTACGGATGGCCGCTCGTCTCCCGGGTCGCCCAGGCGGCGATCGGGTGGGAGCTCTGCGTGGCGCCGAAGTGCGCGGTCCCGGAGAAGGAGCAGTTGCGGCTGTTGCCGTCCTGCACGGACACCTTGATGCCGTCGGAGTAGGAGACCCTCGTACCCGGCCTGGGGACGGCGGTGACGGAGACGTAGGCATTGGACACGTCGTCGAGCACGAGGCGGTAGTAGAGCTTGCCGTCCTTGCCGATGGAGCTCCGGTAGGCCTCGCCCGGCTCCAGTCGTGCGGCGCCCGTGGTGCCGGTGGCGCCGTCCACGCTCGTGGCGTCCTCGGCGAAGGCGTACGGCGTCGGTTCCGCGTCGACCGCGGCATCCCCGGCCGTACGCGTGCCACCCCCATCGGCGCTGACCGTGCGCATCGTGCCCGCATCGGCCGCGATCGGGCGCGCGCCACCTCGGTCGCCCCCGACCGGCTGCGTGTCGGCCGTGGCGGTCTGCCAGGTCGGCGCGAGCATCGCGACCAGCGCAGCTCCGGCGGCCGGCAGCACCCGGCCGAGCCACCACACCGTGCGCCGCCCCATCACGCGCCACCCCCTCGTCGAGGCCCCGGAATCGTGGGCCCATCCTGCCCCGCCCGCCGCCGCACCACCCGCGCTATCCGCACAAGCGGCCGAAACGGCGCGACGCCCAAGACGCACGCGGCTCTCGTCGCGCGGTGCGCCGAACACACGCAGGCCGTCGGTCGTCACTTCATGTGCCGTGGAGAACCGACGGCGCCGCAAACGCCCGCGGAGAACACAAAACCCCGACCGCGAGGGCGGCCGGGGTCTGCTCTGAGACTGTTGTCGATACTCACGAACCCGTGGGCACGGAGTCAGTCGCCTCCGTCCACAGATCCTGCTCGGCGCGATCCGCCTGGATCTGGCGGTACACGAGGAGCCCGCCGATGGCGGCCAGTGCGACCAGGAGAAGCTTCTTCACCGCGCGACCTCGTCTTTCGTTGACGTAGGGGACCTCTGGCGCCCGACTATACACACCGCCCGATATCGATCGGTGACCTGCGTCGGCCCCCCAACTCACGGCCGGTACAGCGCAGTAGAAGTCACTCGATCCGCTGCGTCCAGAGGGTGAGCACACCTCCACGGAAGGTGACTTTGTCCCCTCTAAGCCCTTCTCCTCCACTTTGCAGCTCTCATGCACCCATCCGAGTGGGTGTTCATCAGAAGATCGACGCGCCACGAGCGTGGGTCCACCACTTCGAGGACCCCATACACATCATGAGGAAAGTACGCAAATCGCCCAACCCGAAAGTGAGGGAACATGGCCAGGAACCAGGTCATGAAACTGTGGACCGCCATCGTCACCGCCTTCCTCGCCCTGTGCACGACACTCGGCCTCGTCACCACGACCGCCGCCGCGGCGGTACCCCAGCCC
This sequence comes from Streptomyces sp. 142MFCol3.1, assembly GCF_000424945.1. Lineage (NCBI taxonomy): Bacteria > Bacillati > Actinomycetota > Actinomycetes > Kitasatosporales > Streptomycetaceae > Streptomyces > Streptomyces sp. 142MFCol3.1. Next base: position 447,544 of record NZ_AUKV01000002.1, read on the forward strand.
GAGCCCGAGCGCAACACCGGCGTCCCGGCCCCGAGGCTCCCGGAGCCGTCGCCCCGGAGCTGGTCCCCGGCCTTGTCCGCCGACAGGGGACTTCCGCCGACGATGAAGCAGCGGATCCGCGCCGAGGCACACGGCTCTTCCCCCGCATGCCGTCACCGACCCTCCACGGACACGACCGCCTTCATGAACGCGCTGAACGACTCCACGGCCGCCCCCGACCACGTCGACACGGCCGGCTCCCCCTCCATGGTCGGCTGCCACACCGGTACACAGTGACGGGCATCGACCGCTCTGCGTGTCAGCGGGTGCCGGAAGCCTCGACCGCACCGAGACGTGCGAGTTCGCCCGGCAGTTCCACTCGTGTGCCGCAGAAGCAGAGAAATGCCGCGTCGGCAGTGGCCGGCGCACCGAGGTCGATCGTGAGGATCTCCTGCACTTCCCGCGGCAGTTCGCCGGTCTCGCCGCCTCTCGCCACGAGGACGCTGACCTCGTCAGGGTCCCGGACGGCGATTTTCGGCAGATCGTCCGCCACGCAGATCAGGATGCCCACGGCTACCTCCCCAGGAAATGCCCCCAGGCATGAAGTGATCCCGCTCCGGGAGGCCAGCGGCCCGCCGTTCGTGCTCACGCGTCCAAGCCGTACGAGAGCCGTCGACGTGTTCCGCCCGGATGTCCGCACCACGCAGAAGGCCGTGCCCCGGACCACCCCCAGGACTTTCCACCGATGCGTCCGGGCCAACCGGCCGGCGCAGGCCCTTCAGACGACGCACGACCCACGGACGACATACGACCCGCAGACGACATACGGCCTTCGGGCGACGGACGGCCTGCGCACGACCAGCCGACCTCAGACCTGAACGAACGCAGACCGTGAACGACCCTCAGATGTGAACGACCCTCAGACGTGAGCCACTTTCAGATGACGCGACTGAGCTGGAGCATCGCCTCGGCGTTCTTGACCAGGGCGCGCTGCCTGGACTCGGGCAGTTGCCGGTAGAGCTTCAGCAGCTGGGCCTCCCGCTCGTCCCCACTGGGGCCGGGAACCGGTCGGCCGACGGTCGCGAAGAATTCCCGCGGCGTGGTCTTCACGCCCCAACGACGGAACACTTCCACCATCGCGCGGAGCTTCTCAGGATCGATACGGGACGTTCCACGGGTCCGATTCATCCACGCGTTGAGCGTGGGATACGAGATGCCGGCCTGCTCGGCCAGATCCTTCTGCGTCCTGTCCGGCACCTGAGCAAGGAGACGTTCCAGCAGTGCGGCAAGGTCCTCACCCCCGTGGGCGACACCTTCGCCGGAGCCGGGTTCGCCGGGTTGATGAGGCTGCTTGGTCACGTTCCCGAGCATCGACCGACAACATCCACATGCGCAAGTAGATCGCAGATTGACATCCGGCTTTCTCGGAGCACGGAGCACTCCGCCCTGTTCACGCACTACCGCACGCCCCACACCCCCGTCGCCAGTTCGCACGGGCCTCGCACTCTTGACTGAATCTACATCTACACGAGTACTGTAGATAGCCTCGATCACTTGAGCCCCCGCCACCCCAGCCGCCACCGCACGGCGGCAGACGGATCAGGCGCCTCGCGCAACCCCTCACCCACACCGTGTGAATCTACATCTACACGCAGATTGAGTACTTCTCGTTACGGCTCGCGAAGCCTGCGCCGAATCCACGAACCTCCGTGACAAAGGAGCGCGGACCGCACGCCTCCCACCACGAGGTGACCCGCCTGGCAGCGGCACGCCGACGCGTACGAGCGGCTGAGCGACGCCCTGGACCGGGAGCGGGCGCATCTCCTCGCCTGGGAAAGTGCGCCACGGCGGCTGATGAGCCCCCGCGCGCGGTGTACGCGGCGCGTGACCGGCACGACGAAGACCCCCGGCCCTGATCGGTCGGGGGCCTTCGGACCGGTGGACCCACCCGCAGGGCGTGGCCCCCGTGCCTGTCAGCCGATCCGCACGGTCTCGATCGTGCTGGACGGCGAGTAGTTGCCGGCCGCGTCATAGGTACGGGCCCGGTAGTCGTAGCTGCGCCCGTCGGCGGGCAGCGGGTCACAGGCGGTGGCCGTGGCGGTGGCGAGGCGCGGGTCGAACCCCTTGTGCAGGACCACCGACCAGGTGCCCGTCCCCGCTTCGCGGCGCTCGACCTCCAAGCCGACGAAGTCGCGTATCGGAGCCGGCGTGCTGTGGCTGGCGGTCGCCTGGATGCCGCCCGCACAGGTCCCCAGGGTCAGATCGGGGGCGTAGGCGGGGGCTATGCCGTCGGGGATGTCCAGCCAGAGCTCGTTGGTGGCGGTGGAGTCGAGCCCGAGCGGGTTGTAGGTGGTGGTGCCGCCGTCGTTGGTGACGAGGACGCGGTAGTGACGGGTCTCGCCGTCGGCGGTGACGGGCCCGGTGGTCCAGGTGCTGCCCTTGGTGGTGCCGAGCGGGACCCACACGTAGGAGCCGTCCACCTTGTCGTTGCTCAGGACGGTGTAGTGGTCGAAGTGCGCCTCGGTGTTGAGGGGCCACTTCAGGGTGACGTTGCCGGTCGCCTTGTCGTAGGTGCCGGTCAGGGAGGCGACGACGGGCAGAGGCCGGACGACGGTGTCCGTGCTGCCCGACGAGGCGTTGCCCGCCTTGTCCTGGGCGCGGACCTCGTAGTAGTAGGGCGTGCGGTCGTCGGGGTTGACCAGCGGGTCGGTGTGGCTGCGGGCGGTGGTCGTGGTGACCTTCGTCCAGGTGCCGGAACCTACGGGCCGCCGGTAGAGGGAGTAACCCGCCAGGTCCATCTCCTTGTTGGCGGACCAGGAGACGGTCGTCCTGCGGGTGGTGGTGTTGTAGGCGGTCTTCACGCCGGTGGGGGCGAGCGGCTTCGTCTTGTCGTACGTGGCCGAGGTCCGCGGTGTGTACGTGTACTTGACCTTCGCGGCGCCGGTCCAGTTCACGTAGTCGACGCGGAGGGTGTGCTTGCCGGAGGGGACGGTGAGATTGACGCTCTTGGAGCGGGCGGTGTCACCGGTGCCCGTCCACAGGTCGATCTTGCGGACGCCGTCCAGATAGACGCGGACGCCGTCGGTGGCGGAGGCGGTGAACGTGAAGGGGCCGCCGGAGCCGAAGTCGCGGGTCACCGACCAGCGGACGCCGAAGCCGTTCGACGGCACTCCGGAGACCGGGCTGCCGGACCAGCTCTGGCTGATCGCACTGTCGCAGTCGGTCTTCACCGGAGAGCCGGAGAACGAGGTGTTCTTGTAGAACGTCCGCTTGTAGACGTTGGTCGAGCAGGTGACGTCGGCGGCTGCAGCCTGCGGAGCGGCGGTCAGCAGGCTGCCGAGGACGACGGCGCACAGGGCAGCACCGGTCCGGGCGGCGACGAGACTCTTCCGGAGCACGGAGGTCTTTCACGCTGTGCGGGACGAAGTACAGCGTGAAGACTCGTGAGCCGGGGGGAAGGTTGCACGGCGCACGCTCCGGTGCGAAGAGGGCTCGGAACGCGATCGTCCGGCCCGTGGAACGCGTCGGCCTGCACCGGACCGGGTCCCGGTTCACCTGGCCCCCTGCGCCCCCTGCGCCCGGTGAGCCCGGTGAGCCCGGTGAGCCCGGTGAGCCCGGTGAGCCCGGTGAGCCCCCGGAGGATCCGACCGCCGGTCGATGCACCGGCAGGCGGAGCCGCGGGACCCTGTTCGTCCTTCTGAAGGTCCATCCCGTCTCCCAAGCGATCCTGCGGGCACAGCCGGATCAGCATGACCATGGACGTCTACACGCACGCGGTCGGCGACAGCGAGCGGGAAGCCGTCGGGATGGATCAGTCATCGCGCCTCATGGGTTGATGTCAGCCGTAGACGTCAAAGACCCCCGGTCCGTATGGACCGGGGGTCTTCGTGCTGGTGGGGCTAACAGGATTTGAACCTGTGGCCTCATCCTTATCAGGGATGCGCTCTAACCAACTGAGCTATAGCCCCGCCGCGCTTTGCGGTGTGTGTCCCGCGCGCTGACCTCTGAAGATTAGCGCACGACGCGGCCAGTCCCAAAATCGATAGTCGGGAGACGTTTGAACGGGGGTTCACTCGTCCTCGGCGAGCGTCAGCTCGACACCGCCGACGAAGCCCGCGGAGAGGTTGTAGATGAAGGCTCCGAGCGTGGCCAGCGCGGTCGCCAGGACCACGTCGATGACCGCGATGACGGACGTGAACATCAGGACGTGCGGGAGCGACAGGTACGACTGGAGGTCGAAGCCGTTGGACTCGTTCGACCCGGTCGCCTCGGAGATGGTGCCGCCGACGGTCGAGAAGACGCCCATCGCGTCCATGACCATCCACAGCACCGCCGATGCCACGATCGTGCAGATGCCGAGCGCGATGGAGAGCAGGAAGCTGACCTTCATCACCGACCAGGGGTCGGCCTTGGCCACCCGCAGTCGCGCCTTGCGCGTCCGCGGTGCCGTACGTGCGCCCGTACGCGGCCGGCGCACCGCGCCCGAAGGCGTCTGGGCCGGGTAGGCCTGCGGCGGGTGATAGGGCTGGCCTGGCTGCTGGGGCTGTCGCTCCCCGGGCAGCGGCGAACCCGGCGCCAGGGGCGCCCCTGCCGGGGCCGGCTGGCCGCCCGCGTACTGCTGGGCCTGCGGGCCTCGGGTGTCGGTCACAGTTCCCCCCTGGGAAACATGAGAGTCATGGGAGTCAGTCGCATCCGTGGCGGGGCCACGGCCGCCGTCCGTTTCCGTACCGGTCGATCCGGCGCCCGTGGCTCCGCTCACGATGACTCACTCCTCGCGCTACTCGGCCGAGGACTGCTCGCCCTCGTCCGTACCGATGGCCTCGGCGCCTTCGGCGGACTCGTCCACGGTGATGTCACCGTCGACCTCCTCCGCCTCACGACCGGCCTCGGCGTTACGAGCGATACCGACCACGGCATCGCGCTTGCCCAGGTTGATCAGCTGGACACCCATGGTGTCACGGCCCGTCTCCCTGACCTCGTTGACTCGCGTACGAATCACACCGCCCGACAGTGTGATGGCGAGGATCTCGTCGGTCTCCTCGACCACCAGCGCACCGACGAGGGAGCCGCGATCCTCGACGATCTTGGCGGCCTTGATACCGAGGCCACCGCGACCCTGGACGCGGTACTCGTCGACAGCGGTCCGCTTCGCGTACCCACCGTCTGTCGCAGTGAACACGAACGTACCGGGTCGAACAACATTCATCGAGAGAAGCTGATCGCCCTCGCGGAAACTCATCCCCTTGACGCCCGAGGTCGCACGGCCCATGGGGCGCAATGCGTCATCCGTCGCGGTGAACCTGATCGACTGGGCCTTCTTGCTGATCAGCAGCAGATCGTCCTCGGCCGAGACGAGTTCGGCTCCGATCAGTTCGTCGTCGGAACCGTCCTCCGTCTCACGGAGGTTGATGGCGATGACGCCGCCCGAACGGGGCGAGTCGTAATCCTTCAGAGGCGTCTTCTTCACCAGGCCGCCCTTGGTGGCCAGGACCAGGTAGGGCGCCGCCTCGTAGTCACGGATCGCGAGGATCTCGGCGATCGCCTCGTCCGGCTGGAAGGCGAGAAGGTTCGCGACGTGCTGGCCGCGCGCTTCACGGCCGGCGTCCGGAAGCTCGTACGCCTTCGCGCGGTAGACGCGGCCCTTGTTGGTGAAGAACAGCAGCCAGTGGTGCGTGGTCGACACGAAGAAGTGGTCGACGATGTCGTCCTGCTTCAGCTTCGTGCCGCGTACGCCCTTGCCGCCCCGCTTCTGTGAGCGGTAGTCCTCCGTCTTGGTTCGTTTGATGTAGCCGCCGCGCGTGATGGTGACGACGATGTCCTCTTCGGCGATCAGGTCCTCGATGGACATGTCGCCGTCGAAGGGCACCAGCTTCGAGCGGCGGTCGTCGCCGAACTTCTCGACGATCGCGGCGAGCTCCTCGCTGATGATGCCGCGCTGGCGCACCGGCGAGGCGAGGATCTCGTTGTACTCGCGGATCTTCGCCTGGAGTTCGTCGTGCTCCTGGATGATCTTCTGACGCTCCAGGGCGGCCAGCCGGCGCAGCTGCATCTCGAGGATCGCGTTGGCCTGGATCTCGTCGATCTCCAGGAGGCCCATCAGGCCCTCGCGCGCGATCTCTACGGTGTCGCTGCGCCGGATCAGCGCGATGACCTCGTCGATGGCGTCCAGGGCCTTCAGGAGGCCGCGCAGGATGTGCGCGCGCTCCTCGGCCTTGCGCAGCCGGAACTTCGTACGGCGGACGATGACCTCGATCTGATGCGTCACCCAGTGGCGGATGAACGCGTCGAGCGACAGCGTGCGCGGGACGCCGTCCACCAGCGCCAGCATGTTGGCGCCGAAGTTCGTCTGCAGGTCAGTGTGCTTGTAGAGGTTGTTCAGGACGACCTTGGCGACGGCGTCCCTCTTGAGCACGATCACGAGCCGCTGGCCCGTGCGGGACGACGTCTCGTCGCGGACGTCCGCGATGCCGCCGATCTTGCCGTCCTTCACCAGGTCGGCGATCTTCTGCGCGAGGTTGTCCGGGTTGACCTGGTAGGGGAGTTCGGTGACCACCAGGCACTGGCGGTTCTGGATCTCCTCGACCTCGACGACCGCGCGCATCGTGATGGAGCCGCGGCCCGTGCGGTACGCCTCCTCGATGCCCTTGCGGCCCACTACCAGGGCACCACTCGGGAAATCGGGGCCCTTGATGCGCTCGATAAGGGCGTCGAGCAGCTCCTCGTGGGAGGCCTCGGGGTGCTCCAGGTACCACTGGGCGCCGGCCGCGACCTCACGGAGGTTGTGCGGCGGGATGTTGGTCGCCATGCCGACCGCGATACCGGCGGAGCCGTTGATCAGCAGATTCGGGAAGCGAGCCGGCAGAACGGTCGGCTCCTGGGAGCGGCCGTCGTAGTTGTCCGTGAAGTCGACGGTCTCCTCGTCGATGTCGCGGACCATCTCCATGGACAGCGGCATCAACTTGCACTCGGTGTACCGCATGGCGGCGGCCGGGTCGTTGCCCGGGGAACCGAAGTTGCCGTTGGAGTCCACCAGCGGCATCCGCATCGACCACGGCTGCGCGAGGCGGACCAGCGCGTCGTAGATCGAGGAGTCGCCGTGCGGGTGATAGTTGCCCATGACGTCGCCGACGACGCGGGCGCACTTGTAGAAGCCCTTCTCGGGCCGGTAGCCGCCGTCGTACATGGCGTACAGGACGCGGCGGTGGACAGGCTTGAGGCCGTCCCGTACGTCGGGCAGCGCGCGCGACACGATGACGGACATCGCGTAGTCGAGGTACGAGCGCTGCATCTCCGTCTCGAGCCCGACGGGCTCGACACGGAGAGCCAGACCCTCGTCTTCAGGGATGCTCGGAATGTTCTCGTCGGCCATTGCTGGTGAAGATCCTTTCTGGTGCGGTCAGCTGAGACCGACTCAGATGTCGAGGAAGCGGACGTCCTTGGCGTTGCGCTGGATGAACGCGCGGCGCGCCTCGACGTCCTCGCCCATCAGCACCGAGAACAGGTCGTCGGCCTGGGCGGCGTCGTCGAGAGTGACCTGGCCGAGGACGCGGTGCTCCTGGTCCATCGTCGTGATGCGCAGTTCCTCGGCGTTCATCTCACCGAGGCCCTTGAAGCGCTGGATCGAGTCCTCCTTGACGCGCTTTCCGCGCTGGCGGCCCATCTCGAGCAGCGCGTCGCGCTCGCGGTCGGAGTACGCGTACTCCATGTCGTCCCGGCCCCACTTGATCTTGTAGAGCGGGGGACGGGAGAGGAACACGTGTCCGGCCTCGACCAGCGGCCGCATGAAGCGGAACAGGAAGGTCAGCAGCAGGGTGTTGATGTGCTGGCCGTCGACGTCGGCGTCCGCCATCAGGATGATCTTGTGATAGCGGAGCTTCTCGATGTCGAAGTCCTCGTGGACTCCGGTGCCGAAGGCCGAGATCAGCGCCTGGATCTCCTGGTTCTGCAGGATCTTGTCGATCCGCGCCTTCTCGACGTTGAGGATCTTTCCTCGGATCGGGAGGATCGCCTGGTACTGCGGGTTGCGGCCGGACTTGGCCGAACCGCCGGCGGAGTCACCCTCGACGATGAAGATCTCGCACTTGGTGGGGTCGTTCGACTGGCAGTCGGAGAGCTTGCCCGGCAGGGACGCCGACTCCAGGAGGCCCTTGCGGCGGGTGAGGTCACGCGCCTTGCGGGCCGCCACGCGCGCGGTGGCCGCCTGGATGGACTTGCGGATGATGTCCGCGGCCTCGTTCGGGTTGCGGTCGAGCCAGTCGTTGAGGTGTTCGTAGACCGCCTTCTGCACGAAGGTCTTGGCCTCCGTGTTCCCCAGCTTGGTCTTGGTCTGGCCCTCGAACTGCGGCTCGCTCAGCTTGACCGAGATGATCGCGGTCAGACCCTCGCGGATGTCGTCGCCCGTGAGGTTGTCGTCCTTCTCGCGAAGCAGCTTCTTGTCGCGCGCGTACTTGTTGATCAGCGAGGTCAGCGCCGCACGGAAGCCCTCCTCGTGCGTGCCGCCCTCGTGGGTGTGGATGATGTTGGCGAAGGAGTAGACGCCCTCGCTGTAGCCGCTGTTCCACTGCATCGCGACTTCGAGGGAGAGGCTCTTGTCCTTGTCCTCGGCCTCCAGGTCGATCACCGTCGGGTGCACCACGTCTCCCTTGCGGGAGTTGAGGTACTTCACGAAGTCGACGATGCCGCCCTCGTAGTGGTACGTGACGGTCTTGACCTCGGCGGTGTCGTCCGCACCCGCCTCGTCAGCCCCGGAGGTGGCCTTCGCCGACTCGCGCTCGTCAGTGAGTTTGATGGTCAAACCCTTGTTGAGGAACGCCATCTCCTGGAAACGCCGCGAGAGCGTCTCGAAGGAGTACTCCGTGGTCTCGAAGATGTCGGGGTCGGCCCAGAAGGTGACCGACGTGCCCGTCTCCTCCGTGACCTCGTGCTTGGCCAGCGGGGCGGTCGGGACGCCCATCTTGTAGTCCTGCGTGTGGCGGTGGCCGTCGGTCCTGACCTCGACGGAGACCTTGCTCGACAGAGCGTTCACGACGGAGACGCCGACGCCGTGCAGACCACCGGAGACCGCGTAGCCGCCGCCGCCGAACTTGCCGCCCGCGTGCAGCACGGTCAGCACGACCTCAAGGGCCGGCTTGCCCTCGGAGGCGACGATGCCCACCGGGATGCCTCGGCCGTTGTCGACGACGCGTACACCGCCGTCGGCCAGGATCGTCACGTCGATGGTGTCCGCGTGGCCGGCCAGCGCCTCGTCGACGGAGTTGTCGACGACCTCGTACACGAGGTGGTGGAGTCCGCGCTCACCGGTCGAGCCGATGTACATGCCGGGTCGCTTGCGGACCGCGTCCAGACCCTCGAGGACGGTGATGGCGCTGGCGTCGTACGAGGATGTGACCTCGCCAGTGGCGCCGGCGTCGGTGGACGGGATGTTCTCGTTGGGGTTGCCGGAATCGGCCACGAAGCGCCCTTTCTGGCACAGCACAAGCCAAGCTCCCGGCGGGTGGCCGGAGCGGCTGCGGCGTGTTGCGTTGGTAAGCCTTAGTCAGCGTTGCTCGGTGTGTCCCACAAGTGGGGCGGGATTAGCCTCCAGTCTACCGGTAGCGCCGACAGTGATGGGGGTTTGCCGGTACCTGAGTCCGCATGTGCCGCCCTGAACCGGTCTCGGCCGACTCCCCATATACGGCCCCGGGCCCAAAGAGGCTCACAGCGGCACTCAGCGCTTCCGGCTGTCAACCCTTGGCTACTGCGGAGTCAGGTCGGTGTTCGCAACCGCGTGGGGTGGCACCGCGCCGGGCCCCGGAGCGGGGCGGGAGCGGCCTCCGAGGAAAGTCGGTGATCCCTCGCGACCGCCGGCGATCTGAAGATCGCCGCAGGTCAGAAGGCCTTCCGGTCCCCGTCGGTCTCCGTCGGCCCCACCGCCGCGGGAGGTGGTCCGCGCCGTGCGCGGGGCAGGGGACTCCTCTGATCGGATGCGGCCGTGGGTGGCGCGCAGGGGGCGGACGGAGGCCGCAGGTGCGCCCCGGGCGGCCGGGCGGCGCGGGGCGCGTCTCCAGGGAAGGCATGCGCCGGCTGTGACAGAAGTGTCGATTGATGCCGAGGTATGGCCGAGACATTCCGTCCGCCTCGGGTGCGGGCGCGCGCGAGTCGCGGTGGAAGAAGCCGATCTCGGAACGGGAATCGCCCGATCGGGGCGGGAGCCGCCGATCTCAGGGCGGGAGCCGCCGATCTCAGGGCGGGAGCCGCCGATCTCAGGGCGGGAGCCGTCGACGAGCGACGGTTGGCGCCGACAGAGGCGGGAGCCACCGGTCGAGGCGGTTGACGCCAGCCGGAGCGGTTGCAGCCAAACGAAGCGGTCGGCGCCGGTCGAGGCCCGACCGTTCGCCCCGTGCGCACTCGGACGGGGCGCCCGGAGTGCCGAGACAGGTC